>WGBO01000010.1 GCA_015494295.1 Gammaproteobacteria bacterium | reverse complement strand
TGCCCGCGCTGGATGGCGTCCAGCGCCTGGTCGCGGTTCTCCAGCCGGGTGAACTCGCGCACGTCGGCGCCGGCGATAAAGCCGTTGGGCTTGTCGGAGAGGATCACCAGGCCGCGCGGCTTGCGGTTTTCACTGAGGTCGAGCAATTCCTCGTAGAAGGCTTCCAGCAGCGAGGCCGACAGCACGTTGGCGCTGGAATCCTGCTTGTCGAAATGCAGCCAGGCGATGTTGTCGTCGTCGATGATGGTATACAGGTCGGGCTTTTGCTTGTCGTTTGCCATCATTCGACCCTCTCCACCAGCATGGCGCCGCCCTGGCCGCCGCCGATACACAGGCTGGCCATGCCGCGCCGCGCGTTCTCACGTTGCAGTGTCTTCAACAGGTGCAGGACGATGCGCGCCCCGCTGGCGCCGACCGGGTGGCCGATCGAAATGCTGCCGCCGTCCACGTTGAGGCGTTCCTCGTCGATGGGTTTGAAGGCTTTCCCGGCACCGACTTCCGTGCGCAGATAGTCCGGGTCCTGCCAGGCACGCAGACAGGCCTGCACCTGAGCGGCAAAGGCCTCGTTGATTTCCCAGTAGTCGATGTCGTCACTGTCGAAACCGTGGCGGTCCATGATGGGCGCCATGGCGTGCACGGGACCCAGTCCCATCTGGCCGGGATCGAGTCCGGCCCACTGGCTGTCGAGGATGCGCCCCAGCACCGGCAGGTCGTGTTTTTGCACGGCGTCTTCAGAGGCGAGTATCAGCAAAGCGGCGCCATCGGTGATCTGCGCGCTGTTGCCGGCGGTGATCTTGCCGAAGGGCCGTTCGAAGGCGGGCTTGAGCCTGGCCAGCTTCTCCATGCTGCTGTCGGGGCGGCAGCCGTCGTCGTGGTCGTAGTAGTTGCCGTCGTTGTCGTAGATGGCCTCGATTTCATCGAGTTTCCCGCTTTCGGTGGCCCTGGCCAGGCGCAGGTGGCTGCGCATGGCGAAGGAATCCATCTGTTCGCGGCTGATGTCGAAGCGGTGGGCGAGAATCTCCGCGGTCTGCCCCATGCTCAGGCCGACGATGTGGTCGGTGAGCCCGCACAGCAGACCGATTACCGGTTTGAGGTAGACGGGCCGGAAGGCGAGCGCGGCGCGCAGCTTGTCGGCCGGCGAGCGCGCTGAACTGAAGCGCCCCAGCCAGGCGGCCATTTCGGTGCTGAACAGCAGCGGCGCGTGGCTCATCGCTTCCGTGCCGCCGGCCAGCACCAGTTCCGAGCGGCCGCTGGCGATGTCCTGCGCGGCGCAGTCCAGCGCCTGAAGGCCCGACGCGCAGTTGCGCTGCACGGTCCAGGCCGGCACCTTGTCGCCGCAGCCCAGGCGCAGCGAGATCACGCGCGCGATGTTCACTTCCTGCGGGCCGGCCATGACACAGCCCATGATCACCTGGTCGAAGGTGTCGGGCGCGAAGGGCTGACGGTAGAGCAGGGCGCGCCCGGCCTGGAACGCGAGGTCCGAGGCATGGAACGGGCCAGGCTTGTTGCGCGCCCGCAGGAACGGCGAGCGGGCGCCGTCTACGACGTAGACTGGCCTGCCTGTTGCGAGGGGGTTGGGTTGCGCTGCCATGATGTGTTTTTCTCCTTCCAGTAGTCGGCGGGGAATTCGTCGACACCGATGACTTGTTTTCTTGCAGCGACGGCGGCGCGTACCTGCGCCGCTTCGCGTTCGTCGATCACGCCGGCCGAAACCGCTTCGTCCAGGCATTGCTCGGGATCGCCGGGTTCAAGTTGACCATTGCGCATGGCGTTTCGCAAGTTCCGTAGAACGGGCTCCGCGGCGGTGGCGCGTTCCATGGCGGTTTCGAGCTGGCGCAGCGGCTCGTCGGGATCCTCCGGAATGAACAGGCCCTCGCTGAGCCGCTCGCGCGCGGAACCCCAGCGCAGCACAACGTTGGCCGCGCGCTTCAGCAGGGCATCGTCCGGCGCGCGGTAGCTGGCGCCCCAGGGGAACAGCAGGTGCTTCAGTATCCGGCCCAGCGGTTGCAGCGGCAGGTTGTCGTAGACCTCGAACAGTTTTTGCTGGGCCTGATAGAGGGCATCACGCATGGCCCATTCCAGCAGCGGCCGGTCGGCCGCCTGGCGGCCGTCCTCGGCATAACGTTTCAGGGTGGCGGAGGCCAGGTACATGAGGCTCAACACGTCGCCGAGTCGGCCGGATATGGACTCGCGGCGCTTGAGTGTGCCGCCCAGCGTGGCCAGTGCCGTTTCCGCGGTAATGGCGAACACCGCGCTCAGGCGCGTCAGTTGCCGGTAGTAGTCCGCATCGTCGCGGTCGCTGGGTGTGTTCGCAAACCGGGCGCCGGTCAGGCCATGGAACAGGGCGCGCGCCATGTTGCTGGTCGCCAGTGCGACATGCCCGAACAGGGCCTCGTCGAAGGCGACCAGGTCACCGATCCGGCTGGCGTCCATTTCCTTCAGCAGGTAGGGGTGGCAACGGATGGCGCCCTGGCCGAAGATGATCAGGCTGCGGGTGAGGATATTGGCGCCTTCCACCGTGATGGAAATGGGAATCGCCTGGTAGACCCGGCCCAGGTAGTTGCTGGGTCCCATGCATATGCCGCGCCCGCCGTGCACGTCCATGGCGTCGTCGATGAGGCGGCGCATGCGTTCGGTCAGGTGATACTTGACGATGGCGGAAGCCACCGAGGGTTTTTCACCGCGATCCACGGCCAGCGTGGTGAGGCCGCGCGCGGCGTCCATGAGATAGGCGTTGCCGGCGATGCGTCCCAACACCTCTGACACGCCCTCGAACTTGCCGATGGGAGTCTTGAACTGCTTGCGCACCGCGGCGTACGCGCCGGTGGCGCGCGAGGCCAGCTTGCCGGCGCCGGTGCTGAGCGCGGGCAGCGAGATGGAGCGCCCGTCGGCCAGGCTTTCCATCAACATCTTCCAGCCTTCGCCGATGCGTGCCTGACCGCCGATGATCCAGTCCATGGGTATGAACACGTCGCGGCCACGGTTGGGGCCGTTCATGAACGCCTGGTTGAGCGGAAAATGGCGGCTGCCGATCTCGATGCCGGGGGTGTCAGTGGGAATCAGCGCCAGGGTGATGCCGCGTTCCTCCCGGTCGCCGAGCAAATGGTCGGGGTCGTACAGCTTGAAGGCCAGGCCCAGCACCGTCGCCACCGGACCGAGGGTGATATAGCGTTTCTCCCAGTTCAGACGGATACCCAGCGTCTCCTCGCCGTTGAATTCCTGGCGGCACACCACGCCGGTGTCGGGCATGGAGGCCGCATCGCTGCCGGCCTCGGGGCCGGTCAGCGCGAAGCAGGGGACTTCCTCGCCGCTGGCGAGTCTTGGCAGGTAATAGTTCTTCTGCTCCTCGGTGCCATAGTGCAGCAGCAGTTGCGCGGGGCCGAGCGAGTTGGGAACCATGGTGGTGACGGCCGCGGTAATGCTGCGGCTGGCGATCTTCATGACCACGCAGGAATGCCCGTAGGCGGTGAACTCCAGCCCCCCGTACTGGCGCGGGATGATCATGCCGAAAAAGCGCTTCTCCTTGAGAAAGGCCCAGACGTCTTCCGGCAGGTCATACAGGTGCTCGGTGATCTCCCAGTCGTCCAGCATCCGGCACAGTTCCTCGACCGGGCCGTCGAGGAAGGCCTGTTCGTCCTCGCGCAGGGTGGGCTTGTCCCAGGACAACAGCTTGTTCCAGTCAGGGTTGCCACTGAACAGGTCGGCTTCCCACCACACGCTGCCGGCCTGCAGCGCCTCGCGTTCGGTATCGGAAACGGTGGGCATCAGCTTGCGGAACATGTCGAGGATGGGCGCGCTGAGGTACCGCCGTCGCAGGGGTGGCACACCGAGCAGCGCGGCGGCCGGCACGAAGATCAGCCAGGCCGGAGCCATAAGCCAGCCACTGGCGCCGTGGAACCCCGGCCACAGCAGCAGGTAGCCGCCGATGACGCCGATCCATGCCCACGCGGGTGGGCGATGCGCGGCCAGTCCCCATGCCACCGCGACAACAACGATCAGTTCCAGCCATGCCGCCATGATTGCGCTCCTGATTTGTCAGCTTGTTTTTTCGGCGTCCGCGGATTCGAGCCCGTCGGCGCTGTCCCGGTTCGCGTTTTCTTCCTGCACCTCGTCGCTGCCGGCGATCTGCCCGGCGGTTTCCGCGGCGCCGGCTTCGGCATCGGCGTCGGCTTGCAGGCCCGGCACGTAACAGTCGCCGTCGTCATTACATATGCGGCCTTTTGTGTCCCAGGGCAACTCCCGGTAGGAAGGCATCTTGCCGAAATCCAGGGGCGGACACTTGATGATGTCGAAATAGGGGGAATAGTCGAAGTCCCGGGGCGTGAACAGGCGCGAATTGCGCGGGATCATGCGCAGCGTGCCATCGTGTTTTTCCTCCAGCACCGGCAGCACCGGGAACTTCACCGAGGCGAAGGCCGCCGCAATCATGGACGAGCACACCGAGCGGGTGGGCGTGCCGGCATTGTGTTCGAACAGGCTGGAGCGCCAGCGACGCGGGAGGATGCCGTAGGGAAACAGGAACCGCGCCAGGTCGAGCAACTGGCGCAGGTCGTATTCGAAGCCGAGGTGTTGCAGGGCATATTTCAGCACCTGCTGGGCATCCTGACGGGTCAGGCCGGTGGGCCGGCAGATGCGCAGCGAATCGTTGCGGTACTTGTCCAGCGGGTTGACCACCGTGCCTTCGCCCAGCCAGGCCTCGATGACCAGTTGTTCGTTGGGGTCGCCGTCGTAGAAGGACAGGACCTTTTCGCGCAGTTCGGGGTCGTCGATATCGTGGATGCGGCCGATGTAGAGCGCCGAGTGGGACCAGGGGCTCTGGGTGATGGTGCGGATGATCTCCGACACCCGGCTGCGGCCTTCGACGAGAATGACGTCGCAGGGGCGCACTTCGTAGCGGACGCGATCGAAGTCGCAGAGAGGCGGGTTGGCCGGCTGGTGCTCCCGGGTAAGCCAGCGAACGATTTTTCGACCCAGCCAGGCTGCAGGATTAAAGACCATACAACCTCCGCTCCAGTTTCATGATATGTGTATTAGACCCTCAAACGCGCGTGCGGTTTTCGAATTCAGTCTGTTGTTGTCTACAAGGATAGCGGCAATTCGGGCAAATGGTTGAAAATTTACCCGATATTTGCGAATTGCCGCCACTTTTCAGCGCGTTTCGCGGACCAGTTCGAGGGCGCGGTCGAGCACGCTGCGTGGAGTGTAGAAATGAGGGGAGAAGCGGATGCCGCCGCCGCGCAGCGCGCACAGCACACCCTGCTGCTGGAGATGCTGGTAGCGCTGCTCCATATCCTCACCGGGAATCCGGAAGGTGACGATGCCGGCGCGCCGCGCCGGGCGCGTCTCGGAGAGTATATCAAAGGAATATTCAGTCAGTTTTTCAATTAAATACGATACATTTAGAGAAATATTGTTAAATACGGTCTCAAGGCCGGTTTCGAGCAGCAGGCCGATACTCGCGTCTAGCGCGTGGATCCCGAGCATGTTCGGGCTGCCGCATTCGAAACGCCGCGCGGAGCGCGCCGGCTCCCAGCTCTCGCGGTCGAATTCACCCATGGCCTCCACCATGTGCCAGCCGAACTGGCGCAATGTCAGGCGTTCAAGCCATTCGCGGCGGCAGTAGAACAGTGCCACGCCCTCCGGCCCCAGCATCCACTTGTGACCGTCCGCCACCACGAAATCGGCCTGGCAGGCGCGAACGTCGAAAGGGCGTGCGCCCAGTTCCTGGATGGCATCCACGCAAAACGCGATATCGCGGGCGCGGCAGGCCTCGCCGAGCGGCGCCAGGTCCAGCGCCAGCCCGGTCGCGTAGTGCACGGAACTGACCGACAACAGCCGCGTGCGCGCCGTCAGGGCATCGACCAGGCGTTGTTCGGGGTCCGCGCAACCGTTCAGCTCCACTTCGCGGACCACGACACCCAGCGGTTTCAGCGCTTCCCAGACGATGCGGTTGGAGGGAAACTCGTGGGCGCCGATAACGATTTCATCGCCGGGCTGCCACGCCATGCCCCAGGCCACCACGGACAGCCCTTCCGAGGTGTTCTTGAGCAGCGCGATTTCGTCCGTGCTGTCGGCGTTGATGAGTCGAGCCAGGCGCTCGCGCAACTGTTGCTCGATGGCAAGCCAGCGGGCGTAGTTGCGCGAACCGGTACGGCCGTTTTCCCGCGCAAAGGCCTCCACGGCCCGCACTGTGCGGCGCGGCCAGGGCGCCACCGCGGCGTGGTTGAGGTGGCAGATCCCCGGCTCGAGCTGAAATTCAGGGTCGGACATATACAGGGCCGTGGTGAGAGGGGCTGGAACGGTGCTACGCTAGGCTTGGCGCAGCATAGACAATATTCCGGCACCTGTCATCCGGACGAGGGATTCGCCTCTTTAGTGCGTTTTGGCACATACAGGCAGTCCCAAGCGGAATTATCTTTGGGCTCGAAGGGGAGTGTTGAGGGGAAGCGCCATGAAGTCGATTTCGCGTAGTGAGGAAGCGAAACCTGTTGATGGTGAATGAAACATGAATACGCTGGTGGAGTATCCGCAAACGGAGTCGGGGGACACCGGGGAAACGAGCGACAAGCTGCGGGAGCTGGCCGCCTGTTACCCGGAACTGGTCGCAAACTGCGACGCGCGCGGTCTGGCGATGCTGGAACAGACCGACCATGTGCAGTTTCCGCCGGGCACGGTCATGTTCCGGGAAAACGCCCCGTGCCGGAACTTCCTGTGGCTGCTTGAAGGCAGCGTGCGGGTCTACAGGCATTCGCCGGACGGCCGCGAGGTTACCCTGTACCGCATCGAGCCCGGCGACCTGTGCATTCTCAGCCTGAACACCCTGCTGGGCGGCCAGGCCTACCCGGCGCAGGCAGTGGTGGAAAGCGACATCAAGGGCCTGATGATCAGCGGGGCCAGCCTGCTGAACACCATCGACGAATCGCCGGCTCTGCGTCGTTACGTCATGAAGATGCTGACCGACCGTCTGTACCAGATGATGTCACTGGTTTCGGATATCGCCTTCCAGCGCCTGGACCTGCGGCTGGCGTGCCTGCTGGGCCAGCGCTTCGAACGTTCCGGCGGCGCACCGCTGGAAGTGACCCACGCGCAACTGGCGCGCGAACTGGGCACCACCCGTGAGGTTGTCAGCCGCATCCTCAAGGAGTTCGAGCACCAGGAGTGCGTCAAGCTGGCGCGCGGCCGCATCATGCTGGTGTCGCGGCAGGGCCTGGAGTGGTTCGCCGGCGAATCCTGACAGCCGGCGCCCGCCGGTTCAGCGTTCCGTGATCGGCACGTAGTCGCGCCGGGTCGGCCCCACGTACAACTGCCGGGGGCGGCCGATGCGCTGGTTGTCCTCGCTGATCATCTCCATCCACTGCGATACCCAGCCGACCGTGCGCGCAATGGCGAACATGACCGTGAACATGTTCACCGGTATCCCCAGCGCGCGATAGATCAGCCCCGAGTAGAAGTCCACATTGGGGTACAGCTTGCGCTCGATGAAGTATTCGTCGTTGAGGGCGATCTCCTCCAGTTTCAGCGCCAGTTCAAAGTGCGGATCGTTGGCGTCGCCCAGCTTGTCCAGCACCTCGTGGCACATCTTGCGGATGATGCGGGCGCGCGGGTCGTAGTTCTTGTAAACGCGGTGGCCAAAACCCATCAGCCGGAACGGATCGCTCTTGTCCTTGGCGCGGGCCAGGTATTTCGGCACGTTCGAGACGTCGCCGATTTCATCCAGCATCCGCAACACGGCTTCATTGGCGCCGCCGTGCGCCGGCCCCCACAGGGCGGCGATGCCGGAGGCGATACAGGCGAAGGGGTTGGCGCCGGAACTGCCGGCGAGACGTACCGTGGAGGTACTGGCGTTCTGCTCGTGGTCGATGTGCAGGATAAAGATCAGGTCCAGCGCCTTTTCGGCCACCGGGTTGAGCACGAAAGGCTCGCAGGGCACGGCGAACATCATGTTCAGCAGGTTGCCGGTGTAGCTCAGGCTGTTGTCCGGGTACACCTGCGGCTCGCCGACGGAATGCTTGTAACAGGCGGCCGCGATGCTGGGCATCTTGGCGATCAGGCGATGCGCTGCGATCTCGCGGTGCCGCGGATTGTTGATGTCGGTGGAATCGTGGTAGAAGGCCGACAGCGAACCCACCACGCCGACCATGATCGCCATCGGGTGGGCGTCGTGGTAGAAGCCCTTGTAGAAACTCTTCAGCGACTCGTTGAGCATGGTGTGGTGGATGATGATGTCGCGGAACTCGTCCAGCGCCTGCTGTTTCGGCAGTTCGCCATACAGCATCAGATAGGCCACCTCCAGGAAGCTGCTTTTCTCCGCAAGCTGTTCGATCGGATAGCCGCGGTACATGAGCTGGCCCTTTTCGCCATCCAGAAAGGTCAGGCTGCTGTGGCAGCTTGCGGTGGAGAGAAAGCCCGGGTCGTAGGAGAAATAACCGGTCTCGCGGTAGAATCGCTGCATGTCGACCGCGTCGGGGCCCTGTGTCGCCCTGCGGACCGGGAATTCGTAACGCCGGCCGGTGCGGTTGTCGATAAAGGTTACGGTGTCGTCACTCACTGGCGGGATCTCCTCACGGTTGCTCCGGGTCAGGGCAGAAGCCCGATGTCATGTCTGACCATGTCGGCCGAGCGCTCGAAATCCTTGCGCTCCCGTTCGTTCAGCTTCAGCTCGATGATCTTGACCAGCCCGTTTTCGTCCAGCACCGCCGGCACGCCCATGGCGATGTCGTTCTGTCCATATTCGCCCTGCAGCACGCTGACACAGGGCAGGATGCGGCGGCGGTTATGGCCGATGGCGTCGACCATGGAAGCGATGGCGGCTGCGGGGGAATCATAGGCGCTGCTGTGCTTTTTCAGCGCCAGGATCTCGCCACCGCCCTGGCGGGTGCGTTCCGCGATCTGTTCGATGGTGTCGTCGTCGAGGAAATGCTCGATCGGAATGCCGGAAATGTCGGTAAAGCGCGGCAGCGGCACCATGGCGTCGCCGTGGCCACCCAGGACCAGGGCGGAGATATCCTTGATCGAGTAGCCGGTCTCGAGCGCGATGAAGCTGGTCATGCGCGCCGTATCCAGCGCGCCGGATTGTCCGAACACCCGGTGGCGCGGCCAGCCGGTACGTTGCCAGGCGCGCCAGGTCAGTACGTCGACCGGGTTGGTGACCATCATCAGCATGGCGTCGGGCGCGTATTCCAGTACGTGATCGACCAGCCCGTCGATAATGGTGAGGTTGGCCTCCAGCACGTCGGAGCGCGACATGCCCGGCTTGCGCGGAAAGCCCGCGGTGATGATGACCATGTCGGCGTCGCGCATGACGGCCGGGTCGGTGTCGCCGACCACGCGGGTGTCGAAACGCAGCAGGGACGCGGATTGCTGGATGTCGAGCGCAATGCCCTGGGGCACGCCTTCGGTAATATCCAGCAGCGCGACCTCGCGGCACAGTTCTTCCTTGGCAATGATCTGGGCGGTCGATTCACCGACACGTCCGGCCCCGATGATGCATATCTTCTTCATGCTTGCCTCCACGCCTGTTGTTGTTGCTGTTGCAGAAACTATAGCCAACGTCTCGCCAGCCAGCCAATGAGTTCCAGTATCCTGTGGCCCCAGAAACGGCGTTTCCAGCGGCTGCTGGTGACGGCTTCCGAACATTGCAGATCTTCCTGGAATTGGGTTTCGAGTTGCCGGCAAAGTTCCGCGTCGCGGGTAAACAGATTGAGTTCATAGTTGAGGAAAAAACTGCGGTAGTCGATATTGGACGTTCCGATCATGGCGTGCCGCCCGTCCACGACGACCGTCTTGGCGTGCAGCAGGCGCGGAAGGTATTCGTGGATATGGATGCCCGCGTCAAGCAGTGGCGCATAGACGGCGTGCGCGGCCCAGCGCGCCAGCCTCACGTCGCTCTTGCGCGGCACCAGCAGGTGCACCTCGACGCCCTTGCGGGCGATTGCGCCCAGCAGGTTCTGGGTGCGCTGGTCGGGCACGAAGTAGGGGGTCGTCAGGTGAATGCTGTGGCTGGCGCGGGCGAGCAGGCGGCGGAACAGGCCGTTCATGTAGCGGCGCCCCCCGCGCGCATAGTTGGATACCAGCACGTTGCCGTCGGCGTCCGGCCCGGGCAGCGGCGTCCCGCGACGGCGGCGCCAGATATCCTCGAACAGACGTCTGGCGGTGGCCGCCAGTTCGCCGCCGAAGCCCACGTGGGTATCCCGCCAGCGTTCCCGCCCGTAGACGGAAAGCGAGTTTTCACGGTGAATGTTGAACCCGCCGACCCAGGCGGCCCGGCCGTCCACCACCAGCAACTTGCGGTGATTGCGGCGGTTGTAGCGCCAGGGGCGGCGCCAGTCCCAGCGGTGGAACCAGCGCACCTCGACGCCGTCGGCGGCCATTTCCTTCGTCAGCGCCCGGGACGACCAGAACAGCGAGCCCGCCGCGTCGATATGAACGCGCACCCGCACACCGGCGCGGGCGCGTTCGGCAAGCCGTTCGGCGAACCGCCGGCCGATTTCATCGTCGGCGAAGATGTAACTCTCCAGCAGCACCTCATGGCGGGCCTCGCCAATGCGCGCCAGCATGTCGCGGTAGAGAAGATCGCCTTCGGTAAACAGGGTGAAGCGTTTGCGGGCGTGGTGTTTTCCGTTGCTCGCTTCGGGTGACACGCGTTTCGGAATCAGCGATTGAGGTAGAGAATGTCGGCCTTGCGTTGCCGGCTCTCGATAAAGGCGTTGATGGGCACCGGACGACCGATATGATAGCCCTGCACGTAGTCCACGCCGGTTTCACGCAGGATCTTCCAGGCGTCTTCGGACTCGACGTACTCGGCCGTGGTTTTCATGTCCATCATGCGGGCAATGGAGCAGATCGACTTGACCATCATGCGGTCGATGTCACTGTTGACGATATTGCGCACGAACACGCCGTCGATCTTGACGATGTCGACCGGCAGTTCCTTGAGGTAGGCCAGCGAGCTCAGACCGCTGCCGAAATCGTCCAGGGCGAAGCGGCAGCCCTTGTCTCGCAGGGCGTTCATGAATCGCTTTGCCACCTCGAGATTGGATATCGCGGCGGTTTCCGTGACCTCGAAACAGAGTTTTCCGGGCGGGAAGCCGCCACGGCCGATACGTTCCATGGCGTACTGGCGGAACGCGTCGTCGCACAGCGAAAGGGCGGACAGATTGACGCTGCACATGTCCAGGCCGGCCAGGGCGTCCGGGCGCTGTTCGAACCAGTCGAGCGTCCGGTCGAGCACCCACTGGTCGATGCGTGCCGACAGGTTGTAGCGTTCGGCAACCGGCATGAAGGCGCCGGGCGCAATGGTGACGTCGGTGTCGCACAGCCGCAACAGTATTTCCATGCGCAGGCCGTCGGCCCCGCCACGGCAGGGTGCGATTTCCTGGGCGAACAGGCTGAAGGCGTTGTTGTCCAGCGCCTCGTTGATACGGCTTGCCCAGCGTCCGTCGCCAACCTTGCCGATGATGGCGCGGTCACCGGGACGGTAGACATGCACGCGATTGCGGCCCAGTTGCTTGGCTTCGTAACAGGCCGAGTCTGCCATGCTGAGGATGTCTTCCAGCGACCCCGAATGCTGGATCGGGACCACGCCTATGCTGACACCGATACTGAAACGGCGCGTTTTCCACTGGAAGCGGAAATCCTCCACGCGTTCGCGGATGCGGTTGGCAAGAATCTCCGCCTGCTCGAGCGGGCAGTGCTCCATGAGAATCGCGAACTCGTCACCGCCGAGGCGTGCCAGCGTGTCGCGCGAGCGGATCTGGCGACTGAGCATGGCGGCCACCTGGCGCAACAGCTCGTCGCCGGCGACGTGGCCGCAGGTGTCGTTGATGACCTTGAACTGGTCCAGGTCGAGGTAGCAGAGCACGTGGTGGTCGGTGACTTCCCGGGGCGCGTCCAGCAGGCGTCGCAGCCTGGCGTCGAATTCGCGCCGGTTCAGCAACTGGGTGAGTTCGTCGTGACTGGCCTGCCAGGCGAGTTTCTTTTGCAGTTCGCGCTGTTCGGTGATATCCCTGCACAGCACCAGCAAACGGGGTTCGCTGGTGTCCGGATCCAGGCTCACGCGCATGTGGGTCCACATGACGGAGCCGTCCTTGCGGAGTTTTCGATATTCGATACCGCGGGTGTCGTGGGGATCGCGGAAGCGCTCCGCGACGTAGGCGGAAACCCGCGGGCGGTCTTCGGGATGGATGACCACGCTGGCCGGCTGGCCGATCAGCTCCTCGACCTCGTAACCCAGCATTTTCGCGCCGGTGCGGTTGATGGAAACGAAAATACCCTGCGCGTCGACGATGGAATAGATGTCCGGGGCGTTTTCGTACAGTGTCTGGTAACGCGCCTCGCTGACCGCGCGCGCCTTGTTCGCTTCCACGGTTTCGGTGATGTTGCGGAAGATGCCACGCGTGGAGACGGCCTCGCCGTTGCGGAAGATCGAGCCGCAGTCACCTTCCAGGTGCACCGTTTTTCCGTCCTTGGTGACGAACTTGAAATCGATGCGCACCATGCTTTCCCCGGCCTTGAGGCGCTCGAAGCGGTCCTGGCAACAGAGGGCGCTGTCGGGGTGGAGCACGTCGGTCAGGTGCAGCTTGCGAACCTCTTCCTCGCTGTAACCCATGGTTTCGCGCCAGGCGCGGTTGGTGTACAGGAAACAGCCGTCGAGTCCGAGGCACTGGATCAGGTCGTTGGTGTTGTCGAACACGTCCAGGTAACGCTCCTGGCTTTCCTGGAGTTGCCGGGCCAGCCGGTTCTGTTCGCGCCGGCTGTCAGCCGTGCGGATCACCACCGGAATCAACGCGGCCAGCCGCTGCAGCGACGGCAAGGTGTCGATGACCAGGTGTTCGAAACCTTTTTCGAGGCACGCCAGGGCGACGGGCTCGGTGCCCGTTTCGGCCAGCAGGATCACAGGCAGGTCCGGCTTGCCGGCCTGATCCAGAAGGGCGTCGAGTTCGTCAGCGGTAAAGTCGTCCGCTTCGAGTGCGCAAATGACGACATCCGGCGCCGGCTCGGCATCCAGGGCGTCCAGCAACGCCTGACGCTGCTCGATTCGGGTGATTACGGGGGTGAAGGCGGCCGCTTCCAGCACCTGCCGGACAGATTCGCCGGTGGCCGCATCGCTCACCAGCAATATATGGATATCAACGTTTTCCATCGGTTCCAACCGTAATCCCCATTACCGTGAAGTGTAAAAAAACTGGCGCGGGATGTCGCGCCAAAATTCCCGTTTTCGCCAGTTATTTATGTATTATCCTGTGTCGGCCGCCCGGCCTATAACCTTATAAGATATAAGTCATTTAATCAGGCATCAGACAAACGCCCAGATGAAACTCAGCATCATTATTCCCGTTCTCAATGAAGCCACCACGATCGGCACGTTACTGGCCCGGCTTCAGCCTTTGCGACAGCGCGGTCACGAGGTGATTGTGGTCGATGGTGGAAGTCACGATGATACAACGACACATGCACGGTCTTTCTGTGACCGCTGTCTCATTTCCGGCAAGGGGCGGGGTATCCAGTTGCAGGCCGGCGCCGACAGAGCCACCGGCAAGGTATTGTGGTTCCTGCATGCCGATTCCGTCGTTCCTGCGCACGCCGACAGGCTGATCTTCCGCGCCCTGCGGCGCTCGGACTGGGGCGGCTTTCCGGTACGCCTGTCAGGCCGTCAGCGCCTGTTGCGGCTCGTCGAGTGGATGATGAACCGCCGTTCGCGCCTGACCGGCATGCTGACCGGCGACCAGGGGGTTTTCGTATCCCGTGACCTGTTTCGCCGGGCTGGCGGTTTTGCGCCGTTGCCCCTGATGGAGGATCTGGAGCTGTCGAGGCAGCTGAAGCGGTGTGCGAAGCCAGCGTTCGCGGAGGGCGTGCTGGAAACCTCGAGCCGGCGCTGGGAACGCGCCGGCATCGTCAGAACCATCCTGCGCATGTGGTTGTTGCGGGCAGCCTGGGCGGCCGGGGTGCCGGCAAGCCGCCTGGCGGCGTACTATGACTGAAACCCCGGATACGCGGAGATATCGTTACCCGCGAAGTTGCATCATCCTGTTCGCACGGGCGCCGGTAAGGGGCCGTGTCAAGACCCGTCTTGCCACCGGCCTGGGTGAAGACGCCGCGCTGGCGATCTACCGCCAACTGCTGTCGGACACGGTGGAACGCGTGGCGCGCGCGCGGCTGACGCCGCTGGAGCTGCATATCGACGACGACCCGGCGCACCCGGAAATCGTCGCGCTGGCGCGCCACTGTGATGCGCTCCGGCGCCAGTCCGGAGAGGATCTGGGCGAGCGCATGTACCGCGCGTTGCGCAACGCGCTGCAACACTACCGGTCAGCGGTACTGATCGGCAGTGACTGCCCGCTGATGGATGCCGACTACCTGGAACAGGCGCTGCGCTGCCTGGAACGCGGCACCCGGGCGGTGTTCGGTCCAGGAGAGGACGGGGGCTACGTACTGGTCGGCGCGCGGCGTGTCGACCGGTGCATGTTTTCCAACATCGCCTGGGGGTGTGATAGCGTTATGCGGCAGACGCGCGACGCCTTGCATCGCGCGGCAATCGAATTCGAGGAACTCGAACCCCTGTGGGATGTCGATCACCCTGAAGATTTCCACCGCTGGGCGGCACTGCGCCCGGACGTAAGACAGTTGACAGAAGGAAACGACCTATGAGCCAGACCCGCTCCGACCAGTTGAGACAGAACGTGAGAGCCGCCTACAGCGAGGTGGCCGAGGCCAGCGACAACGGCGGTTGTTGCGGCGAGGCGGCATCCTGTTGCGGCGTGTCGGAAGACGAACAGATCAACGCGCTGATTTCCACGCGCCTCGGCTACTCGGAAGATGATCTGGCGGCCGTGCCGGGCGGAGCGGACATGGGCCTGGGCTGCGGCAACCCACGCGCCATTGCCTCACTCAGGCCCGGCGAGACGGTGCTCGATCTCGGCAGTGGCGGTGGCTTCGACGCCTTCCTGGCGGCCGCCGAGGTGGGGGCGTCCGGTCGCGTGATCGGCGTGGACATGACGCCGGCGATGATCAGCAAGGCGCGCGCCAACGCCGACAAGGGCGGCTACCGCCAGGTCGAGTTCCGGCTTGGCGAAATCGAACACCTGCCGGTCGCCGACGCCAGCGTGGACGTCGTCATCTCCAACTGTGTCATCAACCTGTCGCCGGACAAGCCGCAGGTGTTCCGGGAGATGTTCCGGGTGCTGAAGCCAGGCGGCCGCGTGGCGGTGTCCGATGTCGTGGCCAGCACCGAACTGCCGGAATCCATGCGCAACGACCCCTACCTGCACTCAGCCTGCGTGGCGGGCGCCTCGCTGGTGGCCGACCTGGAACAGTGGCTGGCGGAGGCCGGGTTTACGGCGATCGCGATACAGCCCCGCGACGAGTCGCGCGAGTTCATCCGCGACTGGGCGCCGGGGCGGGGCGTCGAGGACTACGTTATCTCGGCCACCATCGAGGCTTTGAAACCCGCCTCAGGCTGATTTGCTGCGCGCCGCCAGGCTGTCGATGAGCGCGCAGCTCGTGCCCTGGCGTTCACTGCGCCGGCAGGCGCCGATCATCTCATCCAGCGTGTCGTGCATGTGACGCAGGGCCTCGATGCGGGCGGCGATCTGCTCGCGCTTGTGTTCCGCCATGCGCCGCGCCTCGCCGCAGCCGCCGTCGTTCAGCGCCAGCAGCTCACCGACCTCGCGCAGTGAAAAACCGAGTTGCTGCGCCTCGCGAATGAAGCGGATGCGCGCGACGTCGCTGTGCGGGTAGCGCCGGTAGCCCTGTGCCGGGCGCGGGGGTTCCCGCACCAGGCCCAGGCGCTGGTAATAGCGCACGGTCTCGACATTGACCCCGGCCTTGCGTGCGAGCAGACCGATGGTCATGGAATCGTCGCGGCGGCTCATGCCTTCAGTCTAACCTATATCTTCGCGTGACGGAGCCGCAGGGCGTTGGTGATCACCGATACCGAACTGAAGCTCATGGCAGCCGCGGCGATGATGGGTGACAGCAGAATGCCGAAGAAGGGGTAGAGCACGCCCGCGGCAATCGGTACGCCCGCCGAGTTGTAGACAAAGGCGAAGAACAGGTTCTGGCGGATGTTGCGCATGGTGGCGCGGCTCAGGCGCCGGGCGCGAACGATACCGGTCAGTTCGCCCTTTACCAGTGTCACGCCGGCGCTTTCCATGGCCACGTCCGTGCCGGTGCCCATGGCGATGCCGACATGGGCCTGGGCCAGCGCCGGCGCGTCGTTGATGCCGTCGCCGGCCATGGCCACGATGCGTCCTTCCGCCTGCAACGCCTTTACCACGTCGGCCTTCTGGTCGGGCAGCACTTCCGCCTGTACGCGGTCGATGCCCAGTCTTGCCGCGACGCTTTCCGCGGTCTTGCGGCTGTCGCCGGTCAGCATGACCACCTCGATGCCTTCGGCGTGCAGGTCGCGGATGGCTTCCGGCGTGCTCGGCTTGATGGGGTCTTCCACGCCGACCAGGCCGGTCGCGCGTCCGTCGACGGCCAGCAGCATGACGGTCTGACCTTCGGCGCGCAGCGCGTCGGCCTGCTCGGGCAGGTCGCCAACGTCGATGCCCAGGCTCTGCAGCAGGCGCAGGTTGCCCAACGCGACCTGCCGGCCGGCCACCGTACCTGTGACGCCCTTGCCTGTGACCGACTGGAACTCGTCGGGTTTTTCCAGACTGACGCCCCGGCTTTCCGCGCCACGCACGATGGCCTCCGCCAGCGGGTGTTCACTGGCGCGTTCCAGGCTGGCGGCAAGCCGCAAGGCCTCGTCTTCCGGCGTGTCGTCGACGATGCGCACCGTGGCCAGCACCGGGCGTCCTTCGGTAAGGGTTCCGGTCTTGTCGACCACCAGGGTATCGACCTTTTCCATCAGTTCCAGCGCCTCGGCGTTCTTGATGAGCACGCCCGCCATGGCACCCTTGCCGGTGCCGACCATGATGGATACAGGGGTGGCGAGGCCGAGCGCACAGGGGCAGGCGATAATCAGCACCGCCACCGCGTTGATGACGGCGTAGGCCAGTTTCGGTTCCGGTCCCCAGACACCCCACACGACCAGCGTCACAACCGCGACCGCAACCACCGCGGGCACGAACCAGCCCGCCACCGTGTCGGCCAGCTTCTGGATCGGCGCGCGCGAACGCTGGGCTTCGGCAACCATCTGCACGATCTGCGAGAGCAGGGTGTCGGCGCCGACCTTCTCGGCGCGCATCAACAGGCTGCCAGTGGCGTTGACGGTGGCGCCGATCAGGCGATCGCCGGGCTGTTTCTCGACCGGGATTGGCTCGCCGGTGACCATGGATTCGTCGACATTGCTGGCGCCTTCGATGACCGTGCCGTCCACCGGTATCTTTTCGCCGGGACGAACGCGCAGTACATCGCCCACCTGCACCTGCTCCAGGGGGATGTCTTCCTCGCTGCCATCCTCGCGCACGATACGGGCGGTCTTGGGCGCCAGGCCAAGCAACATCTTGATGGCGGCGTTGGTCTGGCTGCGGGCGCGCAGTTCCAGTACCTGCCCGAGCAGCACCAGGGTGGTGATCACCGCGGCGGCCTCGAAGTACACCGGCACCACGCCGAACTCGTTGAACACCGACGGCGGGAAGATTCCCGGCACCAGCACCCCGGCCATGCTGTATAGCCAGGCGACACTGACACCCAGGCCGATAAGGGTGAACATGTTGAGGTTGCGCGTGACCAGCGATTGCCAGGCGCGCACATAGAAGATCCAGCCGCCCCACAGCACCACCGGCGTCGCCAGAAGCATTTCCAGCCACTGACGGTGACGGGGCGCAATGATTTCCGCCATGGCATCCGGCCAGAATTCGGCCGCCATCGCGCTCAGGAACACCGGGATGGACAGCAGGGCGCTGATCCAGAAGCGCCGTGTCATGTAATCCAGTTCGCTGGTGTCTTCCTCCACGTCTACGGTACGCGGTTCCAGCGCCATGCCACACTTGGGGCAGGTTCCCGGTTTGTCCTGCACGATTTCAGGGTGCATGGGGCAGGTGTATTCGGTGCGTGTACTGGCGAGCGGAACGCTTTTCGGCTCCAGCGCCATGCCGCACCTGGGGCAGGCGCCGGGACCCTGCTGCTCGATCTCCGGGTGCATGGGACAGGTGTAGATGGCCGTAGGGTCCGCGACGTCCTCCACCCCGGCCCTGTTGCCGAGGTAAGGCATCGGGTCCGCGCTGAACTTGTCCTTGCAGCCCGCGCTGCAGAAATACCAGGTCTTGCCCTCGTGTTCGTGCCGGTGTTCGGATTGCTCGCTGACATCCATGCCGCAAACAGGGTCTTTGGCCATGATGAATCTCCTTACCCGCATTGACGTGAGTCAAATTCCAGGCCCGGCTTCAGCACCAGCTCGCACTCCCGTGATGCGCGTCGCTGAGCAATTCGCCCACATTCGCGTCGATGATGCGGTAGCCGACATTCCCGTACAGGCGCTGGCGACCTTCGTTGAAGATCAGCGTCGGGCTGCCGGGAATCTGGTAACGGTCGCGCGCCTCGCTGTCCAGGTGCAGTTCGGCGTGCGCGCTGCCATCCGCCATCAGCCGGTGCATGCGATCCAGCGGCAAGCCGAGGCCCGAGGCGATATCGTCGAGCACCCCGGTCCGGGAAACGTTGCGGGCCTGTTCGAAGAAGGCTCGCCGTGTCTCGCGGAGAAACTCCTCCAGCCGGCTGTGTGAGCCATCCCCGCCATCCGACAGTGCTTCCTCGCGTTCGACCTGCTGAAGCGCCTTGAAATACAGGTGCGCGACAGTCGAGGATCGTGGCGGATCCTCGATCCAGATGTCGGGGTGCACGCTGACGTGATCCCAGCGGCTGACCACGTCCCGCACGTTGCGGTTGAAGCCCCTGAAACCGTCCCGGTCCTTCCAGTCGCGCTCGATCCTCTGGTGTGCGGCGGCAAACAGGGGGATAAAGCGGTATTCGAGGGAAATACGCTCGCCGTAGTCCGCCTTGAGCTGATCGATGCGGATCTGTGCGCCGTATGCCCACACGCACAGCACATCCGAGAACAGTTCGATCGCCAGTGTCTTCAACTATCGACTCCTTTGTCGTTGCGATCAATCGCGGGAGATGTGGCCGCTGCGAATCTGGTAGCTTCGCCAGATCATAAACGCGGACGGTATCACCAGCAAGGTCAGGATGGTGGCGCTGATCATGCCGCCGACCATCGGCGCGGCAATGCGCCGCATGACCTCCGAACCGGTGCCGGTCCCCAGCATGATGGGCAACAGACCGGCAATGATGGCGGCGACCGTCATCATGATCGGCCGAACACGCATCAGCGCGCCCTCGATAATGGCCTCGCGCAATTCATCCATGTCGACACTGCGCTGTTCGCGCCAGGCAAGGTCCTGGTGCCTGCGATAGGCCTGGTTGAGGTACACCAGCATGATGACACCGATCTCCACCGACACGCCGGCCAGGGCGATGAAGCCGACGCCGACCGCTACCGACATGTCGTAGTTCAGCCAGTACAGCAGCCAGATTCCCCCGACCAGCGCCAGCGGCAGGGTGCCGAGGATGATCAGCACTTCGGTGAAACGCCTGAAGTTCAGGTACAGCAGCAACACGATGATGCCGAGCGTGACCGGCACCACCGTGGCGAGTTTCTGCTTGGCGCGTTCCATGAACTCGTACTGCCCGGACCAGTTGAGGGAATAGCCCGCCGGGAGATCCACCTGTTCGGCCACGGCACGCTTGGCATCGACCACGTAGGAGCCGAGGTCGCGGCCCTGGATGTCGATGTATATCCAGCCGTTGAGACGCGCGTTCTCGCTCTTGATGACACCCGGGCCGCCGACGATCCTGACATCGGCCACGTCGCCAAGCGTGATCTGGGCGCCGGCAGGCGTGCGAATGGGCAATTCCGCCAGCTTGACCTCGGAGTCGCGCACCCAGCGCGGGTAGCGCAGATTGACGGGATAGCGTTCCAGGCCCTCGATGCTTTCGGTGACATTCATGCCGCCCACCGCAGTGCTGACGATCTGTTGCACGTCGGCGATATTCAGGCCGTAACGCGACGCGGCGGTGCGGTTGATATCGACCAGCACATAGCGTCCGCCGACCACGCGCTCGGAGAACACCGACACGGTTCCGGGCACAGGCGTCAGCACCCGCTCGATCTGCTTGCCGATATCCTGTATCACCGAAAGGTCCGGACCCGCCACCTTGATACCCACCGGGGTCTTGATGCCGGTGGCGAGCATGTCGATGCGGTTCTTGATCGGCATCACCCAGGCGTTGCTCATGCCCGGCACCTTGACCAGGGCATCCAGTTCACGGCGCAGCTTGTCCATGGTCATGCCTTCGCGCCATTCGCTCTCCGGCTTGAGCTGGATGGTGGTCTCGATCATGGTCAGGGGGGCGGGGTCGGTGGCGGACTCGGCGCGCCCGATCTTGCCAAACACGCGTTTGACCTCGGGGACCTTCGCGATCAGCTTGTTGGTCTGCTGGATGATTTCCTGCGCCTTGCCGATGGAGACCGCCGGGAAGGTGCTGGGCATGTACAGCAGGTCGCCCTCGTTGAGATCGGGCATGAACTCCGAGCCGATGGCGTCGTGCAGGGGCCACCAGCCGCTCAGCGGCCAGATCATCGAGGCCGCGGCAAGCGCCGACACCAGCACGATGGCCCTGGGCATCGCCAGCACCCGGTTGATCACCGGGCGGTAACCGGCGATCAGGAAGCGGTTTACCGGGTTCTTGTCCTCGGCAACGATTCGACCGCGAATGAAATATCCCATCAACACCGGAACCAGGGTGATCGACAGGCCGGCGGCGGCCGCCATCGCGTAGGTCTTGGTGAAGGCGAGCGGGGAGAACATGCGGCCTTCCTGCGCCTCCAGCGTAAATACCGGCAGGAAACTCAGCGTGATGATGAGCAGCGAGAAGAACAGCGCCGGACCGACCTCGGCGGACGCCCTGGCCATGATCGCCCAGCGGTTCTCGTCTGTCACCTCCTCATGCTCCATGTGCTTGTGCACGTTCTCTATCATCACGATCGCCGCATCCACCATGGCACCAATGGCAATGGCGATACCGCCCAGCGACATGATATTGGCATTGATGCCTTGCAGATGCATGATGATGAAGGCCGCCAGGATACCGACCGGCAGGCTGAGCAGGACCACCAGCGCGGAGCGGATATGGAACAGGAAAATCGCGCACACCAGCGTAACGACGATGAATTCCTCGACCAGTTTTTCCTTCAGGGTGTCGATGGCACGTTCGATCAGGCCGGAACGGTCGTAGGTCGGCACGATCTCGACACCGTCCGGCAGACTGTCCTGCAGGGCAGCCAGCTTCTCCTTGACGCCCTCGATGGTGGTCAGCGCGTTTTCGCCCCAGCGCATGACGATGACGCCGCCGACCACTTCGCCTTCGCCGTCCAGCTCCGCGATGCCGCGCCGCATCTGCGGACCGAGGCGGATATCCGCGATATCCTCGAGCAGCAACGGGGTTCCGTTGGCGTTCATGCCCAGCGGTATTTTCTCGAGCTGTTCGATACCCTGGATGTAGCCGGTGGCGCGCACCATGTATTCGGCTTCCGCCATTTCGATAACGGAACCGCCGACCTCCTGGTTGCCGCGCTGTATGGCCCGCTTAACCTTGTCCAGTGAAATCCCGTAGGCGCGCAGCCGGTCCGGGTCGACCACCACCTGGTATTGCTTGACCATGCCACCGATGGTGGCGACTTCGGAAACGCCGGGCACGGTCTGCAGTTCATATTTGAGGAACCAGTCCTGGATGCTGCGGAGTTGCGACAGGTCGTGTTGTCCGGTGCGGTCCACGAGCGCGTACTCATAGACCCAGCCCACGCCGGTTGCGTCGGGGCCGAGCGCCGTGGTGGCGTTCGCGGGCAGGCGGCTTTGCACCTGACTGAGGTATTCGAGCACCCGCGAGCGCGCCCAGTACAGGTCGGTGCCGTCCTCAAACAGGATATAGACGAAGGAGTCTCCGAAAAACGAATAGCCGCGCACCGTGGTGGCCTTGGGTACCGACAGCATGGTGGTGGTAAGCGGGTAGGTTATCTGGTCCTCGACGACCTGCGGCGCCTGGCCGGGGAAGCTGGTCTTGATGATCACCTGGACGTCCGACAGGTCCGGCAGGGCATCCAGGGGCGTGTTCTTGACCGAATACACGCCCCAGGCGACCAGCCCGAGCGTCATCAGCAACACCAGGAAACGGTTCCTGACCGACCAGTGAATGATGTTTGCAATCATGTGCCAGGTCTCTTGAGTTGTTGGGTTGCCATGGCCACGCGCGTTATTCCGCGCCGCCGTCCGGGCTGTTTTCGTGGGTGTCGACCGTATCGCTGTCCATGCGGTTGAAACTGGCCTTGAGACTGGCCTCGGAGTCGATCAGGAACTGGGCCGAGGTCACCACCGTGTCGCCTTCCTCCAGCCCCTCCAGGATTTCCACCCAGTCGCCGCTTTCCATGCCGGCAACCACCGGCACGGCGCGGAAACGGCCATCGCCCAGCGCCAGCACCACGCGTTGCTGGTCCGCGTCCTTGATGAGCGCCTCGCGCGGGATGCTCAGCACACCGTGCCTGGGTCCCGCGTAGATGCGCACGTCCGCGTACATGTCGGGCTTGAGTGTCTCCTCGGGATTGTCGAACTGCAGGCGCGCCTGCAATGTGCGTGTTTTGGGGTCGATGGTGGGGTAGACGAACTCGACCTTGCCTTCCCAAACCCGCCCCGGCAGGTAGCCCAGGCGCACCTCGGCCGGCTGCCCCTCGGCCACCCACTCCGACTGGCGTTCGAACACATCGACCAGCAGCCAGATGCTGGACAGGTCCGCGAGCGTCATCACTTCCATGCTGGGCCTGACGTACATGCCTTCGCGGACGTTCAGGTTATGGACGATGCCGTCCTGGCTGGCAAGGATTCGGACCTTCTGGAAGGCGCGGCGTCGCTTTGCGACCTCGCGAATCTGTTGCTCGCTCATGCCCAAGGCCTCCAGGCGTTCGCGTGAGGCGCGTTTCAGATAGTCGTTGCTGCCGCGCAGGGCCTGGATATATTCCTCCTGGGCGTTGACGACCTCGCGGGAATACAGTTCAAAAAGGACATCGCCCTTGCTGACCCGTTCGCCGTTGGATTTGACGTTGAGTTTTTCGATCCAGCCATCGGTACGCAGGTGCACGTGACTCAGCTTGCGCTCGTCGAATGCGACGTAGCCAACGGCCTCCACCAGCCGCCACAACTTGCCGCGCTCCACCCTGGCGGTGCGCACGCCAAGGTTCTGTACCATGACCGGGTTGATCTTGACGACATCGCCCTCATCGTCGCCGTCCGCGTATACCGGCACCAGGTCCATGCCCATCGGTGACTTGCCGGGCTTGTCGCGCCGGTAGGAGGGATCCATGGGCGCGACCCAGTAGAGGATTTCCTTTTCGTCCCCGGCAGCCATGGCGGCTGGCGCCAGGGCGGTCGCGCCGGTGGCTGCGAGCAGGGCGAAACAGAGGGAGGTGACAGGCAGTTTCATGGGGTTTCTCCGCTGGTATTCGTGACATCGGTGTCGCTCGCCGCCAGGAACAGCAGGCGCGCGGCGGTACGGGCGCGATCGACGCGAATGCGCATGTCCTGCAGGCGAACCTCGAGTTCCATCAGGCGCGCCCGCATCAAGGTAGTGAATTCGTTGATACCGTTCTGGTAGGAGGAAATGGCGGCGTCGGCATTGGCGTGGGCTTCCCGCAACAGCTTGTCGCGATACAGGACTTCCTGCTCGCCCAGCCGTTTCCATCTCGCGTACTCGCTGTCCAGCATGCGCTGGAGTTCGCGCAGGCGTTCCTCGCGCGCCTGTATGGCGGCGTCGGCCAGCGACTGGCTGGCCGCCAGTTGCCGGTCCTGGCGCTTCTCCGTGAACACCGGAAGATCGAGGGTCACCATGGCGGCGACCATATCGTTCCGGGAGGTGCCGTCGGGGTTGTCGCCGAAGCGCTTGCGGTATTCGACTCCGAGGTTGAAACCGGGCTTGTACTGTTCACGCGCCACCTGCACCAACTGCTGGCGGGCCTCGACCCGGGCGCTGGCGGCTGCAATGGCCGGGTGGGCGGGCAGCGCGGCGCGGAGCTGCTCCCGGTCCGGCACCGCGGGCAGCGCGGGGAAACGTTCATCGACGTCGGACCAGGCGCGTTCGCCCAGCCAGCGGCCGAGGCGCGCCCGTTGCACCTCGGCCTGTTTGGCGATGCGCGTGGCCCGGTCGTCGAGCCGGGACAATTCGAGCTGCGCCTGGAGTACGTCCTGCTGACTGACACGCCCCGTTGCGAAGTGGGAGCGGGTAATGTCCACCAGTTGCTGGAACAGGCCCCGCGACTGCTCGACGATCTCGCCGGCGCGTTGCTGGTAGTACAGTTCCAGCCAGGCTTCACGCACATCGCGCCGAATCTGACGGCGTGTCAGTTCGGTGCGCGCATCTTCGGCCTTGCTCATCCATTCGGTGCTGCGCTGGCGGTACTGCAGCGAATTGCCGCGCGGGAACGCCTGGCGTATGCCGGTGCGCAACTGGGTGGTTGGCTCACGGCTGAGACTGAAATCGTCGACCGGTACATTCCACAAGCCCAGCAACAACTTCGGATCCGGCAACTGACCGGCGGCCACGGCCTGGTCGCGCAGCGCCCCGGCTCGCGCCTCGGCCGCAATCACGGCGGGGTCGCGGGCCAGTGCCAGGTCCTCGGCGCGTTCGAGAGTCAATGGTTGTTCGGCCCAGGCGAGACTGCCGCCGAAAGCCAGCGTGGCCGCCACCAGGCACCGCCACCGGCGGACGAACGGATAACTATGATAGAAACGACACGAAAACATGTCGGTACTCCCTAATGAATAACAGGACAACGCAGCACGCTGACGCGCGCTCGTCGGACGTGATTACAGGGAGTACGAGACGGGAGGTCTGAGCAGTGGAGGGGTATCGAAGGACAACAGGCTTGCGGCGATTCCGGCAAGCTGGGCCGCGGCGCCCCGGTGTTGCACGGGCATCACCGCGGCAGTGAGCACGGAAAGGCTGTGGCCGGCATTGCAACTGTGCCCGGCACAGTCGCTGTCAGTGCAGCCATTGTCCTGGCAAAAGGGGCAATCCGGCATCGCGGAAGCAGCCTTGCCGGCGTCTTGCACATTCTGCGCGCCACCCGGGCCGCCACCGGCGTCCATCACCTTGCAATGGTCGGAACCCTCGACCGCGGCCGCCACATCAAAAGCCGCAAACGGGGCCAGCACCAGCAACATGGAAATCAGCAGTGAAAGCAGCTTGTGGGTCGAACGCGGCATAGGCTCGCAGTATAAGGCATGTGGCATGACACGCAAGCTCTGACCGTCGGCGCGGCGGGAAGTTCAGGCGGAATCAGGACTGGCGTTCCATGTATCCGACCTGGAAACGCTCCAGCAACTGGTCGATGAGCAGGCGATGTTCCCCGTGTATCGGGAACACGGCATAGCTCTTGAGCGAGATTTCCGGAGCGTCCGGGACCCGCCACAGGGCGCCGGAAGCCAGCCGCGTCTCCACCAGCGAAGCGGGCAGGTAGGCGGATCCCCCGCAGCGTTCGATCAGCCCCAGCGCGATGCTGCCCACATTGGCGCGCACCGCCGCGATCGGGCGTTGCGGAAAATAGCTTTCGTGCAGGCTGGCAAAGGAGGTTCCCCAATCGACGCGCACATAGCCCTCGGCCAGCGCGCGCTCCACCGGAATGTCGCGCTCGCTGGAAACCATGATCATGGCCACATCGCGCACCTCCTGGATAACCATGTCGCGCAGATGCGGCGGTTCGAACAGGAAGCCCAGGTCCAGCACCCCCTGTTCGAGTTTCTGCACGATGCGCTTGGAAGTACCCGCCTCGGCGCGCAGGCCAATCAGCGGGGCGCTGCAGTGGATACTGTTCAGCCAGTCCTGCAGGTAGATTTCCCACAGGCTCGCCAGCCCGCCGATGACCAGCCGTTTGTCCACCTGCTCGCTGAGCGCGATCTCCTCGTGGGCGCGTTCCCAGGCGCCGACGATGAAGCGGGCGTGGCGCTCAAACCGCTCGCCGGCAGGGGTCAGGCTCACCTTTTGCCGGTCGCGGCGGAACAGCGAGAGGCCCAGCGTGTCTTCCAACTGGCGCACACGGGCGCTGACGGCGGAAGGGGAGACACAGAGATTTTCGGCGGCCTTGCGGAAATTCCGCATGCGTTCGACTTCCAGAAACGTCCTGAGCTGTTCGAGATCCATGCCGCCTGTGCAAAAAAATTGTTCAAATTGGCCTGTTAAATTTGCTTCTCAGTATACAGGGAGTTGGATAGCATGCGCGCCTCTCTCGGGAAGCTTCACGAAATATTAACAAGGCGCCGTATCGAAAAATGCGGTAAGAAACTGTTATGACTGAAAATACGCCATCCTTTTCGCGCCGGCAAGCCATTGCTGCCGTTATTTTTCTTGCGATTTCCCTCGGTCTGGCAACGGTCGCGCCCAGTGTGGAAATCGCCTGGGTGACCGGTCTGTTGATGCTGACCATCTACCTGTTCGCCTTCGAGGTGGTCGGGGTGGATGTCGCGGCGGTCAGCGTCATGGTGCTGCTGGGCCTGACCACGCTGTTCGCGCCAGTCATGGGCCTGGAGCAGGGCCTGGTCGACACGCAGAAGATATTCAACGGATTCTCGAGTAACGCGGTGATGTCCATCATCGCGGTGATGATTATCGGCGCCGGGTTGGACCGCACGGGCCTGATGAGCAAGGTCGCCTCTTTTATATTGAAGATTGGCGGTACCACCGAAACCCGCATCATCCCGATCATATCCGGCACCGTCGGCATCATTTCCTCGTTCATGCAGAACGTGGGCGCGGCGGCGCTGTTCCTGCCGGTGGTCAGCCGTATTTCGGCGCGCTCCGGCATCCCCCTGTCCAGGCTGTTGATGCCGATGGGCTTCTGCGCCATCCTCGGCGGCACCGTGACCATGGTGGGTTCCTCGCCGCTGATTCTGCTGAACGACCTCATCCTGACCTCCAACGAAGCGCTGCCGGCGGACCAGCAGATGCAGACCTGGTCGCTGTTCTCGGTCACCCCGGTGGGCCTGGCGCTGGTGGCCACCGGCATCCTGTACTTCGTGCTGGCGGGCCGTTTCGTACTGCCGGTGAGCGACACGGACAACGGCACCAGGCCCGCCAGTACCATGGACTACTTCAAGGACGTGTACGGCATCAATTACGACCTGTTCGAAATCGTGGTGCCTGACGGCAGCCCCCTGATCGGCAAGCAACTCGACGATGTCGAGTCGTCCTACCGCATCCGCGTCATCGCCAGCAAGCGCTCCGGCCAGGAAACCCTGGTGGGACCGAACGGCCTGGCGCGCGATTCCAGGTTCGAGCCGGGCATGGTGCTGGGCGTGGTCGCCGCGGAAAAGAACATCCGCCGCTTCGTGGACGAGTTCGGTCTTAAACTGCGCGACGAACTGCGCACCTTCACCGAGTCGCTGTCGTCCTCCAAGGCCGGTATTGCCGAGATCGTCATTCCGCCGGGCTCGCAGCTCATCGGCAAGAGCGCGCGCGACGTGTGGCTGCGCAAGACCTACGGCCTGGCCCTGGTGGCCCTGCACCGCGACGGCAAGACCCTGCGCGAAGGCGACAATATCCGTGAAATGCCCTTCCACGCCGGCGACACGCTGGTAGTGCACACCGCCTGGGACGCGCTGGCGCGGCTGGAGAAGGACCGCAACTTCGTGATCGTGACCACCGAGTACCCGCACGAGGACGTGCGCCCGCACAAGGTTGGCTGGGCCGGACTGTTCTTCGCCATTGCGCTGACGCTGGTGCTGTTTACCGACCTGCGTCTGTCGGTGGCCCTGCTGACCGGCGCCGTGGGCATGATCCTGTCCGGTGTCATCAAGATCGAGGAAGCCTACGAGGCAGTGTCCTGGAAGACGGTGTTCCTGCTCGCCAGCCTGATCCCGCTCGGGCTCGCGGTGGAGACTTCGGGCACCGCCAAGTGGATTGCCGAACAGACCCTCTCGGTGGTCGGCGACATGCCTATCTGGGTTA
Organism: Gammaproteobacteria bacterium; assembly: GCA_015494295.1. GTDB lineage: Bacteria > Pseudomonadota > Gammaproteobacteria > DSM-19610 > DSM-19610 > Thiogranum. Next base: position 3,942 of record WGBO01000010.1, on the reverse strand, counting down.
TCCAGGCGGCGGTGGCAGTGCTTGCCACATTCTTCACATTGGTGATGTCCAACGTGGGCGCGACCGTGCTGCTGGTGCCGCTGGCGGTGAACATCGCCATCGGCGTGGGCGCCGATCCCGCGCTGTTCGCCCTGACGGTGGCGATCGCCACCTCCAACTCCTTCCTGATTCCGACCCACCAGGTCAACGCCCTGATCATGGGGCCGGGCGGTTACCGGGTGCCGGACTTCATCCGCGCCGGTGGTATCATGACGATCCTGTTCCTCGTGGTCTCCATGGTCATGATGAACATCATCTTCTGATAACAGAGAAAAGGAACCCCGGATGTCCCGTCGTACCCTCTGCAGTCTGCTGTTCGCACTGATACCGTTCTTCCTTCCCGCCCTGGCGCAGGCCTCCGGGGCAGGCGAGGGCGGTGGCGAACACACCCGCCTGGATCTCACGGCCAGCGCGGTCGGCTATGCCTCGCTGGCGGTCTTCGTGCTGGCCTATGCGCTGGTGATCGGCGAAGAGTTCATCCATCTGCGCAAGTCAAAACCGGTGATCATCGGGGCCGGTCTCATCTGGGGCATCATCGGCTGGGTGTACGCCAGCCACGGCATGCCGGAACTGGCCGAACACGCGGTGCGCCACAACCTTCTCGAATACGCCGAACTGATGCTTTTCCTGCTGGTGGCGATGACCTATATCAATTCCATGGAAGAGCGGCGCGTGTTCGACGCCCTGCGCGCCTGGCTGATCCGCAAGGGGTTCGGTTTCCGCCAGCTATTCTGGATGACCGGCATCCTGGCGTTCTTCATCTCGCCGGTGGCGGACAACCTGACCACGGCGCTGCTGATGTGCGCGGTGGTGCTGGCGGTGGGCGGTGACAACATCCGATTCGTCACCCTGGCCTGCATCAATATCGTGGTGGCAGCCAATGCCGGTGGCGCCTTCAGTCCCTTCGGCGACATCACCACACTCATGGTGTGGCAGAAGGGCATGGTCGATTTCTGGACCTTCTTCGCCCTGTTCGTGCCTTCCGTGGTGAACTTCGTGGTGCCGGCGGCCATCATGCATTTCGCCATCCCGCACGAACAGCCGGCCGCCAGCGACGAAGTGGTGGCGATGTTTCGCGGCGCGCGGCGCATCATTGCCTTGTTCCTGCTCACCATCGTAACCGCCGTCAGCTTCCACAACTTCCTCGGCCTGCCTCCGGTGGTGGGAATGCTCACCGGCCTCGGCTACCTTCAGTTCTTCGGGTATTACCTGAAGCGGACACACGACAAGCACCTGAAAACCAACAGTGGCAGCGCCGAGCACAACGGCCAGATCGGCGACGTGGTGCCTTTCGATATTTTCAACAAGGTGGCGCGTGCCGAATGGGATACGCTACTGTTCTTCTATGGCGTGGTGCTGTGCGTCGGCGGTTTGGGCTTCCTCGGCTACCTGTCGATGGCCTCGGAGCTCATGTATAGCCAGTGGGGCGCCACCAGCGCCAATATCGCGGTCGGCGTGTTGTCGGCGATCGTGGACAACATTCCCGTGATGTTCGCGGTGCTGACCATGAATCCGGAGATGCCAACCGGCCAGTGGCTGCTGGTGACGCTGACCGCCGGAGTAGGGGGCTCGCTGCTGTCCATCGGTTCCGCCGCCGGCGTGGCGCTCATGGGCCAGGCGCGCGGCAAGTACACCTTCTTCGGTCACCTGAAGTGGAGCCCCGTGATTGCGCTCGGCTACGCCGCCAGCATATGGGTGCACATGTGGATCAACCAATCCTACTTCTGATGCTCCGCTGAGCCCATTGCGGGCTCACGCGCACCCCGGCCCGCAGGCCTTCCGGCCGGGGGTGCGACAATTTGTCACTGTTGCGACATTCCCGTTCCCGATACCTTGTTGCCCACCGATACAACAAGATCAAACCGGAGGGCATCGTGTTCAGGAACTACCGTTTTCACCTCTTGCTGTTACTGCTGCTGATCCACCCCGCGGCATCGGCCTATGTCGGCCTTTGTTGCGGAAAATGCGGCGGCAACATGCCCATGAACATCCCCGGCGGCGGCGTCCCCGAAACCTATGAATTCCGCCTCAAGGTCACGCCCATGTACATGCGCATGGACGGTCTGCGGGACGGCACGGACAGTGTCAGCACCAAAAGCCTGCTCGGCATGCCCGTCATGGGCGGCATGGCAACCGGCAAGTTCATGGCCGCGCCCACCGACATGGACATGCGCATGCTGAACCTGACGGCCGGCTACAGCTTCTCCGACCGCTTCTTCGCGGGCCTGATGCTCATGTACAAGGACAACAGCATGGACATGCTGTTCAACAGCATGATGCAGACGCTGACCGGCATGGACGGCTACGCCATGGAATCCAGCGGCATCGCCGACACCATGGTGATGACCAAGTACCGCCTGTACGCGGACGACCCGCTCATTCCCCGCAGCCAGGTCTCTTTCCTGTTCGCCCTCAGCGTGCCAACCGGTTCCATAAACCAGAAGAATGAGGAACACCCGCTGGCCATGCGCCAGGGAGAGCAGCTTCCCTACGGCATGCAACTGGGTTCCGGCACCTTCGACCCGACGATCGGCTTGCTCTACCAGGGCTCGTCCTCTCCCTGGTGGTGGGGCGTAAACGGCAGCTATACCGCGCGCCTCTATGACAACAGCCGCGACTATCACCTGGGTGACGAAGTGCGGCTCGATAGCTACGCCATGTACCAGATGCGCCACGACTTCCTGGTGCAGGCTCAGTTGAACGCCAAATATCAAGGCAGGATACGCGGTGAAATGGACGAGGCGGCAAGCGGCGAATCCGGCCGCACCACCCAGGGCGATCCAACCTCGCCCTACATGTCGCCGCTGTGGGACCCAGACAACTACGGTGGCAAGCAGGTGCTCGCGACCCTGGGCTTTCAGTGGCAACCGCTGCCCCTGCACATCGTGGACTTCACCGTGGGCGTGCCGCTCTACCAGGATCTGAACGGTCCGCAACTGGAAGAAGACTACCGCGTGATGCTCACCTGGTATATCGAAATGCCAACGCCAAAAAGCATTCGCTACGGTTTCAAGGGCAAAAAGCCCGCTGACAGCAAGTTGGGGTTTTGAAGATGCGTGTTTCCAGTAAAGCGATCCTGTCCCTTGCCATGGCATTCAGCGTCGCGGGCTGCGCCTCGCAGGCCCCGCGCGGCAATACGACGGCGATTCCCGATGCCAACAGCGCCGGCGCACAGGCGTATGCCGGGCGTTGCGGTACCTGCCACGCCTTGCCGCACCCGAAACGTCTCGGTTACGAGGGCTGGCAGGCCGTATTGCCGGTGATGGAACAACGTATCGAGGAACGCGGCATGGTGGCGCTGGGCGAGCAGGAGCGCGAAGCCATACTGAACTACCTCCGCGACCATGCACGCTAGCAGGCTACTGCTACTCGTGACAGTCCTGTGGATGCACAGCATCGCCACGGCGGGAACCCCCGCGGGCGCGCTCAGCGGGCTGGACATCGACTGGCCGAAGGAGCGCCTCGCGGCGCCGCCATTCGAACTGGAAACACTCGATGGCGACACGCTGCGCCTCGAGGATTACCGCGGCAAGCTGGTGCTGATCAACTTCTGGGCGACATTCTGCGCGCCATGCCGGCAGGAGATGCCGGCGCTGGATGCTCTGCAAGGGCGATACGCGGAGCAGGGACTGGTAGTGCTCGCGATCGCGGCGGACCGCAACGGACGACGCGTGGTGGCGCCCTATATTGCCGAACACGGCTACCGCTTCCCGGTTGCGCTCGATGCCGAGGGCGACGTTCGCAAGCGCTACGAGGTGAACGCCTTGCCGACCAGTTACCTGGTCGGAAGGGACGGACGTTTCGTGGCGCGGGTGATCGGGGAGAGGGCATGGGATTCGGAGATTTTCCGCGAGCTGGTTGAAAACTTGTTAGGGTCACAGCGCGAAATCCAGTCGCCCTAAC
>WGBO01000009.1 GCA_015494295.1 Gammaproteobacteria bacterium | reverse complement strand
TTGCAATTCCACCGTCTCTTTGATCAAACTTTCAACCAGCATGGGTCTCCTCTCAGATACTTAGTTAGTTTCGCAACTCTTAAGTACCTGATGAGACTCATGCTTTTCAACTATTCAACCGCTCCCCATGCACCGATTCGTGAGAGGAACCTTATTTTCTTACCCGGACAGGGGCTTAACGCGCCAGGCGCGGGAAGCGGCAAATGTGGGCTGGTTCACAGCCTGGTGCGCCGCCCTGTTCTACATTGCCCCAACGCCGCATGGAAGCAGGCTGGTTCATTAATTGCTAGGAAACGGGATCAGGTATTCAACAGGGGGGCGTTCAATGGGCTCGACGTACGAACGGAAACAGCGCAACACGGCCGCGCCATGTCCGGCGCGGTGGCGCGAACGGCTGGCCGCCGCGTTGGCAGTGCTCTGTTTCGCCGCGCCGGCCGCGGCGGGCGACCTGGAGCGCAAGCAGGCCCGGCGCATCCACGACCGCCTCACCGGCGTCCCGCCGACCGCAGCCGTGCTGTCGGCCATGGAGGACCGCATCGTCGCCGGCGACGCGGTGGGCGCGGCGCTGCTGGCCATCGATCCGGCCAGCAACCCGCGCGCCTCCAGCTTCTATAACGTGACCCTGAAGAACTTCGCCACGCCATGGACCAACGAGGCGCAGTCGGTATTCGATCCCCTCAACGACTACAGCGCTACGGTCATCGGCATGATCCGCGACGAGGTGCCCTTCAACACGCTGTTGTCGGCGGACCTGGTATACGTGGGCGCGGGTGGGCTGTCGGGCGTGTCCGCCTACTCGCCCGCCAGCAACGCCCACTACGAGGATCTGGAGGCCCGGAATATCGACCTGTCCGATCCCGCCAACCTGGTGGCGGACAGCCAGTCGCTGCGCAACGGTATCCCGGCGGCGGGGGTCGCGGGCGTGATGACCACCCGCGCGGCGGCCCAGGCCTTCTTTATCGATGGCACCAACCGGGCCATGTTCCGCTTCACGGTGCTCAACCACCTGTGCAACGACCTTGAACAGTTGAAGGACACCACACGCCCCGCGGACCGCATTCGCCAGGACGTCAGCCGCAGTCCCGGCGGCGACAGCCGCATCTATCTGAATTCCTGCATCGGTTGCCACGCCGGCATGGATCCCATGACGCAGGCGTTTGCCTACCACGACTGGGACAAGACGCAGGGACGGATGGTGTACACGCCCGGACAGGTGCGGCCCAAGTACCTGATCAATGCCGACAACTTCGAATACGGCTATGTCACCACCGACGACCGCTGGGACAACTACTGGCGCGCCGGCCAGAACGCCGTGCTGGGCTGGAGCGCCAGCCTCCCGGGTGGCGGCAATGGCGCCGCCTCGCTGGGCGAGGAACTGGCCAACAGCCAGGCTTTTGCCGCTTGCCAGGCGCGCAAGGCCTATCGCACGGTGTGTCTCAACGAGCCGGACCAGGCGCGGCTGGATACCCTGGTGGGGGTGCTCACCGGGCAGAACTACAACATGAAACAGGTGTTCGCGGTTGCGGCCACCCAGTGCATGGGCAACTAGGCAGTGACGGGCAGGGGGAAGACGATGAACGCGTTAATGAACAGTGTGCGCATGCTCTCGGCGCTGGGTGTCCTGTTGCTGTTGTCGGCCTGTGGCGGCGGCGCGGAAACCAGTCCCAATCCACCCACTGCCAATGATGGTTCGGTCAACGCATCGAGTTACACGGGGCCGGTGGCGCTGACCACGGATATCCGTGCCTTTCAGGTCAACCTGTGGGAACCGCTGCGCGCCAGCAACCGTTGCGGCGCCTGTCACGTGCCAGGCGTGCAGTCGCCGATGTTCGTGCGCCAGGACGATGTCAACGCCGCCTATGCCGAGGTCAACGGCCTGGTGAACCTGGATTCACCGGGCAGTTCGCGGTTGGTCACCAAGGTGGCGGGCGGGCACAATTGCTGGCTGACCAGCAACGCCGCCTGCGCCACCATCATCCAGAACTACATTTCCGACTGGGCCAATGGCGCCGCGGGCGGCCAGCGTCAGATCCAGTTGACCGCACCGGCGGTGTTGCGGGATCCCGGCGCGACCAGGAGTTTTCCCGCCTCGTCGGCGGAATTCGCCACTACTGTCTGGCCGCTCCTGACCGCCAACTGTTCCGGCTGCCACGTGGAGTCGTCGCCGACCGCCCAGTCGCCGTTTTTCGCCAGCGCGGTGGTGGACGACGCCTACGCCGCGGCGAAATCGAAGATGGACCTTTCAGACCCTGCCAACTCGCGCTTCGTGGTGCGCTTGCGCAGCGAGTTCCACAACTGCTGGAGCGCCGACTGCGCGGCGGACGCGGCCGAGATGGAGGCAGCCATCGCGGCCTTTTCGGCAACCATTACCCCCACCCAGGTCGATCCCTCGCTGGTGATCAGCAAGGCGCTGACCGTCGCCGAGGGCGTGGTGGCCAGCGGTGGCAACCGTTACGAATCGGACGTCATCGCGCTGTACGAGTTCAAGTCGGGCGCCGGCAACGTTGCGATAGATTCCAGCGGCGTGGAGCCGGCCCTGCACCTGACCCTCAGCGGCGACGTGAACTGGGTCGGCGGCTGGGGCATCGAGATCGTCAACGGCCGCGCCCAGGGATCCACCACCGCCAGCAAGAAGCTGCACGACCTGATCAAGGCCACCGGTGAATACACCATCGAGGCCTGGGTGGCGCCCGCCAATGTGACCCAGGAAGGGCCGGCGCGCATCGTCAGTTACTCCGCCGGCACCGGCGTGCGCAACTTCACGCTCGGGCAGACACAGTACAACTACGACTTCATGCACCGTTCCAGCACCACCGACGCCAACGGTGAGCCGGCCCTGTCCACCGCTGATGCGGACGAGGACCTGCAGGCCACCCTGCAGCACGTGGTGGTGACCTTCGATCCCATCAACGGCCGCCGCATCTACGTCAATGGTGTGTTCACCGGCGACACGGACACGGTGCCGGCCGGTAACCTGGGCGAGTGGGACGATACCTTTGCGCTGGTGCTGGGCAACGAGGTTTCGGGCGACCGTCAGTGGCAGGGCCAGATCCGCATGCTGGCCATCCACAACCGCGCGCTCAGCGAGGCGCAGATCCTGCAGAACCTCGAGGTGGGCGTGGGCGAGAAGTTCTTCCTGCTGTTCGCCATCGGTGACGTGATCGCGCTGCCGGACAGCTATATCGTGTTCGAGGTCAGCCAGTACGACAGCTACAGCTACCTGTTCAACAAGCCGTTCTTCATCAACCTCGATCCCGATGTGACACCTTCCGGCATCGCGCTGAAGGGCATGCGTATCGGCATCAATGGCAAGGAGGCGGCGGTCGGCCAGGCCTGGACCCACCTCGACACGGTGATCGGCGGCACGGCCTATGACCCGGCCAGCGGCCAGGTGCTGTCCACGCGCGGCACCACCATCGCGCTGGAGAACGGTCCGGCGGCCGACGAGTTCTTCCTGACCTTTGAGCAACTGGGCACGCAGACACACGTGTTTACCGAGCCTTCCCCGCTGCTTCCGCCGCCGTTGCCGGCGCCGCCGCTGGTGTCCGAAGCCGGGGTGCGCACCTTCGATGAGATCAACGCCAGCATGGCGGCCCTTACCGGCGTGGATCCCGTCCAGGTGGGCGCCAGCTTCCAGACCCTGCGCCAGCAGTTGCCGGCGGTGGAGAACCTGGATGGCTTCCTGTCCGCGCACCAGATGGCGATCGCGCAGTTGTCGATCGAGTATTGCAGTGCGCTGGTCGACGACACGGCCCTGCGCGCCACCTTCTTCGCGGGCTTCGATTTCAACGCCGACGTCGCCACCGCCTTTGGCAGCGGCGATTCCGCCGCCAAGAACCTGATCGTGGACGCGCTCTACGACCGCATGGTGGGGCTCGCGGAACCGGGGCGCAACGACCTGGTCGATGCCCCGACGCGCGAGGAGGTCAAGACGGAACTGATCGGCTACGACCTGGCCGGGGTGCAGGTGAATACCGGCAGCCTGTTCGACCGCCTGACGGCGGCCTGCGGCGGCGGCTGCGATGCCGCGCGCACCCGCGCCGTGGTGAAAGCGATGTGCGGGTCGGTGCTTGGCAGCGCCGCGGTACTGGTTCAATAGACAACGGGGATGAGGATTATGGCCAAGCGTACCAGGAACCTGCGGCCGGACGAGCCGCTTTACCACCAGGACCATCCGCGACCGGTCACGCGCCGTGATTTCCTGCGCCAGGGTTTCCTGTCGGGGGCGGGCATGGTGATGGGGGGCTCGATTTTCAGTCTGTTCGCCAACCCGCGCGCTGCGCAGGCCGCCCTGTCCAGCGATCTCGATGCGCTGGCGACCAGCATCGGCTGCTCACTGGGTGGTGTTGGCGGCGGCAAGATCCCGTTCATCTGCTTCGACCTCGCGGGGGGCGCCAACATCGCCGGTTCCAACGTTCTGGTCGGCCGCCAGACGCAACTGGACGTGCTCAGCACCGCCGGCTACAGCAAGCTCGGCCTGCCCGGCGACATGATTCCGGGCGGCACCGAGGCGACGCCCACCGCGACCAGCAACGGCGATTTCACCGACACTTCGCTGGGTCTGGCGTTCCATTCCGACAGCGCCTTCCTGCGCGGCATCCTGGAACGGGCCGGTACACGGGTGGCGAACATCGATGGCGCCGTGATCCCGGCGCGTTCCGACAACGATACCGGCAACAACCCGCACAACCCCATGTACGGCATTGCCCGCGCGGGTGCGGCCGGCGGCGTGGTGACGCTGATCGGTTCGCGCAACTCCGACTCCGGCGGCAACTCCATGGCGCCCGCCAGCATGATCAACACCGAGATACGTCCCACCAAGGTTGACCGGCCCAGCGACGTTACCGGCATGGTCGATACCGGCAACCTGACCGGCATCCTCAGCGACCCCGCCGACGTGGTGGCGGTAATGGAATCGGTGGCGCGCATCAGCAACAGCAAGCTGGGCTGGACCGATACCGGCCTCGCGTCGACCATCAACACCGGCGCCGACGCCGTGGTCAAGGATCTGGTGCGTTGCGGTTACCTGAAGGCCGCCGACATTGCCGACCGCTTTGCCGGCGTCAACATCGATCCGAGTCTGGACGGCGATATCGTCGACGGTGTCGATCCGAACAACCCGGCCACCGGTATTTTCACCCAGGCCGAGTTCAACGGCGACGGCGAGTTCCGCAAGACCGCCTCGGTGATGAAGATGGTTATCGACGGCCACGCCGGCGCCGGCACCATCACCATGGGTGGTTTCGACTACCACACCGGCGACCGCGCCACCGGCGAGGTGCGCGACCTGCGCGCCGGCCGCTGCATGGGCGCCTGCCTGGAATACGCCGCGCGGCGCGGTGTGCCGCTGATGCTGTACGTCTACAGCGACGGCTCGCTGGCCAGTAACGGCACCCTCGACAACAGCGTCGACGGGCGCGGCAAGGGGGTCTGGACCGGTGACAATTCGTCCACCGCGGCGTCGTTCTTCCTGGTCTACAACCCGGCGGGTCCGGTGCCGTCGATCCGGCAGCAGATCGGGTATTTCCGCGCCGACGGATCGGTGGAGACGGCCTCCAGCCCCGCGGCCAACAACGTCAACCTGCTGGTGGAGACGGTGATTCTCAACTACATGTCGCTGAATGGCGATGTCGCCAACTTCGGCAACCTGTTCACCGGTTTCGGCAATCCGCCCAGCCAGGCTTTTCTCAATTCCCTGCTAGCGGTCGACGCCCTGCCCTGAACCGCGTTGCGCGCGTCGCGGCGGCGGGGTGCGCGCCACCACCCATGCTTCCACGCGTTGCGCGCCGGCGCACCGCAGGACTCTCGCCAGCGCGTCGAGGGTGGCGCCGGTGGTCACCACGTCGTCCACCAGAATCAGGCGCTCGCCGTGGACATCGCGCCGCACTTCGAAGGCATCCGCCATGTTTTCCCGCCGTGTCGCCGCCGTCAGCCGCGATTGTGCGCCGGTGGCGCGGCTGCGCACGCAGCAGCGGTTGTCGATGCGGTAGCCCCGCGCCTTCAGCGGACGTGCGATTTCAAGCGCCTGGTTGAAGCCGCGCTGGCGCAGGCGGACCGGGTGCAGGGGCACGGGAATGACCGTGGCGCCGTTTCCGTCCGGCATCCGCGCCGCCAGCATGCGCCCGAGCAGGGTCGCCAGGGACAGCCTGCCGTGGAATTTCAGGGCGCGGATCCAGCCGTCCACCGGCGCCGCGTAGTCGAACAGCGCCTGGCAGGCGTCGAGGAGGGGGGCGTGCGCCAGGCAGCGGGGGCAGTGCGGCCGACCCTTCGGCAGGGGCGTGGCGCAGGTCGGGCAGGCGGGTGGCAGCCAGGGCAGCTCCTGCCGGCAGCCGTCACACAGCGGCACTGGCGCCGGAGCCTTGCCCCGGCACAGTTCGCAGTAGCCGGGAAACACTGCCTGCCGCGCGATTTCCAGCCAGTTGTAAACCACAGGCAGCCCTCCCTGGTTGACAGGGGGCGGACCGGCACGCATAGTTTCGCCCCCGGAACCGCAGTCTATCTCATTGAAGCCCATGACCGAATCTTCTCTGCCCGCCAACGAGCCGGAGCAGCTTTGCGGCCGGCGCGCCCGGCGCGCGGCCGAGCTGTTCAATTACGGCAACATTCTCGCCATCCTGGTGCCGATTCCGCTTGGCATGCTGTGGCTGGGGCTGTCGATGCTGGTCTATGCCATGAACCGTCATCATCCCAACGAGAAGGTGGGGCATTACACCCAGCAGGCGGCCTACCGCTTCTACGGCGTGACCGGTTTCTTCGTGGCCGTCGCGACCTTCATTCCCGGTGGCGGCTGGACCTATTACCTGGCCGCCTGGGTTCTGGCGGCCGTCGTTCTCATCCCCTGGTCGGTACTGGACCTGCTGCGGATTCGCCGCGACACCTGGACCGACGTGGAACTGCCCGTGGAGCCACATGAATCACACAGCCACTGAATCCGCCCGGGGCGAACCCGGCCAGCCCGGCGCGCTGCGTTTCGACTGGCGGCGGGAGGAAATCGCTGCCCTGTTCGAACTGCCTTTCAATGACCTGCTGTTTCGCGCCCAGCAGGTGCACCGCGAGCATTTCGATCCCAACGAGGTGCAGGTCAGCACTCTGTTAAGCATCAAGACCGGGGGCTGCCCGGAGGACTGTGGCTATTGCCCGCAGAGCGTGCACCACGAAACCGCCGTGGAGCCGGAAAAGCTGATGGACGTCGAGGCGGTGGTGGAAGCCGCGCGGGCGGCCAGGCGTGCCGGCGCCAGCCGCTTCTGCATGGGCGCCGCCTGGCGCAACCCGCGCGGCAAGGCCTTCGACCGGGTGGTGGAAATGGTCGAGCGGGTTCGCGAGGAAGGCCTGGAGACCTGCATGACGCTGGGCATGCTCGACGACGCGCAGGCTGCGCGCCTGGCAGAGGCCGGTCTCGACTATTACAACCACAACCTGGACACCTCGCCGGAATTCTATGGTGAAATCATCACCACCCGCACCTATCAGGACCGGCTCGACACCCTGTCGCGGGTGCGCGACGCCGGTATCAACGTCTGTTGCGGCGGCATCGTCGGCATGGGCGAGGGACGCGCCGACCGCGTGTCGCTGCTGGAACAGCTCGCCAGCCAGCAGCCGCACCCGGACAGCGTGCCGGTGAACATGCTGGTGCGCGTGGAGGGCACCCCGCTGGATACGGCGGAGACGCTGGATCCCTTCGAGTTCGTGCGCACCCTGGCGGTGGCCCGCATCCTGATGCCAGCCTCGCACGTGCGCCTGTCCGCCGGCCGCGAACAGATGAGCGATGAACTCCAGGCGCTGTGTTTCATGGCCGGCGCCAATTCCATTTTCTACGGCGAGAAACTGCTGACCACCGACAACCCCGACGCGGACCACGACCGCCGGCTGTTCGAGCGGCTGGGCCTGCGTCCGGTCTGACCGCCGATGCGTGCGCTGGCCCCGGCCCTGGAAAAACGCCGCCAGCAGCAGCTATACCGCGCGCGGCGCACCCTGGAGACGCCGCAGGGCGTGGAATTGAGTGTCGATGGCGAGCGCCTGCTGTCGTTTTGCAGTAATGACTACCTGGGCCTGGCGGCGCACCCGGCGCTGGCCGGGGCGCTGGCCGAGGGCGCCGCGCGCTTCGGCACCGGCAGCGGCGCGGCCCATCTCATCACCGGCCACAGCTACGCCCACCAGGCCCTGGAAGAGGACCTGGCCGCCTTTACCGGGCAACCGCGGGCGCTGTTGTTCTCTACTGGCTACATGGCCAACCTCGGCGTCGCGGCGGCGCTGCTGCGGCGTGGCGATACCCTGGTCGAGGATCGGCTCAACCACGCCTCCCTGATCGATGCGGCGCAACTCAGCGGCGCGCGCCTGCTGCGCTATCACCACCTCGACATGGACAGCCTGCGGCGCCGCCTGTCCGGCGCCGGGGAGGGCGACCTGATGGTGGCTACCGATGCGGTGTTCAGCATGGACGGCGATTGCGCGCCCCTGAAGGCCATCGACGAATCGTGCCGCCGCCACAGCGCCTGGTTGCTGGTCGACGACGCCCACGGTTTCGGCGTGCTCGGCAGCAAGGGCCGTGGCGCGTTTCACGAACAGCTTGGCGCGGCGGGCGGGCACGCTATCCTGATGGCGACGCTGGGCAAGGCCCTGGGCACCTTCGGCGCCTTTGTGGCTGGTTCGGAAGAACTGGTGGAGACGCTGATCCAGGAGGCGCGCACCTATGTCTATACGACTGCGGCGCCGCCGGCCGTTGCCTGGGCCACGCGCACCGCCTTGCGCCTGGTGCGCGAGGGTGAGGCGCGCCGCGCGCGGCTGCGCGAACTGATTGCGCGGTTCCGCGACGGCGCGCGGCAACTGGACCTGCCGTTGATGGATTCGCAGACGCCCATCCAGCCTCTGCGGGTGGGGAGCGCGGCCGCGGCCGTGAAGCTCGGCGAGGCGCTGCGCGCCGCAGGCATCCTGGTGGCCGTGATCCGTCCACCGACCGTCCCGCGGGGCGCGGCGCGCCTGCGCGTCACCCTGTCCGCGTTGCATGCGCCGGAGCACGTCGACCGCCTGCTGGAGGTGCTGGGGAACTGCTATCCGGGAGTGAAAGATGTTGCATGTTGAGTGCCGGGGTTCCGGACCGGACCTGGTACTGGTGCACGGCTGGGGCATGCACGGCGGACTGTGGCGGGAGTTCGTCGGCCACCTGTCGGCCTTGTTCCGGGTCAGCGTGGTCGACCTTCCCGGCCACGGCAACAGCGACTGGGACGGTGGCGACTCGCTCGACGGCTGGGCGCGCCGGGTGCTGGAGGTGGCGCCGCGCGAGGCGTTCTGGATCGGCTGGTCGCTGGGCGGGCTGGTGGCGCTGGAGGCTGCGCGGCAGGCGCCGGAACGGCTGCGCGGCCTGATGCTGATGGCGTCCACGCCACGTTTCGTGACGGCGCCGGACTGGCCGTGCGCGGTCGACGGGGAGGTGTTCGCGCAGTTCGCGGCACAGCTTGACGCGGATCTGGACAAGACGCTGGGACGTTTCCTGGCCTTGCAGGTGCGCGGCGCGACGAATGGCGGCGAATTGCTGAGGCGGTTGCGCGCCGATCTGAAGACGCGTCCGGCGGCGCACCCGCAGGCGCTGCGCGCCGGGCTGGCCCTGTTGCAGGAAACGGACCTGCGCGTGCGCCTGCGGCAGGAGGTCACGCCGCTGTGCGGGGTGTTCGGCGAGCGCGACACGCTGGCGCCGGCATCGGTGGTGCAACTGTTGCCGCCGGATCGGGGCGTGGTGCTGGAAGGCGCCGGCCACGCGCCTTTCCTGTCGCACCCGGAGGCTTGCTGCGGCCTGGCGGGGCGCTGGTTCCTCGACGCTCAGGTGGCGCGCTGATGGCGTTTCCCGGCGAAGGTCTGCCCGACAAGGCTTCGGCGCGGCGCAGTTTCGAGCGCGCCGCGGATCGCTACGACGAGGCCGCGGTCCTGCAGCGGGAAGTGGCGACACGGCTGCTGGAGCGGCTGGACCTGGTGCGCCTGTCGCCGCAACGCATTCTCGACCTGGGTTCCGGCACTGGCTACTGTATCGACGGCCTGTTGGCGCGTTACCGCAAGGCCGAGGTCGTTGCCCTGGATATTGCCCTGCCCATGCTGCGCCACGCGCGCCGCCGCGGCCGCTGGCTGCGCCGTCCGCGCTGCGTGTGCGCGGATGCCGAGCGCCTGCCGTTCGCCGACGACAGTTTCGATCTCGTGTTCTCCAATCTCATGATGCAGTGGTGCGTGGATCTGGACGCAACCTTCGCGGAGCTGCGGCGCGTGATCCGCCCGGGCGGCCTGTTGCTGTTTTCCAGTTTCGGGCCGGATACCCTGAAGGAATTGCGCGCCGCCTGGGGCGAGGTGGACGGCTACGCCCATGTCAACACTTTCCTCGACATGCACGATGTCGGCGACGCCCTGTTGCGGGCACGCTTCGCCGACCCGGTGATGGATGTCGAACGACTGATCCTGACCTATCGTGACGTACGCAAGCTGATGCGCGAACTCAAGCAGATCGGCGCCCACAACGTCACCGCCGGCCGGCCACGCGGTCTCACCGGACGCCACCGCCTGCAACGGCTGGTGGAGGCCTACGAGCGGTTCCGCCACGACGGCCTGTTGCCGGCCACCTATGAAATCGTCAACGGCCACGCCTGGGTGAGTGAAAAGCACCTGGCGGTGACGCTGGAACGGAGAGCGCCGGCATGAGCGCGGGCGTGTTCGTGACGGCCACCGATACCGGGGCGGGCAAGACGGTGGTCAGCGTCGGGCTGATCGAGGCGCTGGCCGCGGAGGGTTGCCGGGTCGCCGCGATGAAGCCGGTCGCCAGCGGCTGCGAACGCACGCCGCAGGGTTTGCGCAACGACGACGCCATGCGCCTGCAGGCCGCGACGGGGCGGCCTCTACCCTACGGGCAGGTCAATCCCTATGCCTTCGAGCCACCGATTGCACCGCATATTGCCGCCGCTGCCGCCGGCGTGGAAATCCGTGTGGCGGAGATCCGCGCGGCTTTCGACCGGCTTCGGGAGCAGGGCGACAGCGTGGTGGTCGAGGGCGTCGGTGGCTGGCTGGTGCCGATCGGGGAACGCGGAACCATGGAGGATGTGGCGGTGGCGCTGGGCCTGCCGGTGGTGCTGGTGGTGCCGATCCGGCTCGGCTGCCTGAACCACGCCCTGCTGAGCGCGGCGGCTGTCGCGCGCAGTGGCCTGGTGTTGCACGGCTGGGTCGCCAACCGGCTGGACTCCGATTGCCTGTATGCGGATGAAAATATTGCCGCGCTGGACGCGCGTCTGCCGGCGCCTCGGCTGGCCGACCTGCCGTACCGCTCAGACGCCGCGGCGCTGCGGCGCGCCGCGAGCCGCATCGACGTGAGCGGCTTGCGGCCTAGTTGAGTTTGCGGCGCACCTTGTTCAGTTCGCGGGTGGCGGGTTCGTAGCCGTTGTTCTTGGCTTTTTCCAGCCAGTTGAACGCCATCTGGTAGTCGCGCCCGCCGGCGGGTCCGGCGTAGAGCTTGCCAAGCTGGTACTGGGCCGGGGCATAGTCCTGGTCGGCGGCTTTCTGCAGCCAGGTGCGCGCTTCGTCCAGGTCCTTGTCGGCGCCGACGCCCTTCATGTAACAGTAGCCGACCTTGTACTGCGCCTTGGCCAGTCCCTGCGCGGCCGACTTCAGGTACCACTCCAGCGCCAGTTCATCGTCCTCGTCGACGCCGCGGCCCTTTTCATAGCGGTAGCCGACGTCGTATTGCGCTTCGGCGTCGCCCGCCTGGGCGGCGGCCAGCTTGCGTTCGAACACGGCTTCTCCCGCCGCGTGGCCAGCCGTGGCCGTGAGCAGAATCGTGGCAGCAAACAGGTATGGCAGTAGTGTCTTCATGATTCAACTGTCCTCGCCGTTCTCCCGTGCCGGGAGTCAGGCATGACTGGATGGGGTGTCTGTCCCGTGATTTCGGCCGCTGTCACAGTCACTTGAACGTTATGAATCAATTGTCACAGATCCGTGCTCCGGACACGCCGCGGAAAAGCGGCAAACCGCCCCGTCGAATGCGGGCGGGTGGCATCCGGGCGCAGCATGGCGCCTCAACCCCACTCTTCTATAAGCACATTAACAAATAACTATATTATGTTTTATAAGTTTATGATATAGCGAATATTTATGGCTATAAATTTTAATTTTTTTTGCACCTGAATCGAGCGCTGCTGTAGCATGCTGCCCAGCGCGCGAGACTGTGGTTTTTTCTCGTGACCCGGAATGTTTGCCAGAGGTAGCACGGTGGTCGCAACCCAGTTTGACAGCTTCAATGCATCCCACCGGTTCATGATCCGGCCCAATTGCTCCCTGCCGTGGCGGCAGACCGTATGGTTTTTCCTGGGCATGGTGCTGGTGTCCTTCAGTATAGCAATCGTATTTGCAGTCAAAGGCTTATGGCTGATCCTGCCGTTCGCGGGGCTGGAAATGCTGGTTTTCGGCGGGGCGCTCTACGTGGTTGCGCGGCGTGGCGCGCGCTGGCAGCTTCTGAGTATCCACGAGGATGCCGTCGAGGTGGTCGAGGGTGTGTCGGGGCCGCAACAACACAGCCGCTTTCAGCGCGCCTGGGTGCGTGTGTACCTTGAGGCGCCCGAAGTCCGGGGGCATCCCTCGCGACTGCTGATCGGCTCGCACGGCCGCACCATGGAAATCGGCGAATATCTCAACGAAGCCGAAAAGAAACAGCTCGCGCAACAGTTGCGTGAGGCGCTGGCGCCCTGAACGGCGTCGCGCACGAAAAAACACAATAATTTCAAACTCGGGACGAGGAAGGAGAGACAGTGGCATGTTGGTTACAAGACTGAAGCGTTTGCTCACCGCGTCGGGGGGGGCAGCGCTGCTGCTCGGTGCTCCCGGCGCACTGGCCGAATACGGCCTTAACCTGCCGCGAGGCGTGACTCCCATCAGTCAGGAAGCATATGACATGCATATGCTGATCTTCTGGGTGTGCGTCGGGATCGCCGTGCTGGTGTTCGGTGTGATGTTCTATTCGATAGTCAGCCACCGCAAGTCGAAGGGCGCGGTGGCCGCGCAGTTCCACGAAAGCACCACGGTGGAGATTCTCTGGACCATCGTTCCCTTCCTGATACTGGTCGGCATGGCGGTTCCGGCCACCAAGGCCCTGGTCAGCATGGAGGACACCAGCAATTCCGATCTCAGTATCAAGGTGACCGGCTACCAGTGGAAGTGGGGCTACGAATACATCGACGACGACATCAGCTTCATCAGTTCACTGGCCACCCCGCACGACCAGATCTACAACGAGAACCCCAAGGGCGAGCACTACCTGCTCGAGGTCGACAATCCACTGGTGGTGCCGGTCAACAAGAAGGTGCGTCTGCTGGTGACCGCCAGCGACGTGATCCATTCCTGGTGGGTGCCGCAACTGGGCATGAAGAAGGACGCCATTCCGGGATTCATCAATTCCATGTGGATCAGGGTGGAGAAGGAAGGTGTCTACCGCGGTCAGTGCGCGGAGCTGTGCGGCAAGGATCATGGTTTCATGCCTATCGTGGTGGTGGCCAAGAACGAGGCCGACTATGCGCAGTGGGTTGCCGAGCAAAAGTCGGCCGCCAGCGCGGACGCCGCAGCCGCCGAGCGTGAATGGAGCATGGACGAACTGATGGCGCGCGGCGAAAAGGTCTACGCCACCAGTTGCGCCGCCTGCCACCAGGCCAACGGGGAGGGCATTCCCGGCGCTTTCCCGGCGCTCAAGGGCAGCGCCATCGCCACCGGTCCGGTCGACAAGCACATCGACGTGATACTGAACGGCAGGAGTGGAACGGCGATGGCCGCATTCGGCGCCCAGCTCAGCGACATCGATATCGCCGCGGTTGCGACCTACGAGCGTAACGCCTGGGGTAACGACACCGGCGACCTGGTTCAACCTTCAGCAGTCAAGGCCGCCCGTTAAGGGTCGTGGAGGAGAAGAGACACATGAGTACTGAAACAACACACGACGATCATCACGGACCCGCGCGCGGCCTGTCCCGCTGGGTATTCACAACCAACCACAAGGACATCGGCACACTCTATCTGCTGTTTTCGCTGCTGATGTTCATCGTCGGCGGCGCCATGGCGATGGTGATCCGCGCCGAGCTGTTCCAGCCCGGGCTGCAGTTCGTGGAGCCGCAGTTCTTCAATTCCATGACCACCATGCACGCGCTGATCATGATCTTCGGCGCGGTCATGCCGGGCTTCGTGGGGCTCGCCAACTGGCTGGTGCCGATGATGATCGGCGCCCCCGACATGGCGCTCCCGCGCATGAACAACTGGAGCTTCTGGATCCTGCCGTTTGCCTTCACCATGCTGCTGTCCACGCTGTTCATGGATGGCGGCGCGCCGGCGGGTGGCTGGACCATGTACCCGCCGCTGGTGATGCAGACCGGCAACGCCTTTCCGTTCCTGATCTTCTCGGTCCACCTGATGGGTATTTCCTCCATCATGGGCGCGATCAACATCGTGGTGACCATCGTCAACATGCGCGCGCCCGGCATGACGCTTATGAAGATGCCGCTGTTCGTGTGGACCTGGCTGATCACCGCCTACCTGCTGATCGCGGTGATGCCGGTGCTGGCGGGTTCGGTGACCATGCTGCTGACCGACCGTTATTTCGGTACATCGTTCTTCGATGCCGCCGGCGGTGGCGACCCGGTCATGTTCCAGCATATCTTCTGGTTCTTCGGTCACCCCGAGGTGTACATCATGATCCTTCCGGCCTTCGGTATCGTGTCGCAGATCATTCCGACCTTCGCGCGCAAGCGCCTGTTCGGCTACAGTTCCATGGTGTACGCAACCTCGTCGATCGCGTTCCTGTCGTTCATCGTCTGGGCGCACCATATGTTCACGGTGGGTATGCCGCTGACCGGCGAGCTGTTCTTCATGTACGCCACCATGATGATCGCGGTGCCGACCGGCGTGAAGGTGTTCAACTGGGTGTCGACCATGTGGAAGGGCTCCATGACCTTCGAGACGCCGATGCTGTTTGCGGTCGGTTTCGTGGTGATGTTTACCATCGGTGGTTTCTCCGGGCTGATGCTGGCGATCACGCCGGTGGACTTCCAGTACCACGACACCTACTTCGTGGTGGCGCATTTCCACTACGTGCTGGTGACCGGTGCGGTGTTCTCCCTCATGGCGGCGGCTTACTACTGGATGCCGAAGTGGACCGGCAACATGTACGACGAAAAACTCGGCAAGCTGCACTT
Source organism: Gammaproteobacteria bacterium (assembly GCA_015494295.1). Taxonomy (GTDB): domain Bacteria; phylum Pseudomonadota; class Gammaproteobacteria; order DSM-19610; family DSM-19610; genus Thiogranum. Next base: position 23,810 of record WGBO01000009.1, on the reverse strand, counting down.
CTGGCTGTCGACCATCTTCGTCAATGTGCTGTTCTTCCCGCAGCACTTCCTCGGCCTGGCCGGCATGCCGCGTCGTATCCCGGACTACTCGACGCAGTTCACCGAGTTCAACCAGATCTCGAGCATCGGCGGTTTCGCCTTCGGTCTTACCCAGTTGCTGTTCGTGTACATCGTATACAAGACCATCAAGGGTGGCGAGAAGGCGACCGACCGGGTGTGGGAAGGCGCGGAGGGCCTGGAGTGGACGCTGTCCTCGCCCCCGCCCTACCACAGCTTCACCACCGCGCCCGAGGTCAAGTAGCGGGTCCCCGCGGCCGCCCGTCGGGCGGCCGCATCATGCACCGGAGTATGTGACAAGTGAATGAAGAAACGCTGAGAAAACGCGCGCGCTTCATGGCCGTCATACTGGGTCTGACCGCGGTTGGCCTGTATTTCGGCTTCATGTGGCTGACCGCCAACGGGGCGCTGTAGGTGAGCGGGCGCGAGGTCGATCTGCAGGCCGCCAACCGCAGGACCATCCGGCGCCTGCTGTGGGTGGTGGCCGGCATGTTCGGTTTCGTGTTCGCGCTGGTGCCGTTGTACGACGTGTTCTGCGACATCACCGGCCTGAACGGCAAGACCGCCGACGGTCCGGCCGAGGCGGTAATGGTGGAGCCGGACCTGTCGCGCACGGTGACCGTCGAGTTCGTGGCCAGCGTCAACGAGAACATGCCCTGGGACTTTCGCCCGACCAGGGTGCGCATGCAGGTTCACCCCGGCAAGATGTACCGGACGTCCTTCGTGGCGCGCAACCGTACCGGTCAGACCATGGTCGGGCAGGCGATTCCCAGTGTGACGCCGGGGCTGGCCGCGACCCACTTCAGGAAGACGGAGTGCTTCTGTTTTACCGAGCAGAAGTTCGAGCCGGGCGAGGAGCGTGACATGCCGCTGCTGTTCATGGTGGACCCGGCGCTGCCCGAGGAAATAGAAGAGGTCACGCTGGCCTATACCTTCTTCGACAAGAACAAGTTGTTGAACTAGAGATCAAATCATAAATCAGAGACGAGGATGCGGGAATGAGTGAAGCACACGGTGGCTATTACGTACCCCATGGAACGAGCTGGCCTATCGTCGGTTCCATCGGGCTGACAACGCTGGTTGTCGGGTTTGCCAATTACCTGAACGGCTCCCAGACGGGCCTGACCATCACGCTGGCGGGCTTTGCCATCGTCCTGCTGATGATGTTCGGCTGGTTCGGCACTGTCATTCGCGAAAGCGAGGCTGGGTACTACAACGAGCAGGTCGACAAGTCCTTCCGCTGGGGCATGAGCTGGTTCATTTTTTCGGAGGTGATGTTCTTCGCCGCCTTTTTCGGCGCCCTCTACTACGCGCGCATGCTGTCGGTGCCGTGGCTGGGTGGCGGTGACGTGGAAACCAACCAGCTTCTGTGGAACGGCTGGGAGGCTACCTGGCCGACCAACGGTCCCGGCGAAATAGGCGGTCCCTTCGAGACCGTCGGCGCCTGGGGCATCCCCGCCATCAACACGCTGCTGCTGTTGAGCAGTGGTGTGACCGTGACGCTTGCGCACTGGGCGCTGAAAAAGAACCGCCGCGGCGCGCTGGTGATGTGGCTGCTGGCGACGGTGGCGCTCGGTTTCACCTTCCTCGGCCTGCAGATGTACGAGTACTCGCACGCCTACCACGAGCTCAACCTGACGCTGGGCACCGGGGTATACGGTTCCACCTTCTACATGCTGACCGGTTTCCACGGTTTGCACGTGACCATCGGCGCCATCATGCTCACCATCATCATGCTGCGCTGCATCAAGGGTCACTTCACCCCGGATCACCACTTTGCGTTCGAGGCGGTGGCCTGGTACTGGCACTTTGTGGACGTGGTGTGGCTGGGCCTGTTCATCTTCGTCTACATGCTGTAACGCAAACGCAGGACGGCAAAAAGGCGCCCCGCGGGGCGCCTTTTTGCTTGTACGGCGACCCTGGCGTACTTACGGCGCCGGCGCGTTCTTGTATGCCGGATGGCCGGGCGGGTAGATGCCGTGGGGTTTCAGGTGGCCGGTGGCGACGGCCAGCATCAGCAGGCCGAACAGCGAGACCGAAAGCGCGATGCGCACGGTCAGCGCCTTGGCTGTGCGGGTGGTCTGCCCCTTGTCGCGCAGCATGAAGAACATGCCGCTGAACAGGCTGGCGAGGATGGCGATGAACACCGCGAGGGTGAAAAACTTGATCGGCATGGCGGTGTTCCCGGGCGATTCAGAGAGGTTGAGTATAGGACAAGCAGAATCTGCTTGCGAGTGAGCGGATGGCTTTGTAGTCTCGTGCCATGCGTGTCGGCAGTCTGGAATTCCGCCCCGGCTTCTGGCCGACGATCATTACCCTGGTGTTGCTCGGGGTATTGCTCTCGCTGGGTTTCTGGCAACTCGACCGCGCCGAGCAGAAGCGCGCGCTGATGGCGGCCTGGGGTACGAAGCGCGGCGCGGCGCCACTGCGCCTGGACCCGTCCCGCGCCGACTATGCCGGCATGGATTACCGCCTGGTGGAGGTGCGCGGGCATTTCGATGGCGCGCGCCAGTTCCTGCTCGACAACCGCACCCACAACGGGCGCGTCGGCTACCAGGTGCTGACGCCGTTCGTGGTCGAGGGAGGGCGCGCACTGGTGCTGGTCAACCGCGGCTGGGTGCCCCTGGGCGTCAGCCGCGAACGGCTTCCGGATCCGCCGGCGCCGGCCGGCGAGCAGCGCATCCTGGCGCGCATCCGGCTGCCGGCGGACAAGGTTTTCATGCTCGCCGGGGAGGCGCCGCGCACCGGCTGGCCCTGGCGGGTACAGGCGGTGCAGCTTGAACTGTTTTCCCGTGCCCTGGAGCAGCCGCTGATGCCGGTACTGCTGTTGCTCGAGAGCGATACCGGCGACGGGCTGGTGCGGGACTGGAAGCCGCTGAAATTCGGGCCCGAGCGCAATGTCGGCTATGCCGTGCAGTGGTTCGGGCTCGCGCTGACATTGCTGATCATTTATTTTGTCGTCAACACACGCAAGGTGCGTACAGAGCATGACTGAAACCCCTCCATCCCGCGCCCGTTCGCGAACCGTGCTGGTCACGGTGCTGCTGGTGTTCGCCGCGCCGGTAATTCTCGCCTGGCTGGTGTATTTCGCGTTTCCAGAGTACCGGCCGGCTTCCACCATGAACCACGGCCAACTGGTCGAGCCGGTTCGACCGCTGCCGGATTTCAGCTTTACGGATCTGGAAGGGCGCCCGCTCGACCGGGCCTGGCTGCGCGGCAAGTGGACCTGGGTCTACCTCGCGACCGGCCCCTGCAACAAGGCCTGTGTGGAGCAGCTCTACAAGATCCGTCAGGTGCGTCTTACCCAGGGCAAGAACATCGACCGTTTGCAGCGCCTGTTCCTGTGGGATGCCGGTACCGCCGGGGCTGACGAGAAGGCGGAGCTGGCAGGCCATTTCCCGGGTCTGCGCATTCTCGCCCTGCCGGCGGGGGAGCAGGCCACGGCGCTGTTGAGGACATTTTCGCTGGACCAGGCAGAACCCTTGTCCGCCGGTCGCGTCTACCTGGTCGATCCGCTCGGCAACCTGATGATGAGCTACGAGGCGGATGCCGATCCGCGTGGCCTCATCAAGGATATCGAAAGGTTGCTGAAGTACTCGGGTCTGGGCTGAAAATAGGGTAAAATGCCCGCACAAAATGATCGAGCGGCTGGCAAGAACCATAAAAGCCGCGTAACCGCGCTGACGGGCGCCGGAGGCAAGCATGAGTTATACGATGACGGCCACGCCGGCCATGCAATGGAGGGACTACCTGGGTGTCTGCAAACTCAAGGTCGTCGCGCTGATCGTGTTTACCGCACTGGTCGGCATGTTCCTCGCCGTGCCGGGCATGGTGCCCTGGCAACCCCTGATTTTCGGCACGCTCGGCATCGGCATGGCGGCGGCCTCCGCGGCGGCCATCAACCACGTGGTCGATCAGCACGCCGACGCTCGCATGGCGCGCACCAGTAACCGTCCAGTGGCGCGCGGATCCATGACCGGCCGCAACTGCCTGGCCTTCGCGCTGGTGCTGGGCGGGCTGGCAATGTGGATACTGGTGCAGTTCGTCAATCACCTGACGGCTGTCCTGACTTTTGCCTCGCTGATCGGCTACGCCGTCATCTACACCCTGTACCTGAAACGCGCGACGCCGCAGAACATCGTCATCGGCGGCGCCGCCGGCGCCGCGCCGCCGGTGCTGGGCTGGACCGCGGTGACAGGCAGCGTGGATCCTCATGCGTTGTTGCTGTTCCTGATCATCTTCGTGTGGACGCCGCCGCACTTCTGGGCGCTGGCCATCCACCGCCGCCACGAGTATGCGCGTGTCGATATTCCCATGCTGCCGGTCACGCATGGCGTGCAGTTCACCCGCCTGCAGGTCCTGCTCTACACCATCCTGCTGGTGGTGGTGACGCTGATGCCCTACGCCACCCACATGAGCGGCCTGCTGTACCTTGCCGGGGCGCTCGGACTCGGCGCCGGTTTTCTCTACCATGCCTGGAGGCTGATGCGCGATGACAGCGGCCGCCAGGCGATGAAGACCTTCGGCTACTCCATCGTCTATCTGATGGCGCTGTTCGCCTTTTTGCTCGTCGATCACTATGTCCCGCTGCTGCGCGGGCTGTTGGCATCCTGACGGAATAGATCGTCCCCGGGCACGTCCTCCATCCTGAGCTACACTGGTGAGCGACGTGCCCGGGCGCACGGTTGCCGTTCCCTGCTCAAGCCGCGGTTTCATCGTGGTATATTCCTTGGCTTTGTGAGGGGCTTTACCCGCACTGGTTCCGTATATTAGAATGTACCGATTTTATGACCCGCTTTGCGGGCCAGGGCCAGACCGCATATTGACGAGGCAGAAAAACATGGCACAGGCAGGTATGGGAAGTACGCAGCAGTACAACTACGAAATCATCAGGAAATTCGCCTTCATGGCGCTGGTGTGGGGCGTGCTCGGCATGGGCGCCGGCGTCTACATCGCGTCGGAACTGGCGTGGCCGTTCCTGAACTTCGATATTCCGCAGATCACTTTCGGGCGTTTGCGTCCCGTGCATACCACGCTGGTCATTTTCGGTTTCGGCGGCAGCGCGCTGTTCGCGACTTCCTACTATATCGTGCAGCGTACCTGCCAGACGCGCCTGTACAGCGACTGGATGGCGAACTTTACCTTCTGGGGCTGGCAGTCGGCGATCGCGCTGGGCGTGGTCGGCTACATGATGGGCTACACCCAGTCGCGCGAGTACGCCGAGTTCGAATGGCCGGTCGACCTGATTATCCTCGTTACCTGGGTGGTGTACTTCACGGTCTACGTACAGACCCTGCGGCGCCGTTCGCAGCCGCACATCTATGTTGCCAACTGGTTCTTTATCGCCTTCCTGCTGGTTATCGCCCTGTTGCACATCTTCAACAACCTGGCTGTGCCGGTGGGCCTGTTCTCCATCAAGTCCTACAGCCTGTTCTCGGGTGTGCAGGACGCCATGACCCAGTGGTGGTACGGCCATAACGCCGTGGGTTTCTTCCTCACTGCGGCCTTCCTCGGCATGATGTACTACTTCGTGCCCAAGCAGGCCGGCCGCCCGGTGTATTCCTATCGTCTGTCCATCGTTCACTTCTGGGCGCTGTCCTTCCTGTACATGTGGGTGGGCGCCCACCACCTGCACTGGACGGCGCTGCCGGACTGGACCTCGACGCTGGCGGCGACCTTCTCCATCATGCTGCTGCTGCCGTCCTGGGGCGGCATGATCAACGGCATCATGACCCTGTCGGGCGCCTGGGACCGCCTGCGCACCGACCCGATCATGTTGTTCCTGATCACCGCGCTGTCGTTCTACGGCATGTCGACCTTCGAGGGCCCGTTGATGTCGTTGAAGAGCGTGAATGCGCTGTCGCACTACACCGACTGGACTGTCGGCCACGTGCACTCGGGCGCGCTCGGCTGGGTGGCGATGGTGACCTTCGGTTCCTTCTACCACATGATTCCGCGTCTCTATGACACGCGCCTGTACAGCACGCGCCTGGTCTACGCGCACTTCTGGCTGGCGACCATTGGTATCGTCCTCTACATCACCTCGATGTGGGTGGCCGGTATCTTCCAGGGCCTGATGCTGCGCAGTTTTGATGACTACGGCAACCTGGCCTACACCTTCGTGGAGACGGTCGCCTTCCTGCACAGCCCGTACATGGTGCGCGCGATCGGTGGCATGTTCTTCCTGACCGGCATTCTGGTGATGTGCTGGAACGTGTACATGACCATCCGCAATGCCCGGGCCGAGGCCGCGGCGCTCGAAGCCAAACTCGCTGCCAAGATGGCGCGCATCTGATTCTGGAGTAGAGAAAAGTGATCAAGCACGAAAGTATCGAAACCAATGCCGGCCTGCTGATTGCGCTGACCCTGATCGTGGTCAGCATCGGTGGCCTGGTGGAAATCGTTCCGCTGTTCTTTATCAACGACACTGTCGAGGAGGTCGAGGGCGTGCGTCCCTATACGCCGCTGGAACTGCGCGGCCGCGACGTCTACACCCGCGAGGGCTGCTACCTTTGCCATTCGCAGATGATTCGCCCGTTCCGCGACGAGGACCTGCGCTACGGTCACTATTCGCTGGCCGCAGAGTCGCAGTATGACCACCCCTTCCAGTGGGGCTCCAAGCGCACCGGTCCGGATCTGGCGCGCGTCGGCAACAAGTACTCCAATGAGTGGCATGTCGCGCACCTGCTCAACCCGCGCAGCGTGGTGCCCCAGTCCATCATGCCCAACTATCCCTGGCTGCTGGAGACCGACCTCGACTACTCCGACGTCCAGGCTCGCATGCGTGCGCTGAAGGCGACCGGCGTGCCCTACTCGGAGACGCAGGAAGAGTATGACGCCAACGTCGAGAGGTTCGGCAAGGCGGTCGCGGACAAGCTGGACATCCTGCAGGCCGAAGACAACCTGCTGGCCCAGGCTCTGGCCAACGACTACGACGGCCAGCGTTCGCGCATCACCGAAATGGATGCGCTGATCGCCTACCTGCAGGTGCTTGGCACCATGGTGGATTTCAGCAAGTACAACGAAGGCTATTTCGTGGAGTTCCGCTAGGCGGAACGAGGAGGGCGTGATGCCTGAATGGCTGCTCTGGTTTACGCGGTTCGAGAACACAAAGGTGTTTGCACTGGTGCTGTTCTTCGTGACCTTCTGCGGAATCCTGCTTTATGTATACACGGGAAAGAGCCGGACCGAGCGACTCGAGTCCTACAGGTTCATTCCCCTGGACGATGACGATTCAGATCTGGATGCCGGTGACGGCGAGGTAAAACAACGATGAGTGATGCAAAGAAACCCCAGTCTGCGGTACAGACAACGGGTCATGCCTGGGATGGTGACATTCAGGAGTTCAACAACCCCCTGCCGAACTGGTGGCTGTGGTCGTTCTATGCCACGGTGGTGTTCGCCGTGGTGTACTGGATCTTCTACCCGGCCTGGCCGGTCGGCGGTGGCTATACCACCGGCATCATGAACGACATTACCTTCGTCGACAGCGACGGTACCGAGAAGACCTCGCACTGGAACACCCGTGCGCTGTTGCTGAAGGAGATGCAGGAAGGCAAGTCCGCCACACTCAGCCGCGAATACCTGGAGAAAGTGAAGGACGCCGACTACCAGACCATTCTCGGCGACGCCGAGATGATGGCCTTCACCCGCTCCATGGCGGTGGGCCTGTTCGGCGACAACTGCATGCCCTGCCATGGCGCCGGCGGCGCCGGCGTGATAGGCCTGTTCCCCAACCTCGCCGACGACGACTGGCTGTGGGGCGGCACCGTCGAGGATATCGAGGCCACCATCACCAACGGCCGTTACGGGTTCATGCCTTCGTTCCGCGAAACCTTCGACGAGCAGCAGCTGGACGATGTCGCCAGCTACGTGCTGTCGCTGTCCGGTCACGAGGTCGACGACGCTGCGGCGGCGCGCGGCAAGGATATCTTCCAGACCCAAACCGGCGGCTGCTACTACTGCCACGGCACCGACGGCAAGGGTCTCAAGTCGCAGGGTTCGGCAAACCTCACAGATCAGATCTGGACCATTGCCGACGTGCCCGGGGCGGCCACGCTGGAGGACAAGAAGTCGCTGGTCAGGCAGGTGGTCGTGAACGGGGTGCAGCGTACCATGCCGGCCTGGAAGGATCGCCTCGACGAGACGCAGATCAAGCTGCTGACGGTCTACGTGCATGAACTCGGGGGAGGCCAGTAGCACGGGTGGGCGTGGCCGGGTGCGTGCTTTGCTGATATGACAGATTCCGCCAGTCAGGCACTGCACCAGGCGCGTATCCCCATATACCCGCGTTCCGTCAAGGGACGCTTCAGGATGCTCAAGTGGGGTATCCTGACGCTTGCCTACAGTGTCTATTTTCTCCTTCCCTGGCTGCGCTGGGAACGCAACGCCGGCCCCGACCAGGCGGTGCTGTTCGATATCGCAAACCGCAAGTTCTACCTGTTCGACCTGGTGGTTCACGCCCAGGATCTGTTCTGGCTGACCGGCCTGTTGCTGATCGCGGCCCTGTTGCTGTTCTTTGTGACCGGTATCGCCGGCCGCGTGTTCTGCGGCTATTTCTGTTTCCAGACCCTGTGGACCGACCTGTACCTGCTCATCGAGCGGCTGGTGCAGGGCGACCGCGTGGCGCGCATCCGTCTCGACAAGTCGCCCTGGAACGCCAACAAGCTGGTGCGCAAGCTGGCGACCCACCTGCTGTGGCTGGCGGTAGCTTTCTGGACCGGTCTCACCTTCACGCTCTACTGGGACAACGCGCCCCAACTGATCGTGCGTTTCTTCAACGGCAGCGCACCCTTTGCGGCCTACGCGACCACGCTGTTCCTGACCGCAACCACCTACGTGATGGCGGGGCTGGCGCGCGAGCAGGTGTGCACCTACATGTGCCCCTACGCGCGCTTCCAGTCGGTGATGTTCGACGCCGACACGCGCATCGTCGCCTACGACGTGCAGCGTGGCGAGGGCGCGGCAGGGCGGCACAAGGTCACGCGCGACCTCAAGAGCCTGGAGCAGCGCCGCGAGCAGGGCGTGGGTGAGTGCATCGACTGCGGCTATTGCGTGCAGGTTTGTCCTACCGGTATCGACATACGCAATGGCCTGCAGGTGCAGTGCATCACCTGCGCGCTGTGTATCGACGCCTGCGACACCATCATGGACAAGCTGGGCTGGGGGCAGGGCCTGATACGCTACACATCGGAGAAGGAAGCTCGCGGTGAGAAAAGCCGCATCTGGAAGCCCAAGACTATCGGCTACGGACTGTTCCTGCTGGCCTCGGCGGCAGCGCTGGTGTGGAGCGTGAGCAACCAGTCGCCCGTGGAGTTGTCGGTGGTGCAGGTGCGTCAGCCGCTGTTCGTGCGCCTTTCCGACGGCCGTATCCAGAACAGCTACGACCTGCACATCGAGAACAAGACCGACGAGCCGCTGAAAATGGTGGTGATGCTGCGCGGACTGGCGGGCGCCGAACTGGACACCGGCAAGCTGTCGTCCATTCAGGTCGGGCCGCAGCGCAGCCTGCGCGTGCGCGCCCGGGTGCGTTGGGACAGCGGTCACAAGCACAAGGGTTCGCGCAGTTTCGAATTCAACCTGGTGCCGCAGACGCGGCAGGAGATCGGCATGATCAGTGCCCCCGCAACTTTCTACATGCCGGGTAGCGAGAACTGATGCTTGAATCCCTGCTGGCCCTGCCGCTGGGCGCCGCCGCCGAAGTGCTGGTGTTTCTGGCCCTGTACCGCCTGACGCCGATGAACGGTCGCCAGGCCGCGGTGCTGGTCGCCATGCTGGCGCTTGCCACGTTGCTCATCGACAGCCTGCTCGACTGGCCGGGGGCGGACGTGTTGGCCATGTACGTGGCGGTGCTGATGGTCACCGCCTACCTGCTCGGCATCGTCAGTTCCGCGCGCGAGCGGCACCGGCGCAGCGGCAGGGAAGGCGGGCGCTGGTTCCACTGGGGGCCGGCGATCATCGTCATGTTCTTCGTCGCCCTGTTCGCGCTGGACGGCGTGCTGGTGGTGATCTCGAAACAGGGTCTGCCGGCGCCCATCGCCGAATGGCTGTTGCCGGGGCGCGGCGAGGAGCGCGTCAACTCGGTGTTTCCGGGTACCGTGGCGCGCGACTTCCAGAAAAAAGAGGCGCTCTACAATGCCTACCTCGAACAGGTGAAGCGCCAGCACGCGCGGGGCTGGCAGGTGAGCAAGGGCTGGCTGGGCGCGCCGCGCGCCGGTTACCCGCAGACCTTCCAGGTTCGGGTGGCGACGCGCGAGGGTCAGCCGCTCGCCGGCGCCGAGGTGTCCGGCAGTTTCCAGCGCCCGTCCGACAGCCGCCTCGACCAGGCCTTCGTGCTTGCCGAGGTCGAACCCGGCCTGTACCGCGGCCAGGTGCGGTTGCCGGAGCCCGGCAGGTGGAGGCTGCTGTTGCAGATAAGGCGTGGTGAGGATCTGCACGAGATCCACGCCGATACCTCGATCGGTGCGGCAGAACCCCCGCCTTGAACGAGATCACCGGCCAGGGCGAATGCTTCCATTGCGGCCTGCCGGTGCCGCCGGGTTCCGACTACACGGTGGAAATCGACGGTGAGGCGCGCTCCATGTGTTGCCACGGCTGCCAGGCGGTGGCGCAAGCCATCGTCGACGGTGGCCTGGTCGACTTCTACCGCTACCGCACGGAAAAGTCCCCGCAGGCGCGCGACCTGGTGCCCGATCAGCTCCGCGAACTGGCGCTCTACGACCGAGACGACCTGCAACAGAGCTTCGTGCGTCAGCAACCGGGCGAACGGCGCGAGGCCGCGCTGATTCTGGAGGGTATCGTCTGCGCGGCCTGTGTGTGGCTCAACGAGCGGCACGTCAAGTCGCTGCCGGGGGTCATCGACTTCAGCGTCAACTACTCCACTCACCGGGCGCGCGTCACCTGGGACAACACCCGCATCCGCCTCAGCGAGATTCTGGAAGCGATCGCCGCCATCGGCTACCACGCCCATCCCTTCGACCCGGGACGCCAGGAACAGCTCTACAAGCAGGAACGCACCCGCGCGCTGCGCCGCCTGGCGGTGGCCGGGCTGGGCATGATGCAGGTGATGATGCTGGCGGTGGCGCTGTACGCCGGCGAGGCGGAGGGCATGGACGCGGGCCTGCGCCAGTTCCTGCGCTGGGTCAGCCTGTTGCTCACGGTGCCGGTGATCGTCTATTCGGCGCGGCCCTTTTTCGCCAGTGCCTGGCGCGACCTGAAACGGCGCCGGCCGGGTATGGATGTGCCGGTGACGCTGGCGATCAGCGGCGCCTTCCTGGCCAGCGCCTGGCACACGGTGACCGGGCGCGGCGAGATCTATTTCGACTCCGTCACCATGTTCACCTTTTTCCTGCTCGCCGGGCGCTTCCTGGAAATGGGCGCGCGCCATCGCGCCGGCCAGGCCGCCGAGGAACTGGTGAAACTGTTGCCGGCCACCGCCGCGCGGCTCGGGCCGGACGGCGAACAACGCGTGCCGGTGGCCGACCTGAAGGCAGGCGACCGGGTGCTGGTGCGCCCCGGCGAGAGCGTGCCCGCCGACGGGCGGGTGGTGGAAGGGCGCAGCTCCGTTGACGAGTCCCTGCTCACCGGCGAGAGCCGGCCCTGCCTGCGCCAGCCCGGCGACCTGCTGGTGGGGGGTACCGTCAACAACGAAAGCCCGCTGGTGATGGAAATCGAGAAGGTCGGCGAGGAAACGGTGCTGTCCGCCATCGTCAGGCTGCTGGACCGGGCGCAGTCCGAGAAGCCGTCGGTGGCGCGTATCGCCGACCGGGTCGCCGGCTGGTTCGTGGTCGGGCTGTTGCTGCTCGCGGCCGGTGTGGCGCTGTGGTGGTGGCAGCACGATCCGGCGCACGCGTTCGCCATTACCCTGTCAGTGCTGGTGGTGACCTGTCCCTGCGCGCTGTCGCTGGCGACGCCGGCGGCCGTGACCGCCGCCACCGGCGCGCTCACGCGGCTCGGCGTGCTGACCACGCGTGGCCACGCGCTGGAGACGCTGGCGCGCGCCACGCACATGATCTTCGACAAGACCGGGACGCTGACCGAGGGGCGTCTGACCCTGACCGGTGTCGAAGTACTCGGTGCGCTCGACCGCGAGCGTTGCCTGCAATTGGCGGCGGCGCTGGAACAGGCTTCCGAGCACCCGATCGCGGCGGCGCTGCGCCGGGAGGCCGGGGAGGTGGTGGCCGTGGAGGGGCTGGAAGCCACGCCCGGTGACGGTATCGAGGCTTGTATCGACGGACGCCGCTACCGCATCGGCACGGCGGCGTTCGTGGCGGGGCTGTGGGGCGACACGGCGGATGGCACCGGTCTGCCCGGCGGCGTGGTGCTGGGCGATGAGCAGGGTTTGCTTGCCCACTTCCGCTTCAGCGACCCGCTACGCGAGCAGGCGCGGGAGGCGATCAGCTCGCTGCGCGAACTGGGCCTGGAAATCGAGTTGCTGAGCGGTGACGAGGAAGAGGCGGTCCGCGAGGTCGCCGACCGGCTGGACATCGAGCACGCGCGGGCGCGCTGTCGGCCCGAGGACAAGCTGGCGCGGATCCGCGAGCTGCAATCCGCGGGGGCGGTGGTGGCGATGGTCGGCGACGGAGTCAACGATGCCCCGGTGCTGGCCGCCGCGCAGGTCTCGATCGCCATGGGCGGCGGTACCCAGCTTGCGCACGCCAGCGCCGACATGGTGCTGCTGTCGGAACAGCTTGCCCACCTCGCCGACGCGGTGCGCACCAGCCGCCGCACCCTCGCGGTGATCCGCCAGAACCTCGGCTGGGCACTGGGGTATAATCTGCTGGCGGTGCCGCTGGCGGCCAGCGGCCAGATAGCGCCATGGATGGCGGCGATCGGCATGTCGGCGAGTTCGCTGGTGGTGGTACTGAACGCCCTGCGCCTGCGGCGGAGCTGAGAGGTTTTCTGTGGATATACTGTTCCTGCTCATCCCGATCAGTCTGATCATCATGGCGATCGCCATCGGCGTGTTCCTGTGGGCGATCCGCTCCGGTCAGTTCGAAGACCTGGAGGGGCCCGCGCACCGCATCCTGATGGACGACGACGACCCGCTCATCCCGCGCAAGCCGCAATTGAAGGACGACGAAGACTAAGATAAGATAGCGCTAATATTGAGCAGAGGAATTCGATATGTTTTCGTTTCAGGGTTTCCCGATGACCATAGTAGTCGCGCTGGTCGCCATGGCATGGCTGAGCTTCCTGTCGGTGGTGTTTTTCGCCTGAACCGGCGTCGCCAGCGCGCATAAAAAACGGCCCTTGCGGGCCGTTTTTGCATTCAGGAGAGGGGTTTTTTACGCCATCAGGGTCTTCAGTTTCTTCAGGGCGTTCTTTTCGAGCTGGCGGATACGCTCGGCGGAAACGCCATAGCGGTTCGCCAGTTCCTGCAGCGTGGCCTTGTTCTCGCTCAGCCAGCGTTGCTCCAGGATGGTCCGGGAGCGTTCGTCAAGCTGCGCGAGCGCCTCGGCGAGCTGCTGGTTGTTCTGCTCCGCCCAGTCCACGGCTTCCAGCGTGTTGGCGGGATCCTCGTCCACCGGTGCGGCCAGGTAGGCCGCCGGCGTCCAGGCGTCCTCGTCGTCTCCGGATTCCACCGGGTCGAAAGCGATATCCTGGCCGCTCAGCCGCGACTCCATTTCCAGCACCGTGTCCGGGCTTACGCCCAGGTCCTCGGCCACCGATTCCACTTCCTCGCGGTTCAGCCAGCCGAGGCGCTTCTTGGCGCTGCGCAGGTTGAAGAACAGCTTGCGCTGCGCCTTGGTGGTGGCGACCTTGACGATACGCCAGTTGCGCAGCACGTATTCATGGATCTCGGCGCGGATCCAGTGCACCGCGAAGGACACCAGGCGCACGCCGACGTCCGGGTCGAAGCGGCGCACGGCCTTCATCAGGCCGATACCGCCTTCCTGGATCAGGTCCGCGAGCGGCAGGCCGTAGCCGGTATAGCCGCGCGCGATCTTGACCACGAAGCGCAGGTGCGACAGCACCATTTCGCGCGCGGCTTCCAGGTCGCCGTGGTCACGCAGGCGAACCGCCAGCTCGCGCTCGCGTTCGGCGCTGAGCATCGGGATACGGTTGACGGCGGCGAGATAGCTTTCGAGCTGATCGCCGGGCACGGGTAGAGCTGTAGCGGATGTCGTAACCAGTGCGTTTGTCATCTCTTGCTCTCCTCCAGGGTAACCACTGCCAGTCAATATTAGCACTCGCCGAGTAAGAGTGCTAATCGCGGGGAAAGTTCCGTTTTCGGCGCCGTCGGGACCGATTTTTTTCATTTTTTTCGGTTTTGTGCCGGTTTCAGGCGCAGACCTGGTTGCGTCCCTGGGCCTTGGCCACATACAGCGCCCGGTCGGCGTCGCCGATCAGCTGGGTCAGGCTCATGTCCGGGCGGTTCTGGTTGTTGCTCAGGCCGATGCTGACGGTAATCGGCACGTCGGCGGGCCGCAGGGCCTCGATCTCGCGGCGCAGCTGCTCCGCGCAGCGGCGCGCGTCGGCGTCGCTGCAACGCGCGATCAGCAGGGCGAACTCCTCACCGCCGAAGCGCACCGGCAGGGCGCTCTCCGGGAGCCGTTCCAGCAGCAGGCGGCCCAGGGCTTCGAGTACCCGGTCGCCAATAACGTGCCCGAACTTGTCGTTTATTTTCTTGAAATGGTCGATATCAAGCAAAACCGTGGCAACTGGCTGGTTGCCGGGGTCGGCCGCGAACCGCTCCCCGTGGTCGAGCAGGTAGCGGCGGTTGTAGACCCGGGTGAGACTGTCGGTGATGGCCAGCCGGTGCATTTCGTCGGTCTGGCGCTTGAGTGCCGCGAACTGCTGGCGGATCATCAGCAGCGAGCGGATGCGCGCCATCAGCACCTCCTCGACGATGGGCTTGGATACGAAGTCGTTGGCGCCGGCGTGGAACACCTCGACCTGCTTTTCACCGCCTTCCGAACCGGTCAGCACCAGCACCGGCATTTCCTGCTGCGAGTAGTGGAAGCGGGCGCGGATCGCGTGCAGCAGGTCGCCGCCCGTCAGCCGTCCCTGCAGGTAGAAATCGGTAATGACGATGTCGAAGGCCTGGTCTTCGCGCGGGCCGCCGGCGGCGGTGTCGCGCAGCCACCGGATGGCCTCCTCGGCCTGCGTGGTGTGCGTTACCTGCAGGCCGTGACGTTCCATCAGGCGCAGCATCACGGTGGCGGTGAGCTGGCTGTCCTCCACGTAGAGAATGCGTCCCACCAGTCCGGAATGGCGTTGCGCGAAGTCCATGATGAAGGCGGCGAAGGCCTGGTAGCCCAGTGACTTGTCGAAATAGTCGGTGACGCCGGCGTTGAAGCCCTCCCGCAGCAGGCGAGCGTCGGCGTCGCCGGACACCACGATGGTCGGTGTGTAGTGGTGGTGGCGCGAGGCGCGCACGTAGCGGCACAGTTCCAGGCCGTCCTTGTCGGGAAGCATCAGGGCAGTAGTGACCAGGTCGAAATGACTGCGTTCCAGCCACGCGCAGGCTTCTTCCACGGTGCCGCAGGTCGTGGTCTCGGTGTCGGGCATCTCGGTGTTGAGAATGCGCGTGATGATGGTGCGGGCGACTTCGGAGCCGTCCACGACCAGTATGCGGTTCAGTTTTCGGGGCATGAATTCAAGCGCCTGCGTTCCGGATTTTTGTTATTGGTTCGCGACAGTCCTGCATCCGGGCTTATCGACCAGTTGCAGGGTAGACTTTAGTCTAGTGTGGTTTTTGCGCGGAACGCATTGAATTCAGTAGGTTATTGCGGCTCGACGGCGGACAGATGACGCCCGACCGCGATCCAGGCGCCGAGCAGCCCGAGGCTGGCGCCGCCCGTCAGCAGGGCCAGGAACTCCCCCGCCGACAGCATGTCCAGGCTGAAACTGCTCTGGTACAGGCCCACCAGGCGTTGCACCGGCTCCAGCAGTTGCAGGAACGCCAGTTGCACCACCAGCGCGCCGCCGAGCGCCCCGAACAGGCCGTACCAGAAGCCGGTGTACAGGAACGGCCGGCGGATGAAGCCGCTGGTGGCGCCGATCAGCTTGGTGATCTCGATTTCCTCGCGCCGGTTCTGAATTTCCAGGCGGATGGTGTTGCCGACGATCAGCAGCACCGCCAGTCCCAGCAGTGCCGCCAGCACCCAGATGCCGCGCCTCACCATGTCCACGATGGCGTTGAAGCGCTTGACCCATTGCAGGTCGAGCTGCGCCAGTTCCACTTCCGGCAGGGCGCGCAGCCGTTCGGTGAGCGCGGCGGCGGCGTGCGCGGAGGCGTGCGCGGCGTCCGGGCGTATCGCCAGCACCGCGGGCAGCGGGTTTTCATCGAGCAGGTCCAGGGTCTGGCCAAACCCCGACGCTTCGCGGAATTCCGCCAGCGCCTGTTCCGGCGTGATCAGGTGCACGGTGTCGATCTCGGGCCAGCCCGCCAGCCGCTGCCGCAGCGCGCGTGCCTGATCGAGGTCGACCGAGTGTTGCAGGAACAGCGACAGGTTGGCGCCGCCGTCCCAGCGCGCGCCGAGTTTTTGCAGGTTGCCGGTGAGCAGGTACAGGCCGGCCGGCAGAGCCAGCGCGATGCCGATGACGGCCACTGTCATCAGCGAGGCCAGCGGCGCCCGGTACAGGCGCCCGAGGCTGTTCAGCGCCACCTGTGCGTGGCGCGCGAAATAGTTGTGGACCGGGCGCGGCAGTCTCATTGCGCGGCCGCCCCGTCGCCGTTCAGCAGGCGGCCCTGTTCGAGGCGCAGGCGTGGATAGGGCATGCGCGAAATCAGGTCGAGGTCGTGGCTGGCGATCAACACCGTCACCCCGACCTGGTTGAATTGTTCGAACAGGTGCATGATGTCGCGCGACAGATCCGGGTCGAGGTTGCCGGTCGGCTCGTCGGCCAGCAGCAGCCTGGGCTTGTTCACCACCGCGCGTGCAATGCCGACGCGTTGCTGTTCGCCGCCGGAAAGAGTGATGGGGAAGGCGCGTTCCTGGCCCAGCAGGCCCACCTTGTCGAGCGCCGCGCGCACCCGCCGGCCGATGTCCTGGTGGCGGTAGCCGGCGATCACCAGTGGCAGCGCCACATTGTCGAACACGGTACGGTCGAACAGCAGGCGGTGGTTCTGGAATATCATGCCGATCTTGCGGCGCACCATCGGCACGCGCCGTTTCGGCGCGCGCGACAGGTTTTCCCCGTCCAGGAACAACTGGCCGCGGGTGGTGCGTTCCAGCAGCGCGATCAGTTTCAGCAGCGTGCTCTTGCCGGCGCCGGAGTGGCCGGTGAGAAAGGCCATGCTGCCTGCTTCCATGTGCAGGTTGACCGCCTGCAGCGCATCCTTGCCGCCCGGGTAGCGCTTGCTGACATTGTCGAAACGGATCACGGCCTGTCAGTCACGTTCGAACAGGGCGTCGACGAATTCGCGGGCGTGGAAGGGGCGCAGATCCTCGATGCCCTCGCCGACACCGATGAAGCGGATGGGAATGCCGGTCTGACTGGCTATGGCGAAAATGATGCCGCCCTTGGCGGTGCCGTCCAGCTTGGTGAGGGTGATGCCGGTGAGTTCCATGGCCTGATTGAACTCGCGTGCCTGGTTGAGCGCATTCTGGCCGGTGCCGGCGTCCACCACCAGCATTACCTCGTGCGGCGCGTGCTCATCGAGCTTGCCCAGCACCCGGCGGATCTTTTTCAGTTCCTCCATCAGGTTGGACTGGGTGTGCAGGCGTCCGGCGGTGTCCGCGATCAGCACGTCGATGTTGCGCGAGCGCGCCGCCTGGAGGGCGTCGAAGATCACCGAGGCAGAGTCGGCGCCCTGCTGCTGGGCGATTACCGGCACATCGTTGCGCTCGCCCCAGGCCTGCAGTTGCTCGACCGCGGCGGCGCGGAAGGTGTCGCCGGCGGCCAGCATCACCGAGCGCCCCTCGTTCTTGAGCCGGCGTGCGATCTTGCCGATGGTGGTGGTCTTGCCGGCGCCGTTGATGCCGACCATCAGCAGCACGAACGGCTGGTCGGATTCCGGGATCACCAGCGGCGCCTCGACGGGCTCCAGCATGGCGGTCATGTCCTCGCGCAGCGCCTGCATCAGCGCCTCGGCGTCGGCGAGCTGCTTGCGCGCCACGCGCCGTGTCAGGTCGTCGATGATGGTCTGGGTGGCTTCCACGCCGACATCGGCGGTGAGCAGGCGGGTCTCCAGTTCTTCCAGTAGTTCGTCGTCGATCTGCTTGCGGCCCAGCAGCAGGTTGGCAATGCCCTCGGTGAGTCCGCTGCGGGTTTTCGACAGGCCCGCCTTCAGGCGCCCGAACAGCCCCGGCTTGCGTTCCTTTTCAGGCGCCTCGTTGGAGTCCCCGTGGGGGGCAGCGGATTTTTTCTTGCCGAAACCAAACATCGTTTTTGCTGTCTACCTTGATCCACATATCCTATCATTCCCCTTCATTTACGGATAGGACGAAAAAGGAGCCACCCATGCGAGGATTACTCGCGCTCGTGGCGGGGCTGTTCGCCAGCCTTGCCTGGGCCGCGCCGGCGGTCCACGAATACCAGCTCGACAACGGCCTGAAACTGATCGTCAGGGAAGATCACCGTGCCCCGGTGGTCGTGTCCCAGGTGTGGTACAAGGTCGGGTCCAGCTATGAATACGACGGCATCACCGGTATTTCGCACGTGCTCGAACACATGATGTTCAAGGGTACGAAGGCGTACCCGGCCGGCGAGTTCTCGCGCATCATCGCCGACAACGGCGGCCGCGAGAACGCCTTTACCAGCAAGGACTACACGGCCTATTTCCAGACCCTGGAGAAAAGCCGTCTGGCCATCAGCTTCGAGCTGGAGGCCGACCGCATGCGCAACCTGGTGTTGCCGGAGGACGAGTTTCTCAAGGAAGTGCGGGTGGTGATGGAAGAGCGGCGCATGCGCACCGAGGACAACCCGCAGTCGCTGACCTGGGAGCAGTTCAACGCCGCTGCCTTCGTCAGCAGTCCCTACCGTACACCGGTGATCGGCTGGATGACCGATCTGGAGTCGCTGCACATCGACGATCTGCGCGAGTGGTACCGGCAATGGTACGCGCCCAACAACGCCACCGTGGTGGTGGCGGGCGACGTCGATCCCGACGACGTGCTGCGCCTGGCGCGGCGCTACTTCGGGCCGCTGGAGCCCAGCGAGATCGCGCCGCCCAAGCCGCGCCGCGAGGTGCGCCAGCTCGGCATCAAGCGCGTGCAGGTCAAGGCGCCGGCGGAACTGCCTTTCCTGATGATGGGCTACAAGACCCCGGTGGTGCTCAGTGTCGACGAGGCCGAGGTATGGGAACCCTATGCGCTGGAAGTGCTGGCCGGGGTGCTGGACGGCGGCAGCGGCGCGCGGCTGGCCAGCGAGCTGGTGCGCGGCAAGGCGATCGCCGCCTCCGCCGGCGCCGGCTACAACGCCCACGACCGCAAGCGCAACCTGTTCCTGCTCACCGGCACGCCGTCGCGCGGGCACAGCGTGGCGGAGCTGGAGAAGGCCCTGCGCGAACAGATCGATCGCCTCAAGACCGAGCCCGTGGACGACACCGAACTGGCGCGCGTGAAGGCGCAACTGCGCGCGCAGAAGGTCTACGAACAGGACTCGATCTTCTACCAGGCCATGCAGATCGGGGTGCTGGAAACCATCGGTCTGAGCTGGCGCGAACTGGAACGTTATCACCGTGGCATCCAGGCGGTCACGCCGGAGCAACTCATGGCCGTGGCGAAGAAGTACCTGATCGATGACCATCTGACCGTGGCGGAGCTCGTGCCGCAACCGATCGACCCGGCGCACCCGCCGCGTCGCGGGGGAGGTGGCCATGTCCGCTAGTCCGCGCAAACCACAAGGGAACACCATGAACCGACTTCTTACCCTGACGATGGCCGCCGCGTTCGCGTTGTTGAGCGCGGCGGCGCAGGCCCTGCCCGACATTCAGCGCTGGAGCACGGAAAAAGGGGCGAAGGTGCTGTTCGTGGCGGCGCCGGAACTGCCGATGGTCGATATCCGCCTGGTGTTCGATGCCGGCGGCGCCCGCGACGGCGACCAGCCCGGCGTGGCGCGGCTCACCAGCGCGCTGCTGGACCAGGGGGCCGGCGGGCTCAGCGCCGACGAGATCGCGCGCGGGCTTGAACAGCGCGGCGCGGTGCTGGGCGGCGGTTCGGAGCGCGACATGGCGTGGTTGTCGCTGCGCAGCCTGATCGACCCCGAACTGCTGGAACCCTCGCTGGGCCTGTTCGGCAAGGTGCTGGCGCACCCCGACTTTCCCGAGCAGGATTTCGCGCGCGAGCGCAAGCGCATGCTGATCGGACTGCAATACGAGAAGCAGAAGCCGGGCGCCATCGCCAAGAAGACCTTCTACCGCGAGTTGTACGGTGACCACCCCTACGCCAGCCATCCCGCCGGCACGGAAGCGAGCGTTAAGGCCCTGGGCGTCGACGACCTGCGCGCCTTCTACCGGCGCTACTACGTGGCCCGCAACGCCACCGTGGTGATCGTCGGCGCGCTTGACCGCGCCCAGGCGGAGGGCATCGCCAGCCGCCTCGCCGACAGCCTGCCAGCCGGTGAGAAAGCGCCGCCGCTGCCGCCCGTGGAGGCAGCCACCGAGGCGCGGGAAACGTTCATCGAACATCCGTCCACCCAGAGCCACGTGCTGATGGGACAGCCGGGCCTGCGCCGCAAGGACCCCGACTATTTTCCCCTGTATGTCGGCAACCACATCCTCGGTGGCAGCGGCCTGGTGTCGCGCATCAGCGACGAAATCCGCGAAAAGCGCGGCCTGGCCTACAGCGCCTACAGCTATTTCATTCCCATGGCGCAACAGGGCCCGTTCATGCTCGGTTTCCAGACCCGCAACGACCAGCGCGACGAGGCGCTCGCGGTGTTGCGCCAGACCCTGGCGGAGTTCGTCGAAAAGGGACCGACGGAAAAGGAGCTGAAGGCGGCGAAAAACAACATCGTCAGCGGTTTCCCCTTGCGCGTGGCCAGCAACAGCAAGATCTCCGAGTACCTGGCGGTGATCGGCTTCTACGACCTGCCGCTCGATTACCTGCAGCGCTTTACCGGCAAGGTGGAGGCGGTGACGGTGGAGCAGATACGCGACGCCTGGCAGCGCCGCATCCACCCGCAGCGCATGGTGACGGTGGTGGTCGGCGGGGCGCTGGATGACGCCACGCCGTAGCGCGGCGCGCGGCGCCGGCAACCAGGTGCGCATTATCGGTGGCCGCTGGCGCGGCAGCCGGCTGGCGTTTCCCGACGCCGAAGGCTTGCGGCCCACCGCCGACCGTATTCGTGAAACCCTGTTCAACTGGCTGGCGCCGGTGCTGCCGGGGGCGCATTGCCTGGACCTGTTCGCCGGCAGCGGGGCGCTCGGTTTCGAGGCCGCCTCGCGCGGCGCGCGGCGGGTGGTGATGCTGGAGCGCGACCCGCGCGTCGTCGCGGCCCTGGAAGCCAACCGCGAGCGCCTGGACGACGGCCGCATCGATATCCACGCCGCTGATGCCTTGCAGTGGTTGCGGGGCGGGTCCGGTTCCTTCGACCTGGTGTTCGTCGACCCGCCGTTCGCCGACCGGCGCCTGCTGGAGAACAGCATCGCCGCGCTGGCGGCTTCCGGCTGCCTGCGCCCGGACGGGCGCGTCTACCTGGAACTGCCCCGGCAGGCGCCGCTGCCCGCGCTGCCCGGCGACTGGGTGCAGGAGAGGGCGAAAAAGGCCGGCCAGGTCGGGTATTATCTGTTTCGCAAACCATCAGGGGCCTAGCCACGGGATCGCCATGCAGACAGCCGTTTATCCGGGGACCTTCGACCCCATCACCAACGGGCACACCGACCTGATCGAGCGCGCCGCGAAACGCTTCGGGCGGGTGATCGTGGCGGTACACGTCAATGCCGCCAAGGCACCCGCGCTGGCCTGGGAGGAACGCATCGAGCTGGCGCGGGCGGTGCTCGGGGACTACGGGAACGTGGTGGTCGAGGGCTTCGACGGCCTGCTGGTGGAATTTGCCCGCCGCCAGGGCGCGGGCGTGATCCTGCGCGGCCTGCGCGCCGTGTCCGATTTCGAGTACGAGTTCCAGCTCGCCAGCATGAACCGCCAGCTCGCGCCGGAGATCGAAACCCTGTTCATGACGCCGGACGAGCACTACGCCTACGTGTCCTCCAGCCTGGTGCGCGAAATCGCCGCGCTGGGCGGCGACGTAACCCCCTTCGTTCATGAGGAAGTTGTGGCTGCATTGAAGCGGCGATTGGGATAATATCACGCTGTACTAATATAGACCGGCCGCGAGTCCGCGGGAGACAGAACTATGGCATTGATGATCACCGATGAATGCATCAACTGTGATGTATGCGAACCCGAGTGCCCCAACGGCGCCATCACCCAGGGTGACGAGATCTACGTCATCGATCCGGCCCTGTGTACCGAGTGCGTCGGTCATTACGAAACCTCGCAGTGCGTCGAGGTGTGCCCCGTGGACTGCATCCCCCTGAATCCCGATTACGAGGAAACGCGCGACGAGCTGATGGAAAAATACCGCCGGCTGACCGGGGAGACGGCGTGACCCGCGCCGCCACCGCGCTCCGTTTTCCAAGGCTCCTTCGCGGAGCCTTTTTACTGGGCGTTGCATGGTTGCTGGCGGTGCTGTCTTTGCCCGTTGCGGCGGCCGCCGCGCCGCGCCCGTCCGCCGAGGCGGTGGCTTCGGCGCACCCGCTGGCGACCCGGGCCGGCATGGATATCCTGGAAGCGGGCGGCAATGCCTTTGACGCCGCGGTGGCGGTGAGCGCCGCGCTGGCGGTGGTGGAACCCTACAGTTCCGGCATCGGCGGCGGCGGGTTCTGGTTGTTGCACCGCGCCCGCGACGGGCGTCAGGTGATGGTTGACGGGCGCGAGCGCGCGCCGCTGGCCGCACACCGCGACATGTATCTCGATGCCGACGGCGAAGTGGTGCCAGGCCTGTCCATGGACGGCGCGCTGGCGGCGGGCATCCCCGGCGAGCCGGCGGCGCTGGCCTGGATTGCCGGGCAGTACGGACGGCTGCCGCTGGCGCGTTCGCTGGCGCCGGCGATCGAACTGGCGGAACGTGGTTTTCCGGTCGATGCCCATTACCGGCGCATGGCGGCGTTCCGGCTCGATGCCCTGCGCCGTTCCGACGAGGCGGCGCGCCTGTTCCTGCGCGCAGGCGGGGTGCCGGCCGAAGGCGCGCTGATTCGCCAGCCGGAGCTGGCGCAAACCCTGCGCGCGCTGGCGGCGCGGGGCCGCGACGGTTTCTATGCCGGCGAGGTGGCGCGCAAACTGGTCGACGGCGTACGCCGCGCCGGCGGCATCTGGAGTCTCGAGGACCTGGCCCGTTACCGCGTGGTGGAACGCGAGCCGGTGCGTTTCCGTTACCACGACAAGTGGATCGTCAGCGCCGCCCTGCCGTCCTCCGGCGGGGTCGGGCTGGCGACCATGCTCAATATTCTGTCGCCCTGGCCGCTGGCGCAACTCGACGCCGACCAGCGGGTGCACTACATCGTCGAGGCCATGCGCCGTGCCTACCGCGACCGCGCGCAATACCTCGGCGACCCGGATTTCGTCGACGCGCCGCTGGCGCGGCTCATGGACCGGCGCTATGCCGACGGGTTGCGCGCCGCCATTCACCCGCGCCACGCCACTCCCAGCAGCCTGCTGCCGGGCAAGGCGCTGCTGTCCGCGGGGCAGGACACCACCCACTTTTCCATCCTCGACCGTGACGGCAACCGCGTGGCCGCCACCCTGAGCATCAACTACCCGTTCGGCGCGGCGCTGGTGGTGCCCGGTACCGGTGTGCTGCTC
>WGBO01000008.1 GCA_015494295.1 Gammaproteobacteria bacterium | reverse complement strand
GCGGGGTAGTTTGCAAACAACTCCCGCACCGCCTCGACAATCGACGCCACATCCCTGTTATCAGCCAGGACCCCCGCCTCGGGGGAAGCAACAACTTCCGGGGTACCCCATACACGAGTTGCTACCACCGGCGTCCCGCAGGCCATGGACTCGAGAAGGACATTGGCCCAGCCCTCACGGCTCGAAGCGAGAACCAGGGCATCTGCCGCGCCGTAATAATCACGCAGTTTTTCGTGTGAAACTGCTCCGAGGAACGTGATACGGTCTTCGACACCCAGTTCCACGGCCAGGCGTCCAAGCGCATCCGCCTCTTCTCCATCTCCGGCAATAAACAGTTCCATATCGGGAAGATGTTTCAGGGCGGAAATCACGAGATCGTGCCCTTTCCTCTTGATCAGGTGACCGACCGAAAGCAGGCTGATACGACGCATTCCAAGCCTTTCCCGAAGCACCCCACGTTCCACCGGTGGAGAAAACATGGAAAGGTCAACCCCGTTACGTAGCACCTGAATACGATCCGCAGGTTCCCCCATATCGACGAGAACATCCTTCAGAGCCTGACAGACCGTGATCATCGCGTCGGCCCTGCCCGCAGCCCATCGAATGAGTGCCCTGGGAATACGGTAGGCCGGTATCAGGTTGAGATCCGTTCCGCGGGCGGTAATAACCAGCGGCTTACCCAGGGATCGGGCAACAAGCGCCGCCGCAACGCCATCCGGGTAGAAGTAATGGGCGTCGATGAGATCGAATGCGTAACCATCGCTGATCATCTTCTTCAAAACCGGGTAGGCCGCACGCGCCATACTCCATGGCGTAAGACTCATTCCTATTTTCGGAATAACCAGATACCTTGGATGTTCAACGATCACGCCCGAGCGCACTTCGCGCCGCTGGACCGCTGCAAAACGCGCATATTCGCCGAAACGCGGGTGTCGGAACGGGAACCAGGGAACCGGTGCTACCACACGACTCTCGACTTCCCCGCTCGCGAGCAGATGCCTGAGCCGGTTTTCGACAAATATCCCATGCCGCCCTTGCATAGAATTGGGATACAACGAGGTAAAGGTGAGTATTTTCAAGCAGCCGGTTCTCCATCCAGATTTCGAAGAAACGACTCGAACATCAGCAATGACCATAGCGCGGCGCTATGCTCCCGGATACCGGACTGATGCTCGTCCACGAGGCGCTTGAGAAATGCCGGGTCGAAATACCCCGTATCGGCCAACACGCCGCCAGTGACCGCATCTCTGACCCGCTCCCTGAGCGGACCACGAAACCATTTGGATATAGGAACGCCGAAACCCATCTTGGACCTGTACAGGATTTCCCCGGGAAGCATCCGTTCCAGCGACTTCTTGAAAATATACTTCCCTTCCGAACCCTTCAATTTCATTCCTGGCGGCAGTCCGGATATCCATTCGACAAACTGATGATCAAGAATTGGTACACGTACTTCAAGTGCGTGCGCCATGCTGGCACGATCGACCTTGGTTAAAATATCACCCGGAAGATAGGTTTTCATATCCAGGTACTGGATCAATGAAAGCGGGTCATCACATGGGGCACGCCCCATATGATGCCTGAACACTTCCCTGGATGAGTAACCCTGCAATTCCCGCCTGAATGAGCGCGAATACAGTGGTGTACGGATATCGTCATACATGACGGAAATTGTGTGCAGGTATCCCTCGAAGCTCTCCCTGGCAATTGCCTGGAATGTCGACTTCGCTCTCAGGTAACGAGGAGCCCAATCCATTTTTGGATAGAATTTTCCCAGGGCTCCGAACAGTGGACGCCTGAGAAACGTCGGAACCAGATTCCGGATCTTTTCCTCATTCATATGCCATCGGTAGCGACGGTACCCTGCAAAATTCTCATCCCCGCCATCACCCGATAGCGCCACTGTCACCCGCTTTTTGGCCAGTTCGCACACCCTGTAAGTCGGCATGGCGGAAGAGTCTGCATAAGGTTCATCGTATAGTGCCGCGAGTCGGTCCAGCAGATCAAAATCATCAGGCTCAACCTGTTCGACGTGGTGATCCGTACCGAAACGATCCGCCACGCTTGCCGCGAATGATGATTCGTTAAAACGCGGATCACCAAAGGATATGGAACAGGTTCTAACCGGATCCTCTGGCGAAAGCTCAGCCATGGCGCCAACGACGGCACTTGAATCCACGCCACCGGAAAGAAAAGCGCCCAGGGGCACTTCGGCAATCATCCTGATATCAACGGCTTCGCGAAAACGATGCAACAACTCGTCCTGCAAATCCGCTTCCGTAGACACCGGCACGGGCGTAAACGGAACATCCCAGTACTCATGCGCATCAGGAAGTCCTCTACCACGACGCAGGGTTAAGGAGTGTCCCGGGGGCAATTTTTTAACGGAAAGGAAAATACTCCTGGGATCGGGCACATAGCCAAACGTGAAATATTCTTCAATCGCCTCGGGGTCAAGCCTGCGGTCCAGGAGAGGATGGCACATCAGCGCTTTCAGTTCCGAAGAGAAAACGAACATCCCGTTGCGAAGAAGGGCATAGTACAAAGGCTTGATACCAAGCCTGTCACGTGCGAGAAACAGGGTATCGCGATTTCGATCCCATACCGCAAATGCAAACATGCCCCGGAAATGCTGGACGCATTCTTCCCCCCACTCCTCCCAGGCATGAACGATGACTTCGGTATCACAGTGAGTACGGAAACTGTGACCACGGGCTTTCAACTCCCTGGAGAGCTCGCGGAAATTGTATATTTCCCCGTTATATGTGACGGCGACGGTGTTATCTTCATTGAACAATGGCTGTTTGCCGCTTGAAAGGTCAATAATGGACAGGCGGCGGTGACCGAGACCCACGCCCGGCTCGGTATGCAGTCCGCCTGCATCAGGCCCGCGATGGAACTGTGTTTCATTCATCTTCGACAGCAACTCACGATCGATCTCTCTGCGCTCGTTGATATCGAATATACCGACAATTCCACACATTCTATCTCACCTTTTCCACTATCGTATCTCGCCCTGCCGCCCAAGTTCCCGGTCGTATACCGCCAGGTAGCGTTCGACCATTGTTTCCAGACTGAATGTCGATTCGACACGCTCCCTGCCGGCAAGACCATGCGCAAGGCGCAAGGACTGGTCGTCGACATACTTCCCGATGGCACTCGAAAGCGCTTCCGGATTTCCAGGGGGAACAATACTGCCGGTAGCCCCACTGGATACCAGTTCGGGATTCCCTCCAACGGCCGTCGCAACCACGGGCAAACCGCTCGCCATGGCCTCCAGAATAGTATTGGAGATCCCTTCACCGAGCGACGGAAGCACGAATATATCCAGAGCCCTCAGAATGTCGGGCACATCGCTTCGATCGCCGGGCAGCCAGGCTATTGACCCCATACCAGCATCGTCGAGCTCGCGCTGCGCCTTCGTACGCAAGGGCCCATCACCAACCATAACCAGGCGCAGTCGCTTCGCGCAGGCACCCGACCGCCGCACCAGATTTATGAAGGCCCGGACAAGGTTCAACGGATCCTTCTCTCCCTGCATCCGACCCACCGTGCCGATAAACACCCGATCCTCGCTTCCGTCAAAGAAATCATCCGGCCGCGGGCATCCACTGGCGCCAGGGGGATGAAATCTGCGGGTATCCACGCCATTGTAAAGCTGAACAATCTTGTCACGGGGAATTCCGACCGCATCAATCAACCAGTGCTCCAGATCCCTGGACAAGGCTATGAATCGCCCCACCCAGGGGTTCAGCGCACGGCGCATCAGCCGGTATCGTTTATTGCCACCGTCGATGTCACTCATATCCCGGCCGTGTTCACCGTGAACC
Source organism: Gammaproteobacteria bacterium (assembly GCA_015494295.1). Taxonomy (GTDB): domain Bacteria; phylum Pseudomonadota; class Gammaproteobacteria; order DSM-19610; family DSM-19610; genus Thiogranum. The sequence goes on along the minus strand of WGBO01000008.1, from coordinate 20,903 downwards.
CGGTGTGCCACGCCCGCGAGACTCGCCGGAACCACGCATTCAAGTGTTCCGATGTTTCTGGTGTGAAGAATGTCCGGCTTGTGGGTGCGCAGCAACTTCCACAACCTCCAGTAAACGCGGAAATCCTGACCCTCCCTTTTGTACAGAGCGTAACACGGGACATCGCTACGCAGTCGCTTTCGGAAATCGGTGTAATCCGTCATACAGACAATCATATGCCGGTATCGCCCCGGGGGCGTGTTATTGATCAGGTTCACCAGCCCGTTTTCCAGACCACCCACCTGGAGCCGGTGAATGACATGCGCCACCAACGGGGCCCTACTGTTCATACATTGTGCCCCGACGCCGGCCCGGCGAGCATTTCATCAATGCACGACAGATTCCTGTCCCAGTTGTAGTGCGTAATAACAAAATCCCTGGCCGAACGAAGTGGCTCGCGCTTTTCGTCGGATTCGAGGACATCGATACAATGAGAGGCAAAGCGGTCGGCCCTGTCCGAGCAAACAGAGGCCAGGAGAGGTGTATGTTCTATGCCCTCCATGGCCGCCGGCGTCAAAACGACCGGTCTGGCCATCGCCATGGCTTCCAGCACCTTGTTTTGTATACCTCGTGCAATACGGAGTGGCGCGACCACCAGGTCCGCGTGCGCAAGATACGGACGCATGTCGGCAACCGCGCCAACAACCTTGACACCATCCAGACGCTCCAGAAGCTTCACCCGTTCGGCCGGGTTGATTCCGACGATATGGAATGTCGCCTTATTCACCCGTTTCCTGATAAGCGGTAAGATCTCGTTCGCAAACCAGCAAACGGCATCGATGTTCGCCCAGTAATCCATCGCGCCGGTAAACACGATATTTGCATCGCCTGCGGCATACGGTGTTTCCCCGCCTTTCCCGGGAGTGAAATATTCGGTGTCGACGCCATTATTGAAATGTGAAATTCTGTCGGAACACTCGGGAGCATACTCCCGGAAAAGATTTGCTTCCTGCGCGGACACGAACAGGCTGCGATCAAACACCGTGGCAACATGACGCTCGAAATCGAAAAGTCGTCGGGCCTCTCTCCGGTAAACGTAATTTAACGGGAAACCCATACTGCTCGCGTACTGTCTCCACTTATCTGAATCGATATCCACAAAATCCGATATGCGAATCAGGTTCCGGTACTGCTCACCCAGTACGTATTGGCACATAACCGATGAGAAGCAGACGACGGCATGAATATCCTGCTGTTCCAGAATCTCGTCAACCCATAGCTGCATACGTTTATCGCGGTAATACGGCACGCTCAACGCTTCCCGGGAAACAAGCCCCCTGGCACTTCGGATACGCGCGGTTCTCCGATTCAGGGGGCAGAGAAATACGCTGCTCGCAAGGTCGGAAAGCGCATTGGCGTGTGCAAAATCCCCGGGATCGTCGACAAATGCCCCCAGGTAAACCTCATGATGTTCTGCGAGATATTTCAGAAAATGGTACGAACGAATCTTGTCACCCTTGTTCGGGGGATATGGGATCCGGTGAACGAGATACAGGATCTTTTTCACGTCAGCCAAGATTCTTCGCTATCCAGGGCCCGACAATTCTGGTCACAGGAAGCGGGAGTTTTTTCCATGCATTGACAAACATACGGTACTTCGGGTTATTCGGGCTGACGTCCGGCATTGATTTCGCCTTTACCAGGTAATACTGGTAATCGAGCGGCTCCGGCTCAAATCCCCAGTTTTTCTTGAAACTATAGGACCCTGTACCCTGCTTGCTACGACCAAAATCAAAGATCCTGCTGCCCTTCGATGCGCTATGCCGCATGAGTTCCCAGTACATGAAATCGTTGCCCTTCAGCGCGCGCGCCTTGAGCGTTCCACCACCGTAGTAGGGCAGGACCTGATCGCGGAAGTAGAAACTCATTACACTCGCAACCACTTCACCGGAGTGCAATACGGTCAAAATTTCACAGTCGTCACCAAAGCATTCCTTGAGCATACGAAAATAGCGTTTCGGAAATACGGGGGTACCAAGATTATGAACACTTTGTGAATACGCCTCGAACAGGCGGTCGATGCCCTCGTCTATCCTTGCCTCAAGCCCCGACTTGATCCCTTTCCGGACCATGGCCCGCTGTTTACGCGGGATCGCAAGCATGTTGCTCTCCTCGTCCTCCTCGATAGGCCGACTGAAGTTGACGTACAGATGTTTTGTCTTCCAGTCCTCGCCCAATGCCTTTCCGCCACGAACTTCGAGATAGTCGACGCCCAAATCCCGTGCCAGCTCCATACCTGCGGCCACCAGGGCGTCGTGCGCGGCCGGCGTTTCCGCGCAAACCCCGCCGCGCACACAGAACGGGACGGAAATAAGCGCATTTCCGAACACCATGCTTTTTATCTGGCCCAGCGGGAACACTCCCACCACGCGTTCTTCAGCGTTCACGGCATAGAGATAGTGGGCCCTGTGCCCCATGCCGCGCTCGATAATCGTGCGCCAGCCCGAAAGATGAAAAAACGTGGCATCCGGATCGCGCCTTACATAGCTATCCCAATCCTCCGTTGCAGAATCGTCCAGAGTTTCTATTCGCACTGAATCATTCATGATTTGCACTGCCCCCGGAAAGGTAAACATCCTCCATCGTGCTCCATTTGAAATCCCGCAACAGATGCCTGAGACGGGGTTCCACACGACCGAGATTCAGGTAGTGCCGAACGCGGGTCCTGACGTCGAGTCCGGACTGACGCGGTTGATCAGGGTCAATTTCCCAGGGATGAAAATAAAAGTTGCAGGGCTGCCGATCCACCCGGTTTACGCGTTTCAGCGCCCAACGGGAAACCACATACGGCAACAAACGGAAATACCCGCCACCGCCGCACGGAAGCTTGGTGCCCCGAATGCATACTGTGGTCACGGGGATTTCAAGTATATCCAGGCCGTTCAGGTGATGGGCAAACCGATCGGCTTCCGGCATGCCATACAAATCGTGATGGATAGGATAAATACTGGAACTGTATTCATGGCCGGTTTCCTGGAGGATGTCGAGCGCCCACAAGTTGTCACGTCCAATCGAATAACTTGCTGCGCGGTAACCTCGAACTGAAACCCCGCCAATATCTTCGAGTATACATCGAGTTCTGATCACATCGGCGCGGAATTCCTGCGGCGTCTGTTGGTATACCCTGATATGCTCGTAACCGTGGCTGGCCAGCTCATGGCCCTCCGCAACGATCCTTCGAACGATCTCCGGGTAACGCTCGGCAATCCAGCCCAGCGTGAAAAATGTCGCTTTCACACCGAACTCGGCAAAGATATCCAGAATATGGTGGGTGTTCTCCTGGACCCGGCATTCGAGCTGTTCCCAGTCACCACGGGATATATGACGCTCAAAGGCGGATACCTGAAAGTAATCCTCCACATCTACCGACATGGCATTGACAATTGCGTTCATCGGCGCAGTCATATCGATGACTCAACTCTTCTCGAGTCCATGGCGCGAACAATATTCCGGCTGCGTCAACAACCAGTCGGAAACAACAGCAGCCAGACGTTGCGCAGCCTGCCCGTCCCAAAGCTCGGGAGTCCTGCCTGCTTTACCGCCCGTGTCCAGTATGTCTTCCACGGCGGCAATAATTCTGTCCGGATTGGAGCCAACAATCATGTTGGTTCCCTGTTCGACAGTGATGGGCCGCTCAGTATTTTCCCTCAAGGTAACGCACGGCACACCCAACGCCGTTGTCTCTTCCTGCAAACCACCTGAATCGGTCAGTACCAGCCTGGCGGACCGCATCATGCCGAGCATCTCAAGGTATCCAAGCGGGGGTAACAAAACCACGTCACCGGCTTCCTCCAGCCTGGCCCGCCATCCATTCCGGTCGAGCGCATGCGCGGTCCGGGGGTGCACAGGAAATATTACCGGTAAACGACTGCTTATATCGACAACCGCACCAAGCAGGGGTTCAAGTACGGCGACATCATCGACATTGGATGGCCTGTGCAAGGTGAGTAACGCGTAATCCTTGTCTTCGACAGCCGAGGATGGACGTTGATAACGGCGTAAAGTCTCGGGAGGCGGCACTGCCCGTTCAAGCTGAGCGTAAAGTGTATCGATCATTACATTGCCGACGAAATGTATTCCCTCGTCGGCCACGCCCTCCCGCTTAAGCTGTTCACAGGCCGTTTTCTCGGTTGTAAAAAGCAGGGTAGACAAACGATCGGTAAGAATACGGTTGATTTCCTCGGGCATCCGTCGATCAAAACTACGCAATCCCGCTTCAACATGAATAACGGGGACATTCTCCTTTGCTGCGACCAGGGAACATGCAATCGTCGAATTCACGTCGCCGACAACAAGCACGGCCAGGGGAGAAGTTGAAGCAAGTACCGGCTCGAAGCTCAACATGATTCTGGCGGTCTGTTCCGTATGGCTTCCGGAGCCGACGCCCAGCGCGATATCGGGTCTGGGAATCCCGAGCTCCTGAAAGAATGTATCGTTCATCTCCTTGTCGTAGTGCTGGCCAGTATGAACCAGCGCGACGTCGATGGAAGGAGATACCGCTCGAAGCGCAGAAATGACAGGTGCGATTTTCATGAAGTTCGGCCGAGCCCCGACAATACACAGAATATCGACCGTACCGATTTCAGCAGCTGTTCTGTTTGAGGTTTCCATACATATGCCAGTTGATATTGTTATTCGGAGGCGCCCGCAATGCAGCCGGCGTGGCAGCGCGTAATATCACGAATAAACGCGCGACGAAACCGTCTTCCTACAATCCCAGAACAAGGGTTGCCGAAACCTGATCCTGCTCATAGTTGAGAAGTGTCGACGGGGAATCTCGCTTGACCTTCCTGGCGCTGACGGTACCGACGATCCTGCGCCCGAACTTGTGCGATACGTCGAATCTGGCACTCCAGATATCGTCGTCTTCCTTGCCGCTGGCAACAAGCTGTTGCCTTTGCCAGTCACCCGAAATCGTCGAAGTCGTAAGATTTCCAACAGCCCAGGCCCAGGATGCCCCTGCGCCGTATACCTGCTCCGAATCATCCCCCACAGCAAGCTCCCGGTCTTCATAGAAACCCCGCACATTGAGCCTGGAACGGTGAGTCCGCTTAAGATAACTTGCGCTCCATCGTTTCGACAGGAACAGACCGGTCGTGATTGACGGCGTGTTGATGACCTCCGTCGGCTTCGGGTCGCCTGAATCGACAATCGCGGAATCATCCTGAGCGCCCGCACCGGGATCAAAAACGTTCGTGCCCAACGCAAGCTGGGAAACATGAGTGATATTTTCTATGTAACTCAGCTGGTATTGCGTCTTCTTTTGTTGATGCTGCAACTGGAAAAACGCCGAGCGCCCGAAAAAACGCTCGCCCACGGTTCCGGTAATCGACGTGCGCGGCGTAGGCTCCCACTTCGCACCGACCTTCCAGTTTCCACCGGATTCGCCGACTGCTGATTGCCTGATGTTACTGCTTTCATAGCCGACACCGCCGATAAGTGTCAGCCGCTTGTCGATCTGGTAGCCGGCGTCCAGCAATATCGACTGGTAATACTCATCGTCCGCATTATCCTTTTGCAGGAACTCGAGTCGCCTGAAACTTCCCACCCAACGCACCCTGCGCGCATCGTCATCGCTTGCCAGCGACGCGTAGTAACCCACGTTATCCGAATCGGCAATATTCGAATCGGAGTACCGTACCTGGTCGAAGCTTCCACCGATTTCGGCCGTGGCGAAACTCCCGAACTGATGTCGGTACGAAGGCCGGAACGACAATGTGTCCACGTCTGTGCGGTTGGATGTCGTTGTAAGGTTGTCGAAAGTAACAACATTGTTCGGGTCGATGATTCGCTGCGTTCGCGTCGCTCCCAGGTCGACGAACAAAACCTCCCGAACCAGCTCGCTGGCGAGCGTTGCGGAATACTGGTGGTAAGTATTGTCGAAATGATCCGTCTTCGAGTACCAAAGGTTTTGCATTCGATACAGTGCGTTAAACTTTGCACGCCGTCCCTCCCTTCGTACCGCAATAGAGGGCGCAAGCTCGGTCACGTAATCAGTGTCGGCCTGGTCCGCGAGCGCCTGTCCGTCATTGGCCAGGTAAATCTCCGAAAGACTCACATTCGAGGCAATTTCCCAGCCAGCCGCAAAAACCGGACAACTACCAACAAACAATAATCCGGCCCCCACTCCCAGCAGGGCATATTTTCCGGGACGTTTAGATAATCCTTCTCTGGTCGAAGTCGCGTCAATAGGCGCCATAATAGTAATCCCTCTTGAACATATGACTGCTCTTGTTTAGCACCATGCCAATCGCCTTGTTCTTGTCCAGCGTGGCCACAGCCTCCGTTACTGCAGCTTGAGTCGTCCGGCCCGCCTCAACCACCACCAGAACCTGCCCAGCCAGGTCAGCCAGAGCCCGGCCTTCGGTCGTCGCAAGCAACGGTGGCGCGTCGAACAGAACAACGCGGTCCGGGTAGCGCTTGGCCAGATCGTGGGCAAGCTTTCTCATCTGACTGCTCGAAAGCAACTCCGTGGAATTGGGATGCGTCCTGCCAGCCGGGAGAAGGCGAAGCTTGTCTATGTCGGTCGGGATTATCACGTCCGACAGATCCTTGTCCCTGTCAACCAGAACATCGATAAGGCCCGGTTCGTTGCCAAGGTTAAACATCTGCGTCAGCGTTCGACGAATAACATCAGCGTCCATCAACAACACTGTGGTGTCCAGCTCGATCGCCATACTCATCGCCAGGTTCAGGGCAGTGAATGTCTTCCCTTCGCCGGGGGATGCGCTGGTTACCATCACGAGGTTGCCATTTTCCACGGGTGCCGCTCCGCCACCAAATGCGTTCATCAGCACCGGACGTTTAAGAATCCGGTACTCCTCAAACGCGCCGGTTCGTATCGAACCCGGCACGATAATGCCGGCGTGTTCGAGATCGCGAAGATTCAGCTTGTAAACCGGCTTGCGAGTTTTCCGCTTTGCAGTCCCGCCCTGTGCGTCGCCGGCTTCGCCTTCCGGGTTGAACAAGGCATCCTTGCCCTCACCGTCTTTTAATTGGCCAAGCGCTTTTTCTATACTTGTCATAACCCCGTCACCATAGTACTTGCCAGTACAACCCCGGCATCCACATTCCTGGTCTCATAAAGCAGAACCACCCCGTAGGCCGCAAACAGCAGAAAAAGCGACGACATGAAAGCGCCCAGCTGAAGATTGCCACGGACTCTCTGCTCGCGGGTCAATACCCGCGAAATCTCCGCGAATACCGGAAGCCCTGTGATCTGCCTCAGGGTTTTCTGGTCATAAATCGCGGGGAACAGTTGCGCCAGAAGCAGTGCTATAGCAATACCGGAACCCAGTCCACCAACAAGAACCACACTGTTCAGCAGGACACGATCCGGTCCCGAGGGCGACTTGGGCACGACAGGAGGCTCGATCAGTTCAATGCGAACCCCGTCACCGGATTGTTCAACTTCCTCTGACATCTTCGCCGTTTCGAGACGGGACCTCAGCTCATCGTACTGGCGCTTGTCATTCTCGTAGTTCCGGTTGAGACGCACCAACTCCGCCTCGACTTCCGGTACGGAATCGACCATGGCACGCAGCTTGGCCACCCGGTCCTCGAACTCCTTGACCCGCACCCTCAGGGAAACCACGTCTGCCTCCGCTTCACCCAGGGCGACTTTCAGCTGCTGGTATATGGGATTCACCTCAACGGGCTGTGTAACCGGTATATGTGGCGATGCATCCTCATGGGCGGCCTGCTTGGCGCGCAGGCTATCGATTGTTTGCTGAATACTCATGACATCAGGATGTCTGTCGGTATACTTCAACAACAACTCCGATTGCTTCTCCTGCAATTCCGCTATCTTGGCATCGTAGGGGTCCTGGCCCGCGTACTGATAACCGCCGCCCGCGCCAAAGCCGAAAACAGGCTCTTCTCCCATAACCTGACGCCTTAACTCGTCCCGACGCTTGATCGCCTCCTTCAGTTGCAGGCGCGCCTGTTCCAACTCGTTTTTCTGCGCCCACAACCTCTGAAAATAGCCGTCGCCCATATTGAACATGACTTCAACATTGCGCTGCTTGAACTCCTTCAATTTATCTTCGGTTTCTCGCAGCCTGCGCTCATACTCGGCGACCTGTTGCTGCAGAAAAGCCTGCGCACTGCTGGCATCCTGGCGGTCTTCGCCGCGCGTTGTCTCTTCCAGGATGTCGATCAGCGAGCTGACTACTTTCTGCGCCACCACAGGGTTGTGGTTCTCATAGACTATAGTGTAGAAATTTGGTTGGCGTTTCTCGCCCACCAGCTTTATGCTGCTCCTGAGACTGTTGACGACTGACTCGACACGTCCCGGCGGGCCATCGGCTTCGACCAGCCCCGCCATGGTGGCCAACTGTTCCAGCTTGGGGCGGGTCAACAGGGTTCTGGACATGAGCCTCAAACGCTGACTGACATCGGTATCTATGGTCAGACCGCGCATCAAGGGACGTAATACCGAATCGGTATCGACATAAACACGCGCCTTGGCCTTGTATACATTCGGCATCTGATGCACGACATACCAGCCTGCAGCGGCAATCAGCCACGCGGTCAACAGCGAATACCAGCGGTACTTCCATATACCGCAGAGAATCGTCCAGAGCCTTTCAAGCAGATCGACCATCTATAACATCCCGCCCACTAGAACCAGGCTTCCGGAATAATCAGAACATCGCCCGGGTAGAGTTTCACATTCTTGGTGATATCTCCATCCTTGATCAGATCGTCGAGGTAGACCCGGAACTGCTTCTGCTCCCCTCCGACCGTACGCACGATGCTGGCGCGGTTTCCGGCCGCGAACTCGGTGAGACCGCCGACCTCGATCATCACGTCAAGCAGTGTCATGTTCTCACGGAATGGCAGCATCTTGGGCTCGGCCGCTTCGCCAACCACACGGATCTGCTCGCTGTAACGACCAACGAAGCCGGTAACCACGACCGATACCACCGGGTTCTTGACGTACTTGGACAGACGCGCTTCCAGCTCCCGGGCAAGCTCGGTGGGCGAGCGGCCACTTGCCACGAGGTCTTCCACCAGGGGTACCGTGAACCGGCCATCGGGACGCACCGGCACCGTTGCGGAAAGGTCCGGGTTACCCCATACGAAGATGGACAGGGTATCCCCCGGGCCAATCACATAAGAAGGCTGATCGCCTTCCGGCATGGCATCGTCCATCGACACGTAGCGACCGGAGCAGGCCGCCAGCATTCCGGCCGCAACGATCCAGATCATCAACTTTCCAAGCAGCTTCATCGCACACTCCAGTCTATCTGAAACAACAGGTACTACCGAAAAAACACATCCTGACCCAACAGTTCTCGACCCGGGACACCGTAACTAAAGCCGCTAGTGCGCTCCCTTGCCCAGCAGAACGACCTCGGCGGTCTGCAACAGGATCAACAGGTCGATCATGATGCTGTAGTTTTTCACATAATACAGGTCATATTGCAGCTTCTCGCGTCCGTCCTCTTCCGAAGCGCCATACTCGTAGCGAATCTGGGCCCAGCCGGTCAGCCCCGGCTTCACCCGATGACGCTCATTATAGTAGGGGATGGCAGCGGCGAGTTTCTCCACGAATTCCGGTCGTTCCGGACGCGGCCCCACGAAACTCATATCGCCCTTGAGGACGTTGAAAAGCTGGGGAAGCTCGTCGAAGCGGCTCTTGCGCAGAATCTTGCCGACCCGGGTAATTCGTGGATCGTTTTTCTCCGCCCACTGTGCCCCGTTCTTCTCCGCATCCGCGCACATGCTGCGGAACTTGTAGATGGTGAACGGACGGCCGTTCTCGCTGATACGCACCTGCCGATACAAAACCGGTTCACGAAAACGGCTCTCGATCAGGCTGGCGATGGTAATCAGCCCCATCAGCGGCAGTGCAACCGGCAGCATGGCCACGCAGATCGCAAGATCGAACAGCCGCTTGCCCAGGCGGCCAAAGGTGCTGCGCCGGAAACCGTCCGACAGGTATAGCCAGCTCGGGTTAAGGATGTCCAGACGGATTTTTCCGGTTTCGCGTTCAAAAAAGGTCAGCAGATCGAGCACCTCGACCCCGCTCATCTTGCAATCCAGCAGCCCCTGTATCGGCAGCCCCTTACGGCGGTCGTCCGCGGCCAGCACGATCTCGTCGATCTTCTTCTTTTCGACGAACTCGATGAGCGGCTCATCGAAGGTGATGATGTCGCTGTCGTCCCGGCTTGCCTTGTCCCCGGGCATGGGCACAAAACCGATGATATTGAGCCCGTCCAGCTCGCCGGCCTCCCGCGCATCACGCACCAGGTCGGCGGTCTCGCCGGCGCCCAGCACCAGAACCTTCACACGCAGGTCGCGGTCGTCCTCGATGCGGCGAAAGAACACCCTGATGATCATGATCAGCAGGAAACTGAACAGCACCGCCAGCGCCACGCCACCGCGCCCGAAGACAAACTGCGGGAACAGGTAGTACACCAGCCCCAGCGGCACCAGTCCCAGCACCAGGCTTCCCGCCACGCGCAACGCAAGGTATTCCACAGCCTGTTTCGAGTGCCGCTGGTAGGCGGCGAGCGCAATCAGCGACAATTGCATGATGACTGTATAGACGAGCGCCTTGGGATAGACAGCACCAAAGTCCGCCGGCCAGCGACCACCGGAAAAACGCACTTCCACCGCGAGGTAAAACGCGGAAAAAAGCGCGATAAACTCGATCACGCCAAGAATGATGAATTCAGTCGGGATGTAATGCTGGAAAAAGTGCGTCGAATGTCGGAAGAATCTCGCCGTAGCCATCTCTGTGCCCTTTGGAGTCCTGGTGCGCTGTTATTCTGTGCGCCACTGTTTTCCGGCTTTGTTACTCGCAGCACCATCACTGCGACACCTGGTGTTCTTCATGCCGGTTGCCGATGCACCCCGCTGTTAGCGGTTCATGCCCTGCTCACTTGAGCGACTGTCCGCCTCCGCCATACGAACATGCTCCGGTAATACCAAGGCAGCCAATCAAAAAACAAAATACGGCCACCAATCAACAGGTTAGACCAACAACGCCGCCATCCGGCAACCTTGATGTAAATTATACCGACATCGCGCGGCAGCCAAAATGCGGATAAAAATCCGTACCGAACTGCTTTTCAACGTGTTCGGCAGGGAATTTTAAGCTTTTTCGCAAGAGGTTACTACTCCTGAAATCCCGCAAACGCATGTAAATAATTTCGACCGGACATAGGCAGCATTGGTATTTTCGCCAAGCGTTGGCGCACACCCGGCTGTCGAGTCATGGAAAACGCCACCCACAAACAGAAGACGGGGATTTACAGCGACAAGGTATATCGCGGGAAGAACCGATGGGGTCGACAGGGGAGTCGACGGAATGATTGTGGTGCCCGGGGCCGGAATCGAACCGGCACGGTGTTGCCACCGAGGGATTTTAAGTCCCTTGCGTCTACCAGTTTCGCCACCCGGGCAGACCCGCAGGAATTGTACAGAAGCAGTGCGGGAAGACCAAAAGGGAAGGATATGGAGGCTGAGCCCGGAGTCGAACCGAGGTCCACGGCTTTGCAGGCCGCTGCATAACCACTCTGCCACTCAGCCATTGAGTGTGTGGCGTGCCCGTACTGAAAAAACCCCGGGGTTTCCCGAGGTCTGGCGGTCACGGACACACGAAAAATTTGGAGCGGGAAACGAGATTCGAACTCGCGACCCCAACCTTGGCAAGGTTGTGCTCTACCAACTGAGCTATTCCCGCGTCGAGTGAAGGCGCATATTGTATGGATGTGGCGGCCGGTGTCAACTCCCGGGTGTCATTCAGGATTTCCCCGCCCCGACAGCGTGGGCCAGGCCGCTTTCAGGTAGATGACCATGGACCAAAGCGTCAGCGCCGCCGCCAGATAGAGGAAAGTGATACCCAGTTCCCGGGTCGGCAGCGCGCCGATCGGGTCGTGGTAGAGCAATAGCAACAGGGCAATCATCTGCGCCGTGGTCTTGATCTTGCCGATTACCGACACCGCCACCTGGGCGCGCTCGCCGATCTCCGCCATCCACTCGCGCAGCGCCGAGACGGCGATTTCACGCCCGATGATGACCGCCGCCGGTACCACGAACCACCAGGCCGGGTTGCTCTGCACCAGCAGCACCAGCACCACGGCCACGATCAGCTTGTCGGCGACCGGGTCCAGAAAGGCGCCAAACGGCGAAACCAGCTTGAGGCGGCGGGCGAAGTAGCCGTCGAACCAGTCGGTGACCGCCGCCAGCCCGAACAGCGCAGTGACAGCGACGTTCACCCAGGGGAACGGCAGGTAATACACCAGCACCAGCACCGGAATCAGTGCGATACGAAACAGCGTCAGTATGTTGGGCAGCGTCCAGAGCATGCGTTATTGTGTCCTATCCGTGGAAAGTATCGTAGATTTTCTGCGCCAGGTCACGGCTGATGCCGGCCACCTTGCCCAGATCCTCCACCCCGGCGCGCGCCACCTCCTGGATGCCACCAAAGTGCTTCAGGAGTTGCTGGCGGCGCCGCGGCCCGACGCCGGGGATACCCTCCAGCGGGGACACGTTGCGGGCGCGCGCGCGGCGCTGCCGGTGGCCGGTGATGGCGAAACGGTGCGCCTCGTCGCGAATCTGCTGGATCAGGTGCAAGGCCGGCGAGTCTGGCGGCAGATCCAGTTCCCGGCCCTGCGAGGGGATGTGCAGAATCTCCATGCCGGCCTTGCGCGCCGGTCCCTTGGATACCCCGACGAGCAGGATCTCGCTGATCTGGAGTTCCTCCATGACCTTGCGCGCCGAGGAAAGCTGGCCCTTTCCTCCGTCGATCAGCAACAGTTCCGGTAACGCGGCGTCTTCCTTTTTCAGGCGTGTGTAGCGGCGCAACAGCGCCTGCTCCATGGCCGCGTAATCATCGCCGGGGGTGATATCGCTGATGTTGAAGCGGCGGTAGTCGGACTTGCGCGGACCTTCGCGGTCGAATACCACGCAGGAGGCGACCGTGCCCTCCCCCTGGCTGTGGCTGATGTCGAAACACTCGATCCGGTTGGGGGGCTCGTCGAGCTCCAGCGCCTGTTGCAGCAGGTGCAGGCGGCGCTGCATGCCGGCCTGACTGCCGAGCCGCGCGGCCAGCGCCTGGCGTGCGTTTTCCACCGCCATGCCCAGCCAGCGCGCGCGCTCGCCGCGCACCCGCGCCGACAACGTCACCTTGCGTTCCGCCTTGCGGGCCAGCGCCGCGGCGATCAGGTCGGCGTCCGGCAAGGCGTGACTGAGCAGGATACGTCCCGGCACCGGGTGCTCCAGGTAATACTGGGCAACGAACGCCGACAGCACCTCGGCCTCGGTGCTGTGTTGCGGAATGCGCGGAAAGAACACCTTGTTGCCCAGGTTGACGCCGTGGCGGATGAAAAACACCTGCACGCAGGCCAGGCCACCGGACACCGCCGCCGCCACGATATCCATGTCGCCCGATTCGCCACTGACATACTGGCGTTCCTGGACGCGGCTGAGACTGGCGATCTGATCGCGGTACACGGCCGCCTGTTCGTAATCGAGGCGCGCCGCCGCCTGCTCCATGCGCTCCACCAGCTCCGCGTTCAGCGCCGTGCTCTTGCCCTCAAGGAACAACACCGTGTGATGCACATCGCGGGCATAGTCCTCGGGCGACACCAGGCCCACACAAGGCGCGGTGCAACGCTTGATCTGGTACTGCAGGCAGGGCCGGCTGCGGTTGGCGAAAAAGCTGTCCTCGCACTGCCGAACCCGGAACATCTTCTGCAACAAATGCAGGCTTTCGCGCACCGCACCGGAACTCGGGTAGGGTCCGAAATAGCGGCCCTTGCCCTTGCGCGCGCCACGGTGGAAGCTGAGCCGCGGGTATTCGCGGTCAGTACTGAGGTAGATATACGGATAACTCTTGTCGTCGCGCAACAGGATGTTGTAGCGTGGATGGTGCAACTTGATGAGGTTGTTCTCCAGCAACAGGGCTTCGGCCTCGGTGGCGGTAACCGTGACCTCGACACGCGCCATCTGCTTCATCAGCGCGCGGGTCTTGGGCGCCAGGCCGCTGCGCCTGAAATAGCTCGACACGCGTTTTTTCAGGTTGCGCGCCTTGCCCACGTACAACACCTGTCCGTCGCCGTCGAACATGCGGTAGACGCCCGGCCGTGAGGTCAGCGTGCGGAGAAAATCCTCGCTGTCGAAGGGTGTGTCCATCTCGTTTCCGCTCATGGCGCGAACCGTGTGTTTCAGTCCCCGAGCAACTCCCGCGCGCGCCGGAACACATCGCGGAACATGTCGTCGGTGAGGCGCCGGGTCTGCGTGTTGTAGCGGCTGCAATGATAGGAGTCCAGCAAGGTGAACGGTCCCGCCGCGTGTTCGGCGGCGTGGGCGAAACGGTACTTCGACAAGGGCACGCCAAGGCTGCGCAACACCGCATCGTGTGCGATCTTGCCCAGCGCCAGCACCACCGCGCCTTCGCGCAGGCCAGCCAGCTCGGCGCGCAGGAAGGCGTTGCACTCCCGGATCTCCGAGGTGGTGGGCTTGTTCTGCGGGGGCAGGCATTTCACCGCATTGGTGATCCGGCAGTTGCGCAACACCAGCGGGTCGTCGGCGCTCAGTGATTCCGGCTGGTTGCTGAAACCGCATTCGTACAGGGTGCGGTACAGCAGGATGCCGGCATGGTCACCGGTAAACGGCCGCCCGGTGCGGTTGGCGCCGTGCATGCCGGGCGCCAGACCGACCACCAGCAAATCCGCGTCCGGATCGCCGAAGGCCGGCACCGGCCGCGCGTGGTAGTCCGGGTGCCGGCCCGACACCTCGTCGAGAAAATCACTGAGGCGCGTGCAGCGGCGGCACTCCGCATCGAATACCGATTCAGTCATCTTCTCGCACATTCACCACCTGCGCCATGCGCGACGACAGGTCGAGCAACACGATCTGGTGGGCATTGGTGTTGGCGATGAACAGCTTGTCACGAAACAGGTACAGACCGCCCGGCTCGTCGAGCTGCACGCCGAACTTGAACTTGCTGACCTCGCGGGTCTGCAGGTCGATACGCTTGATCTTCGAATTGAAGGTGTCGGCCACCCACAGGGCGTTGCGCTCGCGGTCCACGGCCACGCCCAGCGGGTGCTGCAGGCGCGCCTCCGTACCCACCCCGTCGCGGTCGCCAAAATCGAACAGCCCCTTGCCCACCAGGGTGTCGACCGTCTCCGCATTGATGTTGTAGGTACGGATCGCGGAAGTCTCGGCGTCGGCGATATACAGGGTGCCGTCCAGGTTGGTGATCCCCGACGGCTGGGCGAAACAGGCGCCGTGGGCGGCACCATCGACGATATCCTCACGCCCGGAACCGGCGCAACGTTCGATGCCGAGGTGATTGAGATTCATGCGCCAGAGCTGGTGCTGCCCGGCCATGGCAATATACAGGTTGCTCTCGTGATAGGTCAGATCCCAGGGCGAATTGAGGCTGGCCTCCAGCGGTTCGCGGAAACTGTCGGCCACGTAACGCCCCTGGCTGCCGTCGCCGGCCAGCGTCATCACATCGCCCGACTTCAGGTGGATGCGCCGGATGGCATGGTTGTCGGTGTCGGCTACGTACAGGAAGTCGCCGACCAGCGTCATGCCCTGCGGGTTGTTGAACATGGCCGCCGTCTCGTTGCCGTCCAGCAGGCCGGCGGTGCCGCTACCGAACACCCGCCGCACCCTGCCGTCGTGGTAGGTTTCGAGTACACGGTGATGGCCGCTGTCGGCGATATAAAGCATATTACGGGTGGCGAGGATCTTGCCGGGAAAGCGCAGCACGCCCTCCGGCTCAGGGCGCGGCGACGAAGGCATCGGCGAGGGCGACAGCACGCCCTTCTCCGCGGCCATTTCGATATGTTTCCGCACCAGGTCGTCGAGCTGCTGGCGGCGTCCCTCGCCACGGAGGATACCGACCACGTAACCTTCCGGGTCGATGAAGATGATCGAGGGCCAGGCCTTGATGCCGTAGGCCCGCCACAACTGAAAACGCGGATCGTTGGCCACCGGGTGACGGATGCCATGGCGGTTGATCGCCTTCTGCACCTGCCCGGCGACCCGCTCGTTCTCGAACTTGGGCGAGTGGATACCGATAACCGTGAGCGTGTCCGGATACTTGTCCTCCAGGTAGCGGAGATCCGGCAGCACGTGCATGCAGTTGATACAGCAGTAGGTCCAGAAATCGAGCAACACCACCTTGCCGCGCTGGCTGGCCAGCGTCAGCGGCTGATCTGTGTTGAACCATTCCAGATTGTCCGGCAGCTCCGGCGCGCGGATACGTGTCGGCTCGTTCATGACTTTTCCCGTCCCGAAGTTCGATTGGCTTCGCGCATGGCAGAATACTACCATCGAAATGCGCCAAAGCCCGGAACTGTTTCAGGTTTTTTCGGAAATTCCGTGCGGTCCGGGGATCCGGATCAGGCCTTCGCGGATGGCCAGATGGGTCAGCGCCACCTCGGTGTCGACTTTGAGCTTTTCCAGCAGGCGATGGCGGTAGCCGTTGACCGTCTTCTGGGTCAGGCACAGCTCCCGGGCAATGGTGCGGGTGTTCTTGCCTTCGACCACCAGCAGCAGGATCTGCATCTCGCGGTGGGTAAGCTGGTCGAAGACCGATGCCGCGTGTCCCGGCAGGCGGCGTTCCGCCAGTTTCTGCGCCAGCACGTCGCTCAGGTAGCGCTCCCCCGCCAGCACCGTGTCGATCGCCTCCAGCAGCTCATCCAGCGAACAGTTGCTGCTGACACAGCCCGCCACGCCCGCCTGCAGCAAGCGCTCCTGAATGATGATGTCGGCCTCGTCGGCGAGCACCACGATGCGGATATCCGGGAACTGGCGTCCCAGCTTGCGGGCGCCGTCGAGCACGTCGACATTGGCCCCCGGCAGGTTGAGCACGATCACCTGCGGCTGGCGCTTGCGGGCCAGCCGGATAACCTCGTCGCAGGTGGCCGCCTCGCCCATCACCACGAAATGCCCGGAATCCGACAACAGGCGCTGGATACTCTGCCGCACCAGCCGATGGGAATCGACCAGCAGCACATCGACGGGGTTGTCTTCAGCCCGCGCGAACGGGCCCGAAATCGCCATAAAACCGTAACCTGCTTCATGCACCTGTTGGTGTTTAACGACAGGAAACGGGGGGACTTAACAAAAATGCGACAATTTCTTACAAATTCGTGCCGTCAGGCGGAGGGGACGGCGTTCACGATGCCGTGTCGGATCGCCATATGGGTCAGTTCCACGTCGTTTTCCACTCCCAGCTTGTCGTAGAGGCGGTAGCGGTAGGTGCTGACCGTCTTGGGGCTCAGGCTCAGACGATCGGAGATAGCGTGGACACTCTGCCCCTGGGTCACCATCAGCATGACCTGCATCTCGCGCTGGGACAAACGGTCGAACGGCGACTGCTCCTTGCCGGGCAACATCGACAAGGCCATCTCGCGGGCGATATCGGCGCTGATGTAGCGCTCGCCACGGGCCACCGCGCGGATCGCGTCACTGATCTCGGAGATATCGCAATGCTTGGTCAGGTAGCCCGAGGCCCCCGCCTCCAGCAACTGGGTCGGGAACGGGTCGCTGACCTCGACCGTGATCACCACCACCGCCGATTCAGGACTTACCCGGCGGATGCGGCGCGTCGCCTCCATACCGCCAATGCCTGGCGCCTGGACGTCCATCAGCACCACGTCGGGCTTGACGTTGCGGGCCAGCTCGACCGCTTCGTCGCCCGTGGCGGCCTCGCCAACAACATGGAACTGCGGGTCATCCTCCAGAAGGCGCTGAATACCATGCCGCACCAGCGACTGATGATCGACCAGCAGAATACGGATCTCGGTGTCCATAAAGCTTTCTTCCTTGTGACGCGATTGCAAAACAGGATTTCGCGCGGGCCACTCCCTGCCCCGCGCCCATCATTATGCCGCCCCAGCCCCGCCCCGAAAAGGGGACAGATGAATTTTTTTGCCGAAAAACGGCCGGGCGAACGGGCAGCACTGCTCTCTTCCGCCGGCAATTCAAAACAGCAGATTGTCATGCTATAAACTCATAAAAGACGTGCGGAGGAGACGTCATGTTTTCCAGGTTCGCTTACTCAGTCGTGCTATGTCTCGCGATACTGGCTCCCCCAACGCAGGCTGCCGCGGTTTCTGTTTCGACCAGCGTTGATGCGGCGATCAATATCTGGGGTGCGGGTCACACCGCCCTCGCCTCGCTACCAGGCGGCGCAGGCACATTACCCATGGTGATAAATATCCCGGCAGGCGCCACCTCAGTAGTCTTCGACAATGTCGACGGCCTGGTGGACTATGGCCCCTGTTGCCCGCCCAATGACGCTGACGGCATCGCCATAACCACGGGCCTGGGACCCTCCATCAGTTACCAGGGCATTGCCGGCCTTTACGTGCCACGGGGAAGATTCCTGGCCGGCGTTTTCCTGGACTCCAGCGAACCTGCGGATCCGGCGCCAGTCCGGCTGGCGATTACCGATACCGGCTTCACCTCACTTGCACCGGGGCTGCGACAGAGTTTCTTCATCGGTGATGGGCTGACTGGCAGTGGTTCAGGCATCCTCCAGACATTCCGTGTCCCAACAAACGCGACCCGGCTTTTCCTGGGCTTTCACGACAGTTACCAGGGCCTTCCGGGTTACTTCAATGACAACACTGGGGCACTCAACGTCACTGCCAGCTTCACCGTGGTACCGCTGCCTGGCGCGCTCTGGTTGTTCGGCAGTGGCATGCTGTGGCTGGTGGCGGCCTCGAAAAGAAATCGCTGCGTAACTCAAAACCGACCTGCAGATTAAACGTCATCACGAATTAGATAGGGGTCATGGACACCGTGTGAGGCAAATGGACAGTGGCTGCGCGGGTTCTGTGGCCTGCATGCGCACCCTCGGTTCCGCCGCGAGAATCGGAGCGGTGCAGAACTTCCGCCGACAACTACCGAACGGTGCCTCTACGCGAGCTGCTGGGCAAATGGCGATGCCTTGCAGGCATTTGGCCATCTCCCACGCAACTCGTACTGAAGCTACTGGCCAAACTGCCAGACAAGTGTATGCAGCCGATCTGCCGCTTCACTGATAGCCTGCGATGCCCCGCGGGCAGCCTTCGAGGATTCCACAGTTCGCTCCGCAATTTCACTGATATGAGCAATGTTGCGATTGATCTCCTCCGCAACCGCACCCTGCTCCTCCGTCGCAGATGCGACCTCCATATTCATGTCGTTGATGGCCTCCACTGATGCTGCCACCTTGGCCAGCGCTTCAGCAGAACCCTCCACCGTCTTGACAGATGCACAACCCTGCTCCCTTGCCTCACACATCTGCTCCATCGCTTTGGCTGCGCGCTGTTGCACCTTTTCAATAGTGCCTTGAATCTGTTGTGTCGAGTGCTGTGTGCGACTAGCCAATGTACGCACTTCGTCAGCAACAACGGCAAAACCACGCCCCTGTTCTCCTGCACGAGCAGCTTCGATCGCCGCATTCAATGCAAGCAGGTTAGTCTGTTCAGCAATATCCCGAATCATGTTCACCATGTCACCAATCGCGTCGCTCTCTGAATTGAGCTGTTCGATGGCTTCTGCAGCATTATTCACGCGTTTGACCAGTTCATCTATGCTCCCCAACGCTTCGGAAGCAGCCATCGCTCCATTCCTGGACATATCCCGCGCCTCATCAGTATCACGGGATGTCAACTCCGCTCGCTCCGCAATTTGCTGCACGGTGGTCGACATCTCGGTCATAGCCGTGGCCACCTGAGACACTTCGTCGAGTTGCTGGCGGGCATTTTCCGAGGTTTCGCTTGCCTCCGTACTCGATATGCTGGTGGTTTCTCTCAATGTCGCCACGGCGTCATCTACCCTCACCAATATTGTCTTGGTGCGTGCTTCAAGCGCATGCAACCCCAACATCAAGTCACCGATTTCATCGTTTCGCCCCGTATAAACCGTACGCGCCAGATCGCTGGAAAAAACTTCCCGTGCAAACGAAGCAGCCTTTTTCAGGGGCTGAAGCAGCCATAAACTGGCCGATATGCCCACAGCGAAGATCGCCGACAGAACCAGGAAAACCTGAGAAGAAGCTGTTTCGCCAAAGAAAAGCATTGCACCAAACACCGCTGCCATAACCAGCACCTGGACAGCGACCAGACCGCCTCGAAGGCCAAGGCGCAGCTTCCCTAACCAGTCTGTCTTTTTAGCCTGCAGTCGGGAATACAGTTTTTCGGCCCTGTCCACACGAGCGCGGTCAGGACGCGTCCGAACAGATTGGTAGCCAACGACTTGACCATCCTGGAACACGGGTGTCACATAGGCGTCCACCCAGTAATGATCGCCGTTTTTACAGCGATTCTTGACGATCCCCATCCATGGCCGGCCCGCCTTGACGGTACTCCAAAGGTCCTCAAAGGCCGCAGGCGGCATATCCGGGTGACGAACGATATTATGACTTTTCCCCTCGAGTTCCCCGAGCGTAAAGCCGCTGATCGAAATAAAATCGTTATTGGCATAGGTGATACGCCCTTTCAGATCGGTCGCCGACACGATTCGTTGGGCATCATCGAAATGCTGCTCATTACCGGTAACAGGAAGATTACGTTTCATGATGCTCTCCTTGGCGTAGTTGTAACAATTCCCCACTGCAAACCGGGTGTCACAGTTTCATTAACATACTTCTTGAATGGTTATCGCGCATATTGCCGAAGACTTTAAAATTCCCGCGTGTAAGGAAACTACGACAGATGGCAAGGTTCCATGCCTTGCCGACAGTGTCACCGGGTAGTGCCCCTATAGTGCTGTAAATTCGGATTGGCCATCGTGGCCGCCTCTCGTAGGATTGGTGTTGCAGACATCAACCTGACGAAGAGGAGAAACCACGATGGCCGAGTATGAGATTACGGTGAGTGAAGCCCTGTTGTCCAATC
>WGBO01000007.1 GCA_015494295.1 Gammaproteobacteria bacterium | reverse complement strand
TCCTCAACGGCCCCAACCTCAACCTCCTCGGATCCCGCGAACCCGACAAGTACGGCCTCGCCACCCTGGAGGACATCAACCGTTCCCTGAACGAACAGGCGACGGCGGCCGGCGCGAGCCTGCTCACCTTCCAGTCCAACGCCGAACCCGAGCTCATCGACCATATCCATGCCGCGCCCCACGAAGGCATCGATTTCATCATCTTCAACCCCGCTGCCTTCACCCACACCAGCGTGGCCCTGCGTGACGCCCTGCTGGGGGTGAAGATCCCGTTCATCGAGGTGCATCTGTCCAACGTCCACGCCCGCGAGGATTTCCGCAAAAAATCCTACTTCTCCGACATTGCCGTCGGCGTGATCAGCGGGCTGGGGCCCATTGGCTATGAACTCGCATTGCGGGCAGCACTGTCGTATCTCGGCGACAAAAACAACAAAAGCTGACCTTTCAGCGGATTTCGCGGATTTTCGCTAACATTTCCCCGCATGTGGAGTTATACTCCCGCGCAAATTCATGACCTGTGGAACGATGCTGCATGGACATTCGCAAAGTCAAAAAACTGATCGAACTGCTGGAAGAATCCGGCGTGGCGGAAATCGAGATTCACGAGGGCGAGGAGTCGGTGCGCATCAGCCGCTACAGCAACGCCGCGCCTGTCCCGGCGCCCATTGCGGCGGCCCCGGTCGCGGCGGCGCCCGCGGCACCTGCGGCGGCTCCGGCTCCGGCGGCCGACAGTTCGCCGGAAGCCGGTGAGGGCGAGGCCCTGCCGTCCGGCCATGTCGTCAAGTCGCCGATGGTCGGCACCTTCTACCGGGCTTCGTCGCCGGGCGCCTCGCCATTCGTCGAGGTCGGCCAGAGCGTGCAGGTTGGCGACACCCTCTGCATCATCGAGGCCATGAAGATGCTCAACCAGATCGAGGCCGACAAGGCCGGCGTGATCAAGGCGATCCTGGTCGAGAACGCGGAGCCGGTGGAATTCGGTCAGCCGCTGTTCGTGATCGAATAAGCGGACCGGCGAAAAGTCATGCTGGATAAAGTCGTTATCGCCAACCGCGGCGAAATTGCCCTGCGAATCCTGCGCGCCTGCCGCGAACTGGGTATCAAGACTGTTGCCGTGCATTCCGAGGCCGACCGCAGCCTCAAGCACGTGCTGCTGGCGGACGAGTCGGTGTGTATCGGGCCGGCGCCGTCGGTGGACAGCTACCTCAACATTCCGGTGCTGATCGCCGCCGCCGAGGTTACCGACGCGGTGGCCATCCACCCCGGTTACGGTTTTCTGTCCGAGAACGCCGATTTTGCCGAGCAGGTGGAGAAGAGCGGCTACATTTTCATTGGCCCGCGTGCCGACACGATCCGCACCATGGGTGACAAGGTCGCCGCTATCCGCGCCATGAAGGAGGCGGGCGTGCCCTGCGTGCCCGGCAGCGACGGGCCGCTGGGTGACGACGATGAAACCAACATCAAGATGGCGCGCAGCATCGGTTACCCCATCATCATCAAGGCGGCGGCCGGCGGCGGCGGACGCGGCATGCGCGTGGTGCACGCCGAGGCCAACCTGCTCAACGCCATTGCCCTGACCCGGACCGAGGCGCAGGCCGCGTTCGGCGACGGCACCGTGTACATGGAAAAGTTCCTGGAAAAACCGCGCCATGTGGAGTTCCAGGTGCTCGCCGACGGCGAGGGCAACGCCATCCACCTGGGCGAGCGCGATTGCTCGATGCAGCGCCGTCACCAGAAGGTGGTGGAGGAGGCCCCGGCGCCCGGCATCAGCCTGGAGCGCCGTCTGGAAATGGGCGAGCGTTGCGCCGAGGCCTGCCGCCGCATCAAGTACCGGGGCGCCGGCACCTTCGAGTTCCTGTACGAGAACGACGAGTTCTATTTCATCGAAATGAACACTCGCGTGCAGGTCGAGCACCCGGTGACCGAAATGGTGACCGGTGTCGATATCGTCAAGGAGCAGTTGCGCATTGCCGCCGGCGAGGGTCTGGGTTACCGCCAGGAGGACATCACCTGGACCGGTCACGCCGTGGAGTGCCGCATCAATGCCGAGGATCCCGAGAACTTCCTGCCTTCGCCCGGCCCGATCGCCCAGTACCACGCGCCGGGTGGTCCCGGTATCCGTGTCGACACCCATATCTACAACGGCTACAACGTGCCGCCCTACTACGACTCCATGATCGCCAAGTTGATCGCCCACGGTGACAGCCGCGAGTCGGCGCTGGCGCGCATGCGCGGTGCGCTGGCCGAGATCGTCATCGACGGCATCAAGACCAACATCCCCTTGCACATGGATATCTGCAGCGACGCGGCCTTCCTTGCCGGCGGCACCGATATCCACTACCTGGAGAAGAAACTCGGCCTGTAGGGCGGGAGTCTCGCCCGGCGCGCACCGCGTGCTGGATGACGCGGGCGGCGCTTGCGACAATCCGTAAACCTGGATAACCGGAGCCCCCATGCCCTGGCTGCAACTCACCCTCGAAGCCGGCGACCTCGACGCCGAAACCCTCAGCGACTGGTTCGAGGGGCAGGGCGCGGTGTCGGTGACGCTGGCTGACGCCGCCGACCAGCCGCTGTTCGAGCCCGACCCCGGCACCACCCCGCTGTGGTCCGCGACACGCCTGACCGCCATGTTCCCCGAGGATGCCGACGCCGAGGCGCTGATTGCGGGCCTGGGCGAGTCGTTCGGCGCAGATGCGGCGCGCCGTACCCGCGCCAGCCGGCTCGAGGACCGGGACTGGGCGCGCGTGTGGCTGGACCAGTTCAGGCCCATGCAGTTCGGCGAGCGGCTGTGGGTATGCCCGGCCGGCAAGCCGCCGCCGCATGGCGAAGACCCGGTGATCGTGGATCTCGATCCTGGGCTGGCGTTCGGCACCGGCACCCACGCCACCACTTCCTTGTGCCTGCAGTGGCTGGACGCGCACCCGCCGCGCGACCGCGAGGTGCTCGACTACGGCAGTGGATCGGGTATTCTCGCGGTGGCGGCGCTCAAGCTGGGCGCGCGCGAATTGTGGGCGGTGGATATCGACGAACAGGCGCTGTTGTCGACCCGCGACAACGCGACCCGCAACCGGGTCGAGTCGCGCCTGCACACCGGCTATCCCGACCGTTTGCCGGCGCGGCGTTTCGACCTGCTGCTGGCCAATATTCTCGCCAATCCCCTGATCGAACTGGCCGCCGACCTTGCCGCGCGGGTGAAGCCGGGCGGCGATATCGTGCTGTCAGGCATTCTCGCCGCCCAGGCGCGGGCGGTGCGCGAGGCCTACGCGCCCTGGTTCCGCCTCGCCGAAACGGTGGAGCTGGACGGCTGGGTGCGCCTGCATGGGGAAAGGATTTGACCGCCGCCCCCGCGATGTGGTCTGTTAGCGCCATGTATACCGCCTGTCCCGCCTGCAAGACGGTCTATGCTGTGGGAGCCGCGCAGTTGCGCGCGGCGGGCGGGCGCGTGCGTTGCGGCGCCTGCGGCGCGGTTTTCGAGGCGGTGGGCGCGGTGTACGACGACCCGCGCGAGGCGCGCGAACACGCCGAGCGCCAGTTGCGCGAGGTCGGCCGGGAGATCGACGACCTGGTGGAGCGCGCCCTGGACCAGGTGGGCGATGGCGACCGGGTGACCGGCGAGCCGCCGCCGAAGGTGGAGGCCGGAACGCCCGCTCAGGCCACCGCGGCCACGCCGCCGCCGGCCGGTGGCGTCTTGTCGCCAGCCGCTGCCGCGCCCGCCGCCGACTTCGACACCTACGCCAACCCGGTCGCGGCCGAGTTCGTGTCCCCCGGGCAGCAAGCCTCCGTGCTGTCCCCGGGGCCGCTGTTCGACGAGTTGCCGCCGCCGGCGCGTACCTCCTGGGGCGCCATCGCCGCCGCGCTGTTGCTCACCCTGTTGCTGGTCGGCCAGTACCTCTGGTCGGAACGCGAGACGCTGGCGGCGAACGCCACGTTCCGCCCGGCGCTGGAGTCGGCCTGCGCGGCGCTGGGTTGTGAACTGCCGCTGCGCCGCGATACCCGGCGCCTGGAAATCGTCGAGCGCGAGATCCGCGCCCACCCGCACGTGTCCGGCGCGCTGCTGGTCAATGTCACGTTCGTCAACCGCGCCGGCTTTCCCCAGCCCTACCCGGTGTTCCAGCTTAGCTTCTCGGATGTGTCCGGCAACCCGGTTGCCATGCGCCGTTTCCTGCCGCGCGAATATCTGGCCGGCACGGTTCCCGGACGAGGCATTCCGCCCGGCGGGGAAACCCGGTTGATGCTGGAAATCGTCGATCCCGGTGAGCGCGCGGTATCCTTCCAGTTCGATTTTCTCTAGGCTTTTCAGCGCCGGAATATTTTTCCGCGCGCATGCATCAGAAAGGTTTCCTGTCAAGTCCCCGCTTAGCAGCAAATGGCTTAAATAAAGGGGTTCTGGCAATTTTCGGGCCAGCCGAAAAAATGCGTTTCAGTGCTTTTCCCGGCCGCGCAGTGGGCGTATGATGGGCGGCCCTTTCGCCAAAAACCGTCACCGAGGAGCGCGCGCACCGCATGCAGATTGGTCCGTACAAGTTGCGTAACCGGCTGGTGCTGGCGCCCATGGCCGGTGTGACCGACCGGCCCTTCCGGCAGTTGTGCAAGAAACTCGGTGCCGGCATGGCGGTGTCGGAAATGGTGACCGCCAACTCGGCCCTGTGGGGCAGCCGCCAGACCCTGCGGCGCATGGATCACAGTGGCGAGGTGGAGCCGCGCATCGTGCAGATCGCCGGCGCCGATCCGGCCATGATGGCGGAGGCGGCGCGTTTCAACGTCGAGCGCGGCGCACAGATCATCGATATCAACATGGGTTGCCCGGCAAAGAAGGTCTGCAACGTCATGGCGGGTTCCGCGTTGCTGAAGCACGAAGACCTGGTGGCGCGTATCCTCGACGCGGTGGTGAACGCCGTCGATGTGCCGGTCACCCTCAAGATTCGCACCGGCTGGGATCCCGACAACCGCAACGCGCTGGGCATCGCGCGTATCGCGGAACAGGCGGGAATCCGGTCGCTGGCCGTGCACGGCCGCACCCGTGCCTGCGGCTACCGGGGCGAGGCGGAGTACGACACCATCCGCCAGGTCAAGCAGGAAACCGGCCTGCCGGTGATCGCCAATGGCGACATCGACAGCCCGGAAAAAGCAAAGAAGGTACTGGAGTACACCGGCGCGGATGCGGTAATGATAGGCCGCGCGGCACAGGGACGTCCGTGGATCTTCCGTGAAATAGAACACTTTTTGCTGACGGGCCGGCATTTGAGAGCGCCCGGAGTGGAGGAAATACGCACCGTCATGATCGAGCATCTCAATAATCTATATGCGTTTTACGGGGAGTACACCGGCGTGCGCGTGGCGCGCAAGCACATCGCCTGGTACAGCAAGCGGCAGCCCGGCGGCGCCGCGTTCCGGGCCACCATCAACCGGGTCGAGTCGCAGGACGAGCAGTTGCGGCTGACCCATGCGTTTTTCGACCGCCTGGCCGGGCAGCGGGAGATTGCGGCATGAGCGCGGTCATCAGCGAGGGCGGGGTCGGTGAGATCGCGGCCCTGCCGAACCGGGAGCGCCGCAAGCAGCCGTTGCGCGCCTGCGTGCAGTCCGCGCTGGAAATCTATTTCCGCGACCTCGACGGCCACGACGCCGAGGGGGTCTACGATCTGGTTATCGGCCAGGTCGAGCCGGCCATGCTGGAAAGCGTCATGGCGCACACGCGCGGCAACCAGACCCGCGCCGCCGAGGTGCTCGGCATCAACCGCAGCACCCTGCGCAAGAAACTGAAGTTATACGGGCTGTTGTAACAGTCCGGGCGGTATCTTCTTCATCCCCGGGGGTTCCCCCGGGGGGCAACAACAGGAAACGATTATGGCAGCCATTCAGCGCGCGCTGATCAGTGTGTCGGACAAGACCGGCATCGTCGAATTCGCACGGCAATTGCACCAGGCCGGTGTCGAGATCCTCTCCACCGGCGGCACCGCCAGCCTGCTGGCCGACAACGGGGTGCCGGTCATCGAGGTCTCCGACTACACCGGTTTCCCCGAGATGATGGCGGGGCGGGTAAAGACCCTGCATCCGAAGATCCACGGCGGTATCCTCGGCCGGCGCGGCAGCGACGACGCGGTAATGGCCGAGCACGGCATTGGCCCCATCGACATGGTGGTGGTGAACCTCTATCCCTTCGAGCAGACGGTGGCCAGGCCGGACTGTGACCTGGCCACCGCCATCGAGAACATCGACATCGGCGGCCCCACCCTGATTCGCGCGGCGGCCAAGAACCACGCCGCCGTGACGGTGATCGTGGACGCCGCCGACTACGCCGGCGTGCTGGAGGAAATGGCCGCCAACGGCGGCGCGCTCAGCGACGCCACCCGCTTCCGGCTGGCGGTGAAAACCTTCGAGCATACCGCGCGTTACGATGGCGCCATCGCCAACTACCTGGGCGCCATCGACGCCGACGGCGGCAAGCGCGCCTTCCCGCGGACACTCAGTCTGCAGTTCCGCCAGGTGCAGACCATGCGCTACGGCGAGAACCCGCACCAGTCCGCGGCTTTCTTCGTCGAGCACGCCGATACCGAGGCCAGCGTCGCCACCGCCCGGCAGGTGCAGGGCAAGGAGCTGTCCTACAACAATGTGGCCGACACCGACGCCGCGCTGGAATGCGTCAAGCAGTTCGACGAGGGGCCTGCCTGCGTCATCGTCAAGCACGCCAACCCCTGTGGCGTGGCCTATGGCGACAGCCTCACCGACGCCTACGACCGCGCCTACAGGACCGACCCGGAATCGGCCTTCGGCGGCATCATCGCCTTCAACCGCGCGCTGGACGCCGATACCGCCAGGGCCATAGTCGAGCGCCAGTTCGTCGAGGTCATCATTGCGCCGTCCATCGACGAGGCGGCGCTGCCGGTGCTGGCGGAAAAGAAGAACGTGCGCGTGCTGGCCTGCGGTGAATGGCCCGCCGAGCCGGCGCCGCGTCTCGATTTCAAGCGCGTCAACGGCGGCCTGCTGGTACAGGACGCCGACCTGGCCCTGCTCAGTGAAACCCGGGTGGTCACCGAGCGTCAGCCCGACGAGGCCGAGATGCGTAACCTGCTGTTTGCCTGGCGGGTGGCCAAGTTCGTGAAATCCAACGCTATCGTGTACGCCAACGACAACATGACCATTGGCGTCGGCGCCGGCCAGATGAGCCGCATCAACAGCGCCCGCATCGCCGGCATCAAGGCCGAGCACGCGGGGCTCACGGTACCGGGTTCGGTGATGGCCTCGGACGCCTTTTTCCCGTTCCGCGACGGTATCGACCAGGCCGCCGAAGCCGGCATCCGCGCCGTCATCCAGCCCGGCGGCTCGATGCGCGACGAGGAAGTGATCGCCGCCGCCAACGAACACGGCATGGCCATGGTCTTCACCGGCATGCGCCACTTCCGCCACTGACTGTCAGTCCCCCCATCACCCGGAAAAGGTTTGATCGATGATGAAGATACTGGTGATAGGCGGCGGTGGCCGCGAACACGCGCTGGCCTGGAAGGCGGCGCAGTCGCAACGCGTCGGAACGGTCTTCGTGGCGCCCGGCAATGCCGGCACGGCGCGGGAACCAGGGTTGCGGAACGTCGATATCGGGGCGGAGGATATCGACGCCCTGCTGGACTTCGCGCAGCGCGAGGCGGTGGATCTCACCATCGTGGGGCCGGAAGCGCCGCTGGTGGCGGGCGTGGTGGACCGCTTCCGCGCGGCGGGTTTGCGCATTTTCGGTCCGAGCGCGGCGGCGGCGGAACTGGAGGGTTCCAAGGCTTTCACCAAGGACTTTCTGGCGCGGCACGGCATTCCTACCGCTGCCTACGGCAACTTCACCGACCTCGACGAGGCCATCGCCTACATCCGCCGCCAGGGCGCGCCCATCGTGATCAAGGCGGACGGGCTGGCGGCCGGCAAGGGTGTGATTCTGGCGCAGAGTGAGGACGAGGCCATTGCCGCCTGCCGCGACATGCTTGCCGGCAACGCCTTTGGCGAGGCCGGCCACCGGGTGGTGATCGAGGAGTTCCTGACCGGCGAGGAAGCCAGTTTCATTGTCATGGTGGACGGCGAGCAGGTGCTGCCGCTGGCCACGTCGCAGGATCACAAGGCGCGCGACGAGGGTGACACCGGTCCCAATACCGGCGGCATGGGCGCCTATTCGCCGGCGCCGGTGGTGGACGAGGCCATGCACCGCCGCATCATGGACGAGGTCATCATGCCCACCGTGCGCGGTATGGCCGCCGACGGCAAGCCCTATACCGGTTTTCTCTATGCCGGCATCATGATCGCGCCGGACGGCACGCCCCGTGTGCTCGAATACAATGTCCGTTTTGGCGACCCGGAAACCCAGCCGATCATGCTGCGGCTGAAGTCCGACCTGGTGGACCTGTGCGAAGCGGCGCTGGACGGGCGGCTGGACGGCATCGAGGCCGAGTGGGATCCGCGCGCCAGCCTCGGCGTGGTGCTGGCCGCCGCCGGCTATCCTGGCAGTTACCCGAAAGGCGACGAGATCCACGGTCTGGACAGCGATTTCGGCGCCGGGGTGAAAGTGTTCCACGCCGGCACCGCCCTTCGGGACGGCAAGGTGGTGACCGCCGGCGGACGCGTGCTCTGTGTATGCGCCCTCGGCGGGGACGTCGCCGACGCCCAGCGCCGCGCCTACCAGGCGGTGGAGCGGATTCACTGGGACGGCATGTTCTACCGGCGCGACATCGGTCACCGCGCCATCGGCCGCTAGCGTTCCGGCAGCAGCATCCGGCGCAGCAGGCTGACCGGGTGCATCAGGATAATGTCCTGGCCAGCGGCCCGCAGCCGCGCGGCCAGGTGCAGGGCGCAGCCGATGTTGGTGGTGAGCAGGACGTTCGCGCCGGCGCCCGCCGCGCGCGCGGCCACGGCGTCGCCCAGCGAATCGGCAATTTCCGGTTGTTCCAGCAGATAGGTTCCGGCCGCGCCGCAGCAGCCCCCCTCCGGATTGACGGGGCGCACTTCCAGTCCCGGAATCCATGCCAGTACCTCCCGCACGACGTGGGCCGCGCCGAGCGCATTGCGCTGGGTGCAGGGCAGGTGCACGCCCACCGGCTGCGCGCCTGCCCGGAAACGCAGGTTTCCCGGACCGTGACGGGCCAGGAATTCCATGATTTCGTGGACGCGCGGGGCGAAGGGCTGTTTTTCATCCCCCGACAGCCGGTCGTAGTCGCGGAGCCGGGCGGCGCAGCCACTGGCAATACTGACCACGGGCGCGTTGTCGTCCAGCGCGGCGCGGTTGCGGGCCGCCAGCGCCGCCGCGCGCCCGGGCTGGCCGCGGTGCTGGTCGATGGCCCCGCAACAGACCGTGTTGCGGGGCACGGTGACCTCGTAACCCAGCGCGCCCAGCAGGACTTGCGCATCGTCCAGCGCCTGGCGGTCCAGCGCCCGTCCCGTGCAGCCGGGAAACAGGTGCAGACGTCCGGCCGGCGCGCTGTCACGGCGGGCGGAGGGCGGCGACGGTGCCGGGCGGTTTTCCCGGCGTGTCAGCAGGCGGTTTGCGCGTCCCGCCGTGCCCGGCAGGCGCGCCAGCAATGACGCCAGCCCGCTGCGCCGGTAGCCGTCCAGAACCGGGCCGGCCAGCCGCAGGGCGGCCGGCGACCCGCGCAGGGCCGCGCCGGCGCGCGCGGCCAGCCTGGACAATGGCGCACCGTGTCCTTGCTTCGCCAGTCGTGCGCGGGTGCTGTCCATCAGTTCCCCGAATGGAACCCGGGAAGGGCACATCGCCTCGCAGGCGCCGCATTGCAGGCAGCGGTCGATGTGTTTCCGCAGCCCGGGCGATACCTCGCCACCCGCCTCCAGCCACTGCATCAGGCTGATGCGGCCGCGCGGAGAGTCGGCTTCGTTGCCGGTCAATGCGAAGGTGGGGCAGTGCGGCAGGCACAGACCGCACTTCACGCAGCGGTCTGTCGCGGAGAGCTCGTCCATCCATATAGGAATACCGGCAGTGGCGGCGGGTTACAAGCGCCATTGCACTTTTTTTGCCGGATCGGCTATGGTTCGCCCATGTCCTGTTACAAATACCATGTTTTTTTCTGTACCAATCAACGCGAGGACGGCGCGGCCTGCTGCGCGCGCTTCGACGCCCAGGCCATGCGCGACCATGCGAAGAAGCGCAGCAAGGAACTGGGTATCGCCGGGCCGGGCAAGGTCCGCATCAACAGCGCCGGTTGCCTCGACCGCTGTGCCGAAGGGCCGGTGCTGGTGGTCTACCCCGAGGGTACCTGGTACAGCTATCTCGATCAGTCCGACATCGACGAAATCATCGACGAACACCTCGTCCACGGCCGCCCCGTCGACCGCCTCAAAATCTGAGGAAAAAATTTGTTACGGGGTGTTGACAGCAAAAGAAGTATATTAGAAAATACTTACACGCTGATCGGGCCACCCCCCCAACCGTAAGCCCGGTCAGTCTCCTCCAATCCTCCTTTGGTGGTTTTTTTCAGCGCAACGTCCCCCGTTGCGCTTTTTTTTGTCTGAAATTCATGGGGCACAGGTGCTTGAATCCGTCCGGGGCATTCTGTACTATTCCCGCTCTTTTGAAGCAGTACCGGATTTTCGGAGCAGATTCCAATGAAAACCTTCAGTGCCAAGGCGCATGAAGTCCGGCGCGACTGGTATGTCGTCGACGCCGCCGACAAGACACTCGGACGTCTCGCCAGCGAGATCGCGCGGCGACTCCGCGGCAAGCACAAGCCGGAATATACGCCGCACGTGGACACGGGCGACTATATCGTGGT
The DNA here is from genome assembly GCA_015494295.1 of Gammaproteobacteria bacterium. GTDB lineage: Bacteria > Pseudomonadota > Gammaproteobacteria > DSM-19610 > DSM-19610 > Thiogranum. The sequence continues at coordinate 16,451 of WGBO01000007.1, read as the reverse complement.
GGTCAACGCGGACAAGATTCGTGTCAGCGGCCGCAAGGCGACCGACAAGATGTATCACCACCACACCGGTTATATCGGTAACATGAAGTCCATCAGCTTCGAGAAGCTGCAGGCCAAGGCCCCCGGCCGTGTGCTGGAACTGGCGGTCAAGGGCATGCTGCCCAAGAATCCGCTGGGCCGCGCCATGTACCGTAAACTGAAAATCTTCGCGGGTCCTGAGCATCAGCACGCCGCGCAACAGCCGAAAGTGCTGGAAATCTAGAGTCTCGAGGCATTAGAGAAGCATGAGTGAAACCTACTACGCAACCGGCCGACGCAAGAGTTCCACGGCTCGGGTCTTCATGAAGAAAGGCAGTGGCCAGATCATTGTCAACAAGCGTCCGCTGGATGAGTACTTCGGCCGCCCGACCGCGCGCATGATCGTGCGCCAGGCGCTGGAGGTGGTGAACCTCAACGACCAGTTCGATATCAACTGCACCGTCAGGGGCGGTGGCACCACCGGCCAGGCCGGCGCCATCCGTCACGGCATCACCCGCGCCATCATGAAGCACGACGGCGAACTGCGCGGTCCGCTGCGCAAGGCCGGTTTCGTGACCCGCGATGCCCGCGAGGTGGAGCGCAAGAAGGTCGGCCTGCGCAAGGCCCGCCGCGCCACGCAGTTCAGCAAGCGTTAAGCCGTATCGCGCTGCGGCGCGGTACGCCCCTTTGTTGGCGGATCGTCTAACGGCAGGACAGAGGACTCTGACTCCTCTAATCTAGGTTCGAATCCTAGTCCGCCAGCCATAAAAAACCGGGAACCCGCCGCAAGGCGGGTTTCTGGTTTTTGGCGGACTGGGATGAGAACCTCGGGTTCGACAAGTGGGCGAAGCACACTTGAACGGCGCAGCCGGCCCCGTAGGGGTGAGCCGCGCAGCGGCGAATAATCCTGGTCCGCCAGCCATAAAAAACCGGGAACCCGCCGCAAGGCGGGTTTTTTGTTGTTTTTTTGCATCAGTCTAAAGAATTCGTTTCGTTCGCCGCCAATGTTCGGACGATTTTTTCAATCTGTCTGATTTGCCGTTATTTTTAGCGTATACGCCCGCCTGGGGATGGTTTCCCCGGCGGTTTGTTGCTAAAAAACATCAGAAATGTGACCCATGTTGTTTTTTTGAAAATAACTGTTGCATTCCCGTTTTTTCATGCGCTAAAGTAGCGCCTCGTAACGACAATCTTGTGTTGCTTATAGCTATGAGTAGAGGAGTTCTCTCATGAACAAAAAATTTATTGTAACCGCAATGGGTCTGGTCCTGGCCGGTGGTATGGGTCTGGCCAACGCTGACGTCAAGCTGTACGGTCAGCTCGATGTTTCCATCGATTCCGTCGACGTCGATGGTGGCAGCGATGACGTCAACATGGGTTCCAACCGCTCCGCGGTCGGTTTCAAGGGTACCGAAGATCTGGGTGGCGGCCTGAAGGCTTTCTTCAAGGTCGAGTACCAGACTGACGTCGATGACGCCGGTACCGCCGCTGGCCCGCTGGAAGACGACACCAACGAAGGTGACGGCAAGGACGGCTGGAAGTCCCGTGACCAGTTCATCGGTCTGAAATCCGAAGGCTTCGGTAAGCTGACTTTCGGCATGATGTCCACCGCCTACAAGTCGCCGGCTTCCAAGCTGGACCCCTTCTACCGCACCCGCAACCAGGCCCGTAACATCGGCCTGCAGTCCGCCCTGCACAAGGGTCGTGGCGAGGAAGGTCAGGGTCGTGCCACCAACACCGTGCGTTACGATTCCCCGAACTTCAGCGGCATCAACGTGTTCGGTACCTACACTTTCGACAACAGCGAAGCTGATGGCGAAAACGACGATCCGTACAGCCTGGGCGTGAGCTACAAGGGCGGCGGCATCTATGCCTTCGCGTCCTACATCACCACCGACACCGGTGGTGACGATGAAGCCACCCAGTTCGGCGCCAAGTACAGCATGGGCGACATCTCTGTCTGGGGCATGTACGAAATCGACGGCGGCCTGATCAATGGCGGCGCTGGCGACGGTGCTGACATCTGGAACATCGGTGGTTCCTTCACCATGGGCAACAACCTGATCTCCGTCGACTACGCCGAAGGCGACGACGTGGACCTGAACGGTGGTGGCAAGCTCAACACCAGCTACAGCACCTGGCGTGTTGGCGGTTACCACAAGTTCAGCAACCGCACCCGTGTCTATGCGACCTTCGCGCAGCAGGACATGGACGCAACCGGCGAGACGGATATCTTCTCCCTGGGCATGCGTCACAACTTCTAATCGAAACACCCTCGTGATGAAGTGAAACGGGGCCTTCGGGCCCCGTTTTTTATTGCACGTAAAAAAGCGTGGCGTGAATAATCGCCTCCGTCCCCTTTTTCGCCCTTTATGGCGACGGAATGGTACAATGCGCGCCTGTTTTCCCTGCTCCAGCGCGGTCCGGCATGCCCCATCGCATTCGCGAAATTCCTTACAACTACACGTCTTTTTCCGATCGGGAGATCGTGTGTCGTTTTCTCGGCGAGGAGATGTGGGGCGTGATCGAAAAGCTGCGCGCGGAGCGTCGCACCGGCCGCTCCGCGCGCATGTTGTTCGAGGTGCTGGGCGACCTGTGGGTGGTGACCCGCAATCCCTATATCCAGGACGACCTGCTCGAGAACCGCAAGCGTTTCGAGCAGCTCATCCATGCCCTCAACCACCGCCTCGACCAGATCGTTGGCCGCGCCAACGGTAACGCCGATGCCCTGCGCCTGGTGGGGCGGGCGCGCGACGCCGTCAGTGCTTTCATGGCCTGGTTTCCGCGTACCCGTGATCTGCGCGCGCGGATTCGCAAGCGCCTTGCGCGGGTGACGCGCGCCGACAATGTCGACTTCGGCGGGCTGGCGCGCGTGTCGCACGCCACCGACGCGACCGACTGGCGCGTGGAACTGCCGTTCGTGGTGATCAGCCCGGACAGCGAACAGGAAGTCGTCGAGGTGGTGCGCGCCTGTATCGACCTTGGCCTGACCATCATTCCCCGCGGCGGCGGCACCGGCTACACGGGCGGCGCGGTGCCGCTGCATGGCGACGCGGCGGTCATCAACACCGAAAAGCTCGAGGCGCTGGGCGAACTCGAGATGCGCACCCTGGAGGGCGTGGATCATCCGGTGCCGACGCTGCGCGCGGAGGCGGGCGTGGTCACGCGCCGGGTGGCGGAGCGCGCCGAGGCGGCCGGTTATGTGTTCGCCGTCGACCCGACCTCGCAGGATGCCTCGACCATCGGCGGCAACGTGTCCATGAACGCCGGCGGCAAGAAGGCGGTGCTGTGGGGCACCACGCTCGACAACCTGGTGTCGTGGCGCATGGTCACGCCGGACGGCGACTGGATGGAGGTGGAGCGCCTCGATCATAACCTGGGCAAGATTCACGAACAGGCGACGGTGCGTTTCCGTATCCACCGTTACGAGGCGGACGGCGTGACCCGCAAGGCGGAGCCGGAAGTGCTGGAGATGCCCGGCCAGGCCCTGCGCAAGGAGGGCCTGGGCAAGGATGTCACCGACAAGTTCCTGCGCGGCCTGCCCGGTATCCAGAAGGAGGGCTGCGACGGCCTGATCACTTCGGCGGTGTTCGTGGTGCACCGCATGCCGGAACACATTCGTACCGTGTGCCTGGAATTCTTCGGTTCCGACCTGGCGCGCGCGGTGCCGGCTATCGTGGAAACCAAGGACTATCTGGATGCGCTGGACGGCGTGGTGCTGTCCGGCCTGGAACACCTCGACGAACGTTATGTGCGCGCCGTGCGTTACAGCACCAAGGCGCCGCGCCGCGAATTGCCCAAGATGGTGCTGGTGATGGACATTGCCGGCGACGACGCGGCGCGTGTCGCGGAAGCGGCCTCGGCGGTGGTGCGCCTCGCCAACCAGCGCGGTGGCGAAGGCTTTGTCGCCGCCAGCCCGGAGGCGCGCCGCCAGTTCTGGCTGGACCGCGCCCGTACCGCCGCCATTGCCGCCCACACCAACGCCTTCAAGATCAACGAGGACGTGGTGATTCCGCTCGACAGGCTGTCCGAGTACAACGAAGGGATCGAGTGCATCAACATTGAATATTCGATCCGCAACAAGCTGGACATGATCCGCGCCGTGCGCGATTACCTTGGCGGCACCCTGCCGGAACTCCGCCAGCAGGACGATTACGAGGACAGCGAGGAAAACCGCGCCATTCTCGCCGGCAAGCAGCGGGCCGCCTGCGATCACCTGGACGCGGTGAGCGCGCGCTGGACAGCGCTTCTGGAGCGGCGCGACGCGCCGGCGGCGCGGCACCCCGAGCTGTGCGAGGATGTGGCGCCGGAAGCCCTGCGTCCCGATGACCGGCTGATCGACCTGCTGTTGCGCCGTGACCTGCGTATTTCCTACCGGCGCACCATCGAGCGGCCGCTCAAGGATATTTTCAGCGGGCGCGAATTCGAGCCGGTGCGCGCGCGGCTGGACGCTATCCACGCCGCCATTCGTTCCGGCCGCCTGTTCGTCGCCACCCACATGCACGCCGGCGACGGCAACGTGCACACCAATATCCCGGTCAACTCCAACGACTATGCCATGCTGCACGAGGCGGAGCGCATCGTCGACCGGGTGATGGCGCTGGCGTCCGGGCTGGGCGGGGTGATCTCCGGCGAGCACGGGATCGGCCTGACCAAGATCCAGTACCTTGACGAGGAGACGCTGGAGGCGTTCAGCCGCTACAAGCAGACGGTCGATCCGCGGGGTGTGTTCAATCGCGGCAAGCTGTTGAAGGGTTCGGGTCTGGAAAACGCCTACACGCCCTCACTGCGTCTGGTACAGCAGGAAGCCCTGCTGCTGGAGGCCAGCGAGCTGGGCGAGCTCAATGACGATATCCGTAACTGTCTGCGTTGCGGCAAGTGCAAGCCGGTGTGCACCACCCACGTGCCGCGCGCCAACCTGCTGTATTCGCCGCGCAACAAGATTCTCGCCACCGGTGTGGTCATCGAGGCTTTCCTGTACGAGGAGCAGACCCGGCGCGGTATCTCCATCCGCCATTTCGACGAGATGAACGACGTGGCCGATCATTGCACGGTCTGTCACAAGTGCCTGTCGCCCTGCCCGGTGGATATCGACTTCGGCGACGTGTCGGTGCGCATGCGCAGTATCCTGCGGGAGCAGGGCAAGAAGCGCTTCAACCCGGCAAGCTGGGCGGCGATGGCTTTTCTCAACGTCACCGATCCGACCACCGTCAAGCTGATGCGCAAGGGCATGATCGAGTGGGGCTACAAGGGGCAGCGGCTGGCGCGGCGACTGCTGCGCACTGTCACCGGGCGCGGCCGCAAGGCGTTGCCGCCCGCGACCACCGGCAAGCCGGGGGTGGTCGAGCAGGTGGTGCACTTCATGAAAAAACCCATGCCCGGCGGCCTGCCGACCCAGACCACGCGCGCCATGCTGGGTATCGAGGATCGCAGCGTGGTGCCCATCCTGCGCGATCCGGCGCGCGTCAACGACGAGTCGGACGCCGTGTTCTATTTTCCCGGCTGCGGTTCCGAGCGCCTGTTCAGCGAAGTGGGGCTGGCGACGCTGGCGATGCTGTACGAGGTTGGCGCGCAGACGGTGTTGCCGCCGGGCTACCTGTGTTGCGGTTATCCGCAGAACGCCTCCGGCGATCTCGACAGGGGCAGGCGGATCAGTACCGACAACCGGGTGCTGTTCCACCGCGTGGCCAATACCCTCAACTACATGGATATCCGCACCGTGATCCTGTCCTGCGGCACCTGCATGGACCAGTTGCAGCAGTACCAGTTCGAACAGATCTTCCCGGGCTGCCGGCTGCTCGACATCCACGAGTACCTGATGGAGAAGGGGGTGTCGCTGGAGGGCGTGGAGGGCCGCCAGTACCTGTACCACGAGCCCTGTCATACCCCGATGAAGACGCACAACTCGCTCAAGGTGGCCGGCAGCCTGCTGGGCGCGGAAGTGAAGCTGGCCGACCGCTGCTGTGGCGAGGCCGGCACGCTGGCCGTGTCGCGGCCGGATATCTCCACCCAGTTGCGGTTCCGCAAGCAGGCCGAGTTGCAGAACGACCTGCGTGGCCTGACCGGTCAGGCGCGCGTGGACGACGGTTCGGTGAAACTGCTGACCTCCTGCCCCGCCTGTCAGCAGGGGCTGTCCCGCTACCAGGAAGATACCGGCCTGGAAACCCGCTATATCGTCTCCGAACTCGCCGATCGACGCCTCGGCGACGGCTGGCAAAAACGTTTCATCGACCAGGCCCGGGAAGGCGGCATCGAACGCATCCTCCTCTGAGTTCCCTGTTGAAAGCTAGTCGGGCAGCAGGGTGACGGTGGCGTCGCCACGGGTGGTGTCGAGGGTGACCAGGAGTTCGCAGTATTCGGTTTGCGGGTCCGGGGGCGTGGGATCGTCGGCGCAGTTGCAGCCGGCGATAATGCCGGTATAGAAGATTCCCAGGTGAATCTCGACGGCGCTGCCGGTTTCGCGCGTCTTGATGATCATGGCGCGAAAGGGCTCGTCGCTGACGTGACTGCTGTGCGAGAGCCCGTCCTGCAAGGGGAGTTGCGCGGCGTCCAGGGTTTCGATTTCAGCTTTCAGCGCCTCGCCAAAGGCCGGCGTCCCCCAACACCTGGCCGCTTCCGGCAAGTTAATCAGAAAAGGGGGCGGGGTCACGGGCTCAGGTGACCAGGCGAGGCCATCGGCCCTGGTTGCGTTCCAGATAGGTTTTCAGGTTCCTGGGGCGGTATTTGCTGTCCAGTTCCCAGCGTTTCCTGACGGATTTGTGGATGAGGATTTCGCCCTTGCCGTGGTCGATGGGGCGGTAGTAGGGGCGGCGGGAACGGTAGATGTGCTTGCGCGACTTGTGCAGCGAGGCGGTGGGGCGCGGGTTGAGGTTGCGGCGCAGGTGTTGTTCGAGGGCGAGGCCGCTTTTTCCGGCCTCGCGGGTCATCCACTCCAGCGCGTAGTCGGCGGCCAGGCCGCCGTCGCGGTCGGGCGGGTAGCTGCCGCCGACGTCGCTGTGCACGCCGGCGAACCACACCTGCGCCAGGTCAACGCCGTCGCGAGGCTCCCAGGTGGTGGGTTCGAAGTCGCTGCGCAGTTCGTCGATGGCCATGGCGTGGCGCGCCACCTCGATGATGGGGCCCATCTTGGTGTCGTAGAATTCGTCCTCCCGGTCCAGCAGGCCGAGGAATGAAAACGGGATGCCCAGCGCGCCAACCGTGTCCCACACGCCGACGAAGGTGATCTTGCGTTTCGGGTGGGCGTGTTCGCGGCGGAACGCGACGGACTTGTCGCCGTCCGGCGCCCAGGCCTTGCGCGGGTTGCGGTAGTGTTCGAAGGCCTGTTCGATGAGGCGCGCGTCGGGCCGCTTGAGGATGCCGACATTGTTGATCAGCCCGCTCAGGGCGCGCACGGTGTAGGCGCCGCGGCTGAAACCGAACAGGAAGATTTCGTCGCCGGGCGCGTAGTTCTGAACGATATAGCGGTAATCGTCCATGATGTTTTTGTTGATGCCCTTGCCGGTGATGCCGCCACTGACACGCCCGTAGTAGGAGCCGATGCCCCAGTCATAGAACACCTGCTGCGGCGTGCCGTCGCCCGCCACCGGCTTGATGGCGCGCGCCAGTTTCAGGACGTTGGTGGGGAAATCCTTGTCCAGGTCCTTTTCCGGCCGGTTCCAGGTGCCGTCCGCGCAGATCACGATGCGTTTTTTCATCTCCAGACCTCCTCCCTGTAGGGTCCTTCTGTGAAAGCGGGGCGTTACGCCGGACGCCGCGCCTCAGACGGTGCGCGTCTCCACGCCATCGGCCGTGCCCAGCAGCAGCACGTCGGCGGGCCGGTTGGCGAAGATGCCGACGGTCACGATGCCGGGGATGTTGTTCAGCGTGGTTTCCAGCGTACAGGGTTCCATGATCTCCAGGCCCTTCACGTCGAGGATGATGTTGCCGTTGTCGGTGGTAAAGCCCTGGCGCAGCTCCGGCGTGCCACCGTGCTTGACCAGTTCGCGCGCCACGAAGCTTTGCGCCATGGGAATGACCTCGATGGGCAGGGGAAAGGCGCCAAGCATCTTCACCAGCTTGCTCTCGTCGCAGATGCAGACGAACTTGCGGCTGGCGCCGGCGACGATTTTTTCGCGGGTCAGCGCGCCACCGCCGCCCTTGATGAGGTGGAGCTGGTCGTTGACCTCGTCGGCGCCGTCGATGTACACCGACAGCTCGCCAACCTCGTTCAGGTCCAGGACCGGGATGCCGTGGCCCTTGAGGCGTTCGGCGCTGGCGATGGAGCTGGCCACCGTGCCGTCGATGCGGCCCTTGATCCGGGCCAGCGCGTCGATGAAATAGTTGGCCGTCGAGCCGGTGCCCACGCCGATGACGGTGCCGGCTTCCACGTATTCGATGGCCGCCTCGGCCACCTGCTGCTTGAGTTCGTCCTGGTTCATGTTGAGCTCCCGAAAATCGATTGCCCGGATGATACCGGACAATCAAATTGACTCCCACCCTGCGAAACCGTTTATTATCCACCCATGCCCGACAAATATCTGAAAATGATCCTCAATTCCCGGGTCTACGACGTCGCCAGTGAAACGCCCCTGGAGCGCGCGCCGACCCTCTCCGAGCGGCTCGGCAACGCCGTGTGGCTGAAGCGCGAGGACCTCCAGCCGGTGTTCTCCTTCAAGCTTCGTGGCGCCTACAACAAGATCGCCAGCCTCGACCCGGCCGATTGCGGAAACGGCATCATTACCGCCTCGGCCGGCAACCACGCCCAGGGCGTGGCGCTGGCGGCCCGCCACCGCAACCTCAAGGCGCTGATCGTGATGCCCCGCACCACCCCGGGCATCAAGGTGCGCTCGGTGCGCGCGCTGGGCGGCAAGCCATTGCTGTATGGCGACACCTACGACGAGGCCTGCGAGCACGCCCACAAGCTGGCCGCGGAGCGTGGCATGGTATTCATCCATCCCTACGACGATCCCGAAGTGATCGCCGGCCAGGGCACGGTGGCCATGGAGATACTTCAGCAGCAGCGCGATACCATCCATGCGGTGTTTGTGCCCGTGGGCGGCGGCGGGCTGATCGGCGGCATGGCGGCCTACATAAAGGCGTTGCGCCCCGACATCCGCGTCATCGGCGTGGAGCCGGCCGACGCGCCCTGCATGTACGAGGCGCTGCGCCGCAAGCGCCGGGTGGTGCTGGATCAGGTCGGGATCTTCGCCGATGGCGTGGCGGTGCGGCAGGCCGGCAAGGAACCCTACCGGCTGGCGCGCAAGTTCGTCGATGAGGTGATGCTGGTCAGCACCGACGAGATCTGTGCCGCCACCAAGGATATCTTCGACGATACCCGCGCCATGGTCGAACCCGCCGGTGCGCTGGCGGTGGCGGCGATGAAGAACTACGTGGCCCGCGAAGGGATCAGCGGGCAGTGCCTGATCGCCGTCAACAGTGGCGCCAACATCAATTTCGACCGCCTGCGCTACGTGGCCGAGCGCGCGGAGATCGGCGAGCGCCGCGAGGCGCTGCTGGCTGTCACCATTCCAGAACAGCCGGGCAGCTTTCTCAGGTTCTGCCGCGCGCTGGGCAAGCGCGGCATTACCGAGTTCAACTACCGCTACGCCGACGCCCTCGAGGCCCAGGTGTTCGCCGGTGTGCAGTTGAGCGGCGGCGAGCAGGAGCGCCTGCAACTGATCGAAGCCCTGCGTGGCGAGGGCTACCCGGTGGTGGACATGACCGACAACGAGATGGCCAAGACGCATATCCGCTTCATGGTCGGCGGTCACGCCCACGGCATCGAGGACGAGGTGCTGTACCGTTTCGAGTTCCCGGAACGTCCCGGCGCCCTGCTCAAGTTCCTGTCCAGCATGGGGCGCAAGTGGAACATCAGCCTGTTCCACTACCGCAACCACGGCGCCGCCTATGGCCGCGTGCTGGTCGGAATCCAGGTGCCGAAAAAGGATCGAAAACGCTTCCAGTCCTTCCTCGACGAACTGGGCTACATCTGGTTCGAGGAACTCGACAACCCCGCCTACACCCTGTTCCTCGGATAACTTTCGACAAGGCCGGGCTCGAGTCATCCCCCTTTTTGGGGTCAGGTTTCGGGAGGGTGGTTTTCGAGTTCCAGGATGAAGTCCCATTGTTGCCTGGTGAGCGGCATGATGGACAGGCGGTTGCCCTTGCGCACCAGCGGGCAGTCGGCGAGCTCGGGGTATGCTTTCAGTTCCTGCAGGCTGATGAGGCGCTTGAGCATGCGCTGATATTTCACGTCCACCATGTACCAGCGCGGGTTGTCGGGGTCGCTCCCGGGGTCGTAGTACTTCTCCTCGGGGTCGAAGGCGGTATGGTCGGGGTAGCCTTCCTTTACCACTTTCATGATGCCGACGATGCCCGGTTCCTTGCAGTTGGAGTGGTAGAAGAACACCAGGTCGCCCTTTTTCATCTCGTCGCGCATCATGTTGCGCGCCTGGTAGTTGCGCACGCCGTCCCAGTGGTCGGTCTTGTTGGGCATTTGCTTGAGGTGTTCTATGCCGAACACGTCGGGTTCGGATTTCATCAGCCAGTAGTTCATGGTCTGCTCCCGTCAGAATGCGGTTATTGGAATTCGATAACGCCGTGCTCGGTGGCCACGGCGCTCAGGGGCACGTCCCAGTCGCGGGCGGGCAGGCGCGCGACACCTTGCCGTTCGAAAGCCAGCCCGACCAGTCGCGGTTTGCGCCAGTGGCGGCGGCGCAGCAGGTGGGCAAAGCTGCGGTCGTAGAAACCGCCGCCCATGCCCAGGCGGTTGCCGAGCCGGTCGAAGCCTACCAGTGGCGCCAGCACCAGGTCGAGGGCGAAGGCCTCGATGCGGCGCGTGTGATCGATGTCGGGTTCCGCGATGCCGAAACGGTTTTTCACCAGCGGGGTGTCGGGTTCGTAGCGCGCGAACCACAGCCGGTTGTGGCCGACGCTGCGCAGGACCGGCAGGTAGACCTGCTTGCCCATCGACCAGGCGCGCTCGATCAGGGGGTGGGCGTCGACCTCGCCGTCGGCGGCCAGGTAGGCGGCGACGCGGCGGGCGTTACGGAACAGCGGGTGGCGGGCCAGCGCCCGGCACAGTTGCTGCGAGCGGCGTTGATGCTCGGCGGGGTCGAGGGCGCAGCGCAGGCTGCGCAGTTGTCTGCGCTGGTCGGAACGATTGGGCATGGCATCGGATAACAAAAGGCATCTTCCGCGAGTACCGTTGCAGCTATTGCCCTTGAACCAGAGGTTCAGGTGGGGACGAGTGCCGGACCTAAGGCTTTCCGCACGTGGCGGACATGCTCACTGGTCCGGCAAGCCGATCCCCGGGGACAATTATTAGGCTCAAGGAGATCTTAACCGCTCACGCGTATCGCAGAAGATGCGGACACCCAGTATAGCGCAATCGCCGGGGGAGGGAAGCGGCCTCAGAGTTCGAGTTGCTTGCCCTGGTTGAGGGCGATATCGATCTTGTCCTGCAAGGCGCGGATGCGCTTGCTGATGTCGAACTGGTAGTCGTCCTTGCGGTTGCGGTGTTCCAGCAGTTCGTGCGCCATGTTCAGGGCCGCCATCACGGCGATGCGGTCGGCGCCGACGATCTTGCCGGTGTCGCGGATTTCCTTCATTTTTTCGCTCAGGAACTCGGCGGAGGCGAACAGCGCCTCGCGCTCGTCGTCCGGGCAGGCCACCAGGTACTCCTTGTCCAGGATCTGTACCCGCATGGGCGTGGACTTGCTCATGCCCCCTGCTCCATGGCCTTGAGGCGGTTGATCATGGCTTCCACGCGGGTGCGCGCCAGCTCGTTCTTTTCGATCAGGCCGGCGCGTTCGGTGACCATGGATTCCTGCTGGTGGCGCAGCGAGCGGTTTTCCTCTTTCAGCCGGTTGATGGTGTCGACCAGTTCCTCGAGCCGGACTTCCAGCTTGCGGAGTTCCTGCTCGGTTACGGATTGCGGGCTTGTACTGCTCATACGCGCAATATAGTGCGGCCCACCGGCAGGGTCAAACGGCCCCGGCGCAATTCCCGCGTCGGGGCCGGGGTGTTCAGCGCTGCCGGCCGCGCAGACTGAAGCTGAGCAGGGCCGCCAGGCCGGATCCGAACAGCCACACGGCGGCGGGCAGTGGCACGGCGGTCAACTGGTACACGTCGAGGTTCCAGCTTGGATTCAATCCGAGTCCTACCGGGGTCATGACGCCGGAGATGCCGTCTTCGTTGCCGGGCTGGTCATCCAGGGTGGCGAGGAAGGCGGGGCCGCTGAATGGTGAAATGCCCGGAAAGGCATAGCCGCAGGCGGCCGTCTGGTAGCAGGGCGAGGCGGCGCCGGCGCCGAGCTGTATGCCGCCAGCGTTACGGCTGGCGCCCATCAGGCCGCTGGCGTCCCACACGAAGGGGAGTGACAGTGTCTGGCCGGACCACAGCACGCTGGCGGTGCCCTGGATGAGATTGAAGCCGTCCAGGGTGGTCAGCGTGACCGGTTGCCAGACGGACGGCAGCCCGAACAGGTCGGGGTTGTTGACGGTGAGTTCGCCAATGCCAAGCACGCCATCGTAGTTCAGGGTGCCCGACACGGTGACGGGCAGACCGCTGGTGTCTGTTGCCAGCAGGGTGTTGCTGTCATCGAAGCTGGTGAGCACTCCCTGCCAGTTGTAGGTGAAGATGGCGGATGCCACCGGGCAGTCGTCGAAATTGCCGTTGGGCGAGTCGCTTATGTCGCCGGTCTGGCAGTGCAGGGCCTGGCTGGCCGGTGAAACGAGGAACAGCAGAAGGCTGGCGACGCGTCGCCACAGGCGTGTCTGGTGCATGACAGGTATCCCCCAAGCAAAATCGTCCGAATTGATCAGGCGGACGCGGCTTTGTGTTGTTTCGCATGTCTTGCCGGGTCGCGCCTGCCCTGCAATAGTCCCTGCGTATTGCACCTGAATTTTGACACGACAATAGCGAGGCGGCAAACCATCCCGCACTCTACACGGCCCCGGCGCTGTGCAATAATCCGGCAATGCCGGAAAATCAACGCCTTGACTACTATGACGTGCAGGATGTGCTGGATCTGGCCAGCCCCGGCGCGGATCCCGCCGACGCCCACGGGCTGATGTGCGGACTGATCTGCGCGGCCGGGTTTGCCGACCCGCAACGCTGGCTGCCTGAGCTGTTCGACGACTTCAACCCGCACGACAGCGCGCAGGCGAAGGCGTTCGAGTGCCTGAAATCGGTTTATGAGCAGACCCTGGCGAGCCTGCACAGCGAGGATCTGGATTTCGAGCTACTGATCCCGGACGACGATGCGCCCTTGTCGGAGCGCACCGAGTCGCTCGGCGTCTGGTGCAATGCCTTCCTGTCGGGCCTTGGGCTGGGCGGCCTGCCGGAGCGGGAAAAGCTGTCGGATGAGCTGGCCGAACTGCTCGACGATATCGGCCAGATCGCCCGGGTCGATTTCGACCTGGACGGTTCTGGCGAGGACGACAACGTGGCGTTCGAGGAGATCGTCGAATACCTGCGCATCGGCATCCTGTTCATCCACGACGAACTGCAACCGGCCGCCGCGCCGCAACAGATACAGTGAACACCATGGACGCCAGTGAATTTGCCCGCCGCCGCAAGCAGTTGATGCGCATGATGGGTCCGGACAGCATCGCCATTCTGCCCACCAACCCGGAACGCCCGCGTAACCGCGACGTGGACTACCCCTTCCGGCCCGACAGCGATTTCTATTACCTCACCGGTTTCCCCGAACCGGACGCGGTGGCGGTGTTCATGCCGGGCCGCAAGCACGGTGAATACCTGCTGTTCTGCCGTGACCGCGACCCGGAAATGGAGACCTGGCACGGCCGCCGCGCGGGTCCGGAAGGGGCGGTGGAGCGCTACGGCGCCGACGACGCCTTCCCGATCGGTGACATCGACGACATCCTGCCCGGACTGCTGGAAGGGCACGACCGGGTGTTCTATACCATGGGCGCGGCGCCGGAGTTCGACAAGCGCGTGATCGGCTGGGTGAACCGCATCCGCAGCCAGTCGCGGGCCGGCAAGCACGCGCCGGACGAGTTCGTGTCGCTGGAGCACTTCGTGCACGACATGCGCCTGTACAAGAGCCGCGCCGAGATCAAGGTCATGCGCCAGGCGGCCAACATCGCGGCGCGCGCGCACAAGCGCGCCATGCAGGTGTGCCGGCCGGGCATGATGGAATACGAACTGGAAGCCGAATTCTTGTACGAGTTCCGCAAGGCCGGAGGCGTGCCCGCCTATCCGTCCATCGTCGGCGGCGGCGCCAACGCCTGCATCCTGCACTACACGGAAAACGACGCGCCACTCAATGATGGCGAGGTGGTGTTGATCGATGCGGGCATGGAACACGACTGCTATGCCTCCGACATCACCCGCTGTTTCCCCGTCAACGGACGCTTCAGCAAGGCGCAACGCGCCATCTACGAACTGGTGCTGGAGGCGCAACTGGCCGCCATCGAGGAGGTCTGTCCGGGCAACCACTGGAATGCGCCGCACGTCGCGGCGGTCAAGGTGCTGACCCGCGGGCTGGTGAAGCTGGGGCTGCTCAAGGGCCGGACCGCCAGTCTCATCAAGAACGAGGCCTACCGGCGTTTCTACATGCACCGCACCGGCCACTGGCTGGGCATGGATGTCCACGACGTGGGCGATTACAAGGTCGGCGATGCCTGGCGCGAACTCGAGCCCGGTATGGTGCTGACGGTGGAGCCCGGGCTGTACATCCCCGCGCGCAGCAAGGGCGTGGCGCGCAAGTGGTGGAATATCGGCATCCGCATCGAGGACGATGTGCTGGTTACGCGCAACGGTCACGACGTGCTCAGCAAGGCCGCGCCCAAGCAGGTCGAAGACATCGAGAACCTGATGGCCTGACATGAACGACGAAACCCGCGAATTCGACGTGCTCATAGTCGGGGGCGGCCTGGTCGGCGCGAGTCTGGCGCTGGCGCTGGGGCGTGCCGGCCTCGAGGTGGCGCTGGTGGAGGCGCACCCGCTGCGCGTCAACGCGCAGCCCAACTACGACGAGCGCAGCCTGGCGCTGGCGCACGGCTCGCGGCGCATTCTCGACGCCATGGGGCTGTGGCCGCTGGTAAGCGGCGAGGCCTGTCCCATCCATACCATCCATGTTTCCGATCGTGGCCATTTCGGTTTCACCCGCCTGACGCGCGAGGACGAGGGCGTGGCTGCGCTGGGCTACGTGCTCAGCGCGCGGGTGCTCGGCAATGCGCTGATCGAGGCGCTGTCCGGGGTCGGGCGGGTGCACCTGCTGGCTCCGGCGGAGTTGCGCGATTTCCGCGTCGAGGGCGAGCAGGTGTGCGCGGACCTCACCCACGAGGGCAAGGCGCTGCTGTGCCGGGCGCGGCTGATGGTGGCCGCCGATGGCGTGCAATCCCGGGTGCGCGAACAACTGGGCATTGCCACCCGCCAGTGGGATTACGGCCAGACAGCGGTGATCGCCAACGTGACGCCCGACCGGCCGCACCGCAATGTCGCCTATGAGCGCTTTACCGACAGCGGCCCGATGGCGCTGTTGCCGCGCACCGGCGATCACTGCGCGCTGGTATGGACGCTGCGCAGCGATGCCGTGGAGGAGCTCATGCAACTCGACGACGCGGCCTTCCTGGCGCGGCTGCAGGAGCGTTTCGGTTTTCGGCTCGGGCGTTTCCGGCGCGCCGGGTCGCGTTACGCCTACCCCCTGCAACTGTTGCGCGCCAGGCAATCCACCGCCGGGCGTCTGGCCCTGATCGGCAATGCCGTGCACACCCTGCACCCGATTGCAGGGCAGGGTTTCAATCTCGGCCTGCGCGACGTGGCGGCACTGGCGGAGGTGGTGATCGACGCCTGGCGCGACGGCAGCGATATCGGTGGCGGCGCCGTGCTGAATCGCTATGCCGACTGGCGGCGCGCCGACCAGCGTCGCGTGGTGGCCTTTACCGACGGCATGGTGCGCCTGTTCAGCCAGAATCTTGCGCCCCTGGTGGCGCTGCGCGATGCCGGCATGCTGGCGCTGGATCTGTGCCCGCCGGCGCGGCATGCCTTCGGCCGCCTCACCATGGGGCGCGCCGGCCGCCTGCCGCGTCTGGCGCGCGGCCTGGAGTTGTGACGGTGGCGGCGGGCAACGATTACGACGTGGTGATCAGCGGCGCCGGCCTGGTGGGGCTGGCGCTGGCGGCGGCATTGGGCCGCGACGGTTTTCGCGTGGCGGTGCTCGACCCGCGCCAGCCGGACTGCGACTGGCCGCCGGGCAGTATCGACCTGCGTGTGTACGCCATCTCGCGCGCCTCGCAGCGCCTGTTCGAGACGCTGGGTGCCTGGCCGGCCATTGCGCCGCTGGCCCAGCCCTACCGCGACATGCGCGTGTGGGACGCCGGCAGTCCGGGCGAGGTTCATTTCGACGCCGCCGATCTCGGCGAGCCGGACCTGGGCCATATCATCGAGTCGCGGGTGATCGAGTGCGCGCTGCTCGGGGTGCTTGA
>WGBO01000006.1 GCA_015494295.1 Gammaproteobacteria bacterium | reverse complement strand
CTAGTACGAGAGGACCGGAGTGGACGTACCTCTGGTGTTCCGGTTGTCACGCCAGTGGCATTGCCGGGTAGCTATGTACGGACGGGATAACCGCTGAAAGCATCTAAGCGGGAAGCCCCCCCCAAGATGAGGTCTCACCGGGAACTTGATTCCCCTGAAGGGTCGTCGAAGACTACGACGTTGATAGGCTGGGTGTGGAAGTGCAGTAATGCATGAAGCTAACCAGTACTAATTGCCCGTGAGGCTTGACCATATAACACCCAAACGATCTGGGTGTTGGGTTCAGGCGCAACATACCAATTCTTAACAACTTTCCTTATTCGGTTCATAGGGGCCCGACCCCATTGAGCCAACCAGTTTGCCTGGCGGCCATAGCGAGTGTGAACCACCCGATCCCATCCCGAACTCGGAAGTGAAACCGCTCAGCGCCGATGATAGTGTGGGGTTGCCCATGTGAAAGTAGGACACTGCCAGGCTTTAATACCAAGTACCCGATCACGCTGTGGTCGGGTATTTTTTTGTCCGGAATCCGGAGAATCGACCCCCCGTGTTGAAGGATGCGCCAACCTGGTCTATACGTTAGACAGGTGAGATAGCCAGACGGGGGCCGGAAGATGCCAGAATCGAAAGTGCTGCCCCTGCGCCCGCTGCCCGCGGGCGCGGGTTATTTTGTACCCTTCCAGGAGTTGCCGGACTGCGTGCGGATGGATTCCCCGGCCACCGCGGTGATGACCGACCTGCGCCAGCAGGTCGCCGTCACTATCGAACCCGACGTGTCCATCGATTGGGCGCTCCAGCGCATGAAATCGGCGGGTGTCCGGCTGCTGCTGGTGGTGGATACCGCCAGAACGGTCCTGGGGCTGATTACCTCCACCGACATCCAGGGGGAAAAGCCGATCAAATTCCGCGAGGAACTGAGTCTGCGGCACGAAGAGATCGTGGTGCGCGATATTATGACGCCGCAGGCGGAGCTGGACGTGCTCGAACTTGCGGACCTGAGGCGCGCCACCGTCGCCGATGTGGTTGAACTGCTGCAGCGGGTCGGGCGCCGTCACGCGCTGGTGCTGGACCGGGACACCCGAAGCGGGGCGCCGGCGATTCGCGGAATCCTCTCGGCTTCGCAGATCGAGAAACAGCTGGGTCAGCCGATCGAGACGATTGCGGTTGCGCGCACTTTCGCGGAGGTTGAGTCGGTGCTGAACACGCCTGCCTAGAGCGCGGGCTGGGCGACCAGGACGGCTTCCGGTACGGCGTTGTTGATGGCGGCCGGCAGGCGCCAGCAGACGCGGGTTTCCGGGCGCACGATCACCCACAAAACATTCAGTTTCAGGTTCAGGTCGGCGAACACCACCGCGTGCGTGAAACGGTTCAGCACCTGTTCGATTTTCGCCACCGTTTCGGCGATGAAGGGCTCCGGCCGTTGTCTCAGCTTCGGGATGATCATCATGAAATCCGACAACGGGCGACCGTTTTCGTCTTCCCGTGGTGCGCGCTTGTACAGCGGCAACGACGGTATCAGTTCCATCGACTGGACGAGATCCTGGCGGGATTCCTTTTGAGCTGTGTTCATGGCCGGTTCCCTGCTGGCTTGATTGATCGGCTGCGTTGTGGTGACACCTGTTTTCGCTATCGGCGGTTGTCCGACAACATTGAATGCGCGTGCCGCGCGTACGCTGGCCTGTGTTAAACTCCCGCAATGTCAATGTGTTATCGTCTGATCGATCGGCTCTCCGACGGGGCCTTCCACTCCGGGGAAGCGCTGGCGCAGGAACTGGGCGTGAGTCGGGCGGCGGTCTGGAAGCAAATCAGGAAGCTGGCGGGGTTCGGCCTCGATGTCCATGCGGTGCGGGGCCGCGGTTATCGCTTGTCGACACCGTTCGAAGGACTCGACGCGGACAGGATTCTCGCCGCAATGGATTCGGCGCAACGGGTCCGCATCGAGTCGCTGCATGTCCTGGGCGAGGTGGATTCCACCAGTGATTTTCTCAAGCGCCAGGGCGCGCCGGACGAGGACGGGCGCTTCAGTGCCTGCCTGGCCGAATGGCAACGGGCGGGACGCGGGCGGCGCGGCCGCCGCTGGGTATCGCCCTGGGGCGCCAATCTTTACCTGTCGCTGGCCTGCATGCTCGACGAGGGTGTGTTGCAGGCGGGAGGGCTGAGTCTGGCGGCGGCCATCGCGGTTCACCGCAGTCTGGCCGGCATGGGGGTTGGTGAACTGGGCCTGAAGTGGCCCAACGATATTTTCTTTCAAGGCCGCAAGCTGGCAGGTATCCTGCTGGACGTTTCCGGCGAGAGCGGGGGCAATTACCATGTTGTCGTCGGTATTGGCGTCAACTTGCGCATGCCGGACATCGCCGGCGCAAACATCGACCAGCCCTGGGCGGATCTGCGCATGCAGGGGCTGGAACAACAACGAAATCAACTGGCAGGAAAACTTTTGGAAAGTCTCGTACAGGTTATCGATACCTTTGCCCGCGAGGGCCTTGCCGCGTTTGCCGATGAATGGCGACGCCTGGATATTACCCACGGCCGGCCGGTGGACCTTCACACCGGCGGGCAGCAGTGCATCAGCGGGGTGGCGCGCGGCATCGACGCCCACGGCGCCCTGCTCATCGAGCAGAACGGCCATACCCGGGCCTTTCATGCCGGCGAAGTCAGCGTGCGGTTGGCAGGATGAACCTGCTCGTCGATATTGGCAACACCCGTATTAAATGGGCGTTGCAGGACGGGGACGAGTGGATTTCCGGCGCCCCGCTGCCGCGTGGCAAAAAGCCGTTCAAGGATATTGCGCGTCCTGCCTGGAAGGAGCTGGAGACGCCGGACCGCGTCATCGTATCCAACGTGGCCGGCGAGGAATTCGAGAAGTCGGTGCGTACCTGGGTCAAGCGGCGCTGGAAGATACAGCCCGAATTCCTGCACAGCGAGGCGAGTTGCTGCGGCGTGACCAACGCTTACGTCAAACCCGAGCAACTCGGCAACGACCGCTGGGCGGCGTTGATCGCGGCGCGCGCCCTGGAACGCGGTCCGGCGGTGGTCATCAGTTGCGGCACGGCGATTACCATCGACGCGCTGGCGGGCGATGGCAGGCACCTGGGCGGGTTGATAGCGCCCGGCGTTACCTTGATGGCGTCCTCGGTATGCGCCAACACGGCCGAAGTGACGCTCGACGACGAGGTCGACGGAGAAATCGTCCTGCTCGCCAGCAGCACCGCGTCGGCGGTGCTGGGCGGCAGTCTGTACGCGGCGGTATCCCTGCTCGACCGCGTCAGCGCCGATCTGTGTGGTGAACTGGGACGGAATACCCGCATTCTGCTGACCGGGGGAGACGCCGAACGCCTGTTGCCCCTGCTCGCCACACGCCCCCGGCACGAGCCCGAGCTGGTGCTCAGGGGGCTCGCGGTGTTCGCGGCGGCAGTGGAGCAGGAAGGGTGAAATACCTGGTCTACCTGCTGGTGGTGCTGAACCTGGCCTGGTTCGCCTGGCAGCGCACCCAGCCGCCCCCGGAACCGCGGGCGCCACGGCTGGCGCCCTTGCCCGAGGGTGTCGAACCGCTGGTACTGCTCCCGGAGCGCAAGCGGCAGGAACCGGAAGCCGTCAGGCCGGCGCTTGAAGCGGAGCCACCGCCCGGGCCGGCGGGTTCCGGGGAGCCGCAGCCGGAGGCCGGACCCGCGGTTCCGCCAGTCCCCGAGCCTGAGCCCGTGGCGATTGTCCCGGTGTGCCGGACCCTGGGGCCGGTGGCTTCCGCAGAACAGGCTTCCGAGCTGGTGGCCCGCCTGTCCGCGGAAGCGTATCCGACCATTCTGCGCGACGGCGAAACCCAGGTGCCGGCAGGCTACCAGGTGTACCTGCGTCCGATGTCCGGTGAACAGGCGCGGCAGGTCGTGGCGCGGCTCCAGGAAGCAGGTATGACGGACTATTTCGTGGGTCGCAACAATCGGATTTCACTGGGAATTTTTTCCAGCCGGCAAAAGGCCGAACAGCGTCGGCGGGCGATCCGCGAACTGGGTTACGACGCCCGGCTCGATACCCGCTACCGGACCCGCAAGGTGTACTGGATCGATTTCCAGGACGTGCCCGGGCGCGACGACGAGGCGGCCGCGTGGCGGCAGATACTGGCGTCCGATCCGGCACTGGAGGCGCAGCGCGTCAGTTGTGAATAGAATTGCGGTCGCCCAGCCGCTCGAATACAATGACCGCCCGTTTCGGGGCAGTTTCACCTTGCCGGTGTAGCTCAGTTGGTAGAGCAACTGACTTGTAATCAGTTGGTCGGGGGTTCGACTCCTCTCACCGGCTCCAACTTTATGATATGACAAGTCTTTGTCGTACTCCCCCCTCCCCTTGATCTGAGTCAATGTGGCGCTCGCGCCACGGTAATACCATGGCGGCCTGTTACCAGGACGGGTATATCGCATGGGGCTATCAAAACAACGAGCGGATGGCGAATCCTGCGTTCCCGAGGTATTCGAGCCCTGTTGCGGCCTTTACCCGGGCGTTTCTTCCTTTACCGGCGAATATGACGAGACGGATTACCGCGACTGGGTGTTGCGCAGTAACGGCGACCCCGTGCCCGCGCCGCTCATGCTGGTCGTCGAGGACAGCGTCGGGGCGGAAGGCGGCGCGGACGATGGCGTACGGCCGCTGAACGGGTCATCTTATGTTACCCGGGAAATCCGCTTGCAGGGCAGCCTGTTCGACCGGGACCGGTTGCTGGAAGGCGTGGTGTGCGCGCCCGCTGTCAGCCACGGCTGGAGCAACGATGCCCTGTATGAATTGTCCAGCGGCATCCAGGAGGCCTTTTCCATGGCGCCGCCGGCGTTTGCGCGCTGGCGCGCGTGCTTCGGCCGCAGCAGCCCGGATATCGCGCGCCTGCAATTGCTGCGGGTGCTGGGTTTCAGCAAGATCCGGCTGGGCATGGACCTCTCCCTCTTGTCGGGCAAGGAAGCGGACCAGGCCATCGAGTTCGCGCGTGTCGGGGAGCTGCTTGGGGAAGCCCGGGCGCTGGGCTACCGGTCGATCGCCATCGATCTGGATTTGCCGCGCCTGTTGAGCGCATCGCTCGCCGACCGGCTGGAACGCTTCGCGGCCGATTGCCATCCGGAATGTCTGCGCCTGTTCATCGGTAGCGGCCAGGGCGCCGATCCCGACAGCCGCCTGGCGGCGTTGCGGAACACCTTTCTGCCGGGGCTCGGCTACCGTCACCTGGGGCTGGACTGGTACGTGAGCGTCGACGAACCCTCGCTGGGCGGCGCCACCTGCCTGTACTGGTCGCCGCTGGGATATACCGACATCGACGGACTCGACATCATTGGCGTCGGGCCGGGCGCGGTGTCCGTGCTGGAAGATGCCTGCAGCCAGAATGCCGTGCGGCCGGCCGACTACCGGCAGCGAGTCGAACAGGACGAGATACCGACCGAGCGCGGTATCGAACTGGAATCGGACGACGTGTTGCGGCGCTCGGTCATGTCGGGGCTGTTGCTCAACGAGCGCTTCAATGTCGAAGCCCTGGAAGAGCGCTGGGGTATCCTGTTCAGCCGCTATTTCGAAAACGAGGCTTCGGCCCTGAGGGAGCTGGAGCAGCGTGGCAGGCTGGTATTCGGTGAACGCGAGATCCATACCCTGGACCGCAGTCGTGAAACCCTGGAAACCCTGTGCCGGATCTTCGACAACCAGGAGCGTATCGCACGAGTGCCGCCGTTGCGGGACGCGCAGCCGCCTGTGCAGTCCCCGCGCCTCGTCGAGTGAGCGGTTGCCTCAGCCGTAGCGTTCCGCCACGTAGCGGTCCACCAGTTGCTGGAATTCCTCGGCGATACGCTCGCCTTTGAGGGTGACGGTCTTCTCGCCGTCGACGTAGACCGGCGCCACCGGACGCTCGCCGGTTCCCGGCAGGCTGATGCCGATGTTGGCGTGCTTGCTCTCTCCGGGACCGTTCACCACGCAGCCCATTACCGCTACCGTCATGTCTTCCACGCCCGGGTAACGCTTGCGCCATGATGGCATCTGTTCGCGCAGGTAGGCCTGGATGTCCTGCGCCAGCTTCTGGAAATAGTCGCTCGAGGTGCGCCCGCAGCCGGGGCAGGCGACCACGCCGGGCGTGAAGGCGCGCAGTCCCATGGATTGCAGGATTTCCTGCGCGACCCGGACTTCCTCGCTTCGACTGCCTCCCGGTTCGGGGGTGAGCGAAATGCGGATGGTGTCGCCGATGCCTTCCTGCAGCAGCACCGCCAGAGCGGCGGTGGAGGCAACGATGCCCCTGGCGCCCATGCCTGCCTCGGTGAGGCCGAGGTGCAGGGCGTGGTCGCAGCGCCGCGCCAGGGTGCGGTAGACCGCTATCAGGTCCTGCACGCCGCTCATCTTGACCGACAGGATGATGCGGTCGCGGCCCAGGCCCAGTTCCTCGGCGCGCGCGGCGTTGTCCAGCGCCGAGCTCACCATCGCTTCGTGAATGAGTTCGCGGCTGTCGCGCGGTTCGTCGAGGCGGCTGTTGTCGTCCATCAGGCGCGCCACCAGGGCAGGGTCGAGGCTGCCCCAGTTGACGCCGATGCGGACCGGCTTGTCGTAGCGGCAGGCGGTTTCGATCATGCTCGCGAACTGCTCGTCGCGTTTCTTGCCGCGCCCGACGTTGCCGGGATTAATGCGGTACTTGCCAAGCGCCTGCGCGCACTCGGGGTAACGCGACAACAGCTTGTGCCCGTTGAAGTGGAAATCGCCGATGAGGGGCACGTCGAGATTCATGGCGTCGAGCCGCTCGCGGATGACGGGCACTGCGGCTGCCGCTTCCTCGCTGTTGACCGTGAGCCGCACCAGCTCCGAACCGGCATTGGCGAGTTGCGCCACCTGGCGCACGGTGGCCTCGACATCGGCGGTGTCGGTATTGGTCATCGACTGGACCACTACCGGCGCCCCGCCGCCGACCGTGACCGGGCCGATGGCGACCGCGCGGGTGGCGTGGCGGCTGATTGAGAAACTGCTGGCGGACATGGGCAAGAAACCGTTTTGAGGAAGCCCCAATGATAGCCGCCTGCTCCCCCAGGCGAAAGGGTGGGCGCCATTATTTCCTCCGGAATCAGGGGTTTTTGGTACTCCCCCGACGGCTCCGGGGGGCGGCGGAGCGATGGGCTTGTATCTTCCCGATACCTGTATATACTTACAGTACATTCACTGGATAAAAACACAGCAGGTGGAGCGATGGACGATCTGACACCCCGGCAAGCCGAGATTTTGACGATGATTCGGGACTGCATCTACGACGAGGGCTACCCGCCGACGCGGGCGGAGATCGCCCGTGCCTTCGGTTTCCGCTCCCCCAATGCCGCCGAGGAACACCTGCGCGCGCTGGCGCGCAAGGGATATATCGAACTGCTGTCGGGGTCCTCGCGCGGCATCCGGTTGCTGGAGGACGTCGAGGAGGAAGACGGCTTGCCGGTGGTGGGACGGGTTGCCGCCGGTGAACCCATTCTCGCGGAGGAGAATGTCGAGGACTACTACCCGGTCGATCCCGCCCTGTTTCACCCGCGCGCCCACTACCTGCTGCGCGTCAAGGGCATGAGCATGCGCGACATCGGCATCATGGACGGCGACCTGCTGGCCGTGCACCGTACCCGCCAGGCCGAGAACGGGCAGGTGGTGGTGGCGCGGCTGGACGACGAGGTGACGGTGAAACGTTTCCGCAAGCGCGGCTCCATTGTGTACCTGTTGCCGGAGAACGAGGAATTCGAACCGATTCGTGTCGACCTGCGCGAACAGGCGCTGGAGATCGAGGGCCTCGGCGTCGGCATCCTGCGCAACCAGTCGCTATGAGCCTCGACCAGATCCTGCAACGCGCGGACGTCTGGCGCGCCGGCCGCCTGCCCGCCACGCAACGCGCCGTAGCCAGCGGTTTTGAACGGCTGGATGCCCGCCTGCCGGGCGGCGGCTGGCCGCGGGGCGCGCTCACCGAGATCCTGTTCGCGCGTGAGGGAACCGGCACCCTGCGTCTGCTGATGCCGGCGCTGGCGCGACTCAGCCGGGACGAGGACCGCTGGATCTGCTGGGTCGCGCCGCCCTGGATACCTTACGCGCCCGCCCTGCAGGATGCCGGTATCGACCTTTCGCGGGTGCTGCTGGTGCACCCCGGCGTCCGCCAGGACGGCTTGTGGGCCGTCGAACAAAGCCTGCGCTCGGGCACCTGCAGCGCGGTGCTGGCGTGGCCGACGGTGAACGACAGCGCGGTCCTGCGGCGCCTGCAACTGGCCGCCGAGGCCGGCGACGCCTCGGGGTTCCTGTTCCGGTCACAGTCGGTTGCCGGCAGTCCGTCGCCGGCCGCCCTGCGCCTGCAACTGCACGCGCGCCGCGGCGACGACCTCGTGGTTTCCCTTCTCAAGCGCCGTGGCGGACAGCCCACGGGGCCGCTTCACCTGCCCTCCCGACAGGCCCATGGCCGAGCGCTGGTTGTGCCTGCACATTCCGCAGTTGCCGCTGGATGTCTTCCGTCACAGTGGCAGTGACGATGTGCCCCTGGCGGTATGCGGCACGGGACGGCACAGCCGGGTCCTGTTCTGCAATATGCCGGCACAGCGGCAGGGCGTTTGCCCCGGCCTGCCGCTGGCGGCCGCGCGTGCGTTGAGCCGGTCGCTGCGCAGTGTGGCGCGCAACAGTGACGCCGAGCGGCAGGCGCTGGAGAGCCTCGCCGGCTGGGCCACCCAGTTCACGCCTGTCGTCAGCTTATCGCCCCCTGACGCCCTGTTGCTGGAAGTGGAAGGCAGTCTGCATCTGTTCGGTGGGCTGACAGGACTGCTGGAACGGGCGCGGCACGGCCTGCGGTCGCTGGGCTATGTCGCCCGGCTCGCCAGCGCGCCAACCCCGCTGGCGGCCCTGTGCCTGGCGCGCTGCGGGCGGGAACGGCACGTCGGCGATGTGGCGTCCCTGCCGGCGGCGCTGGCGTCCCTGCCGTTGTCGGTGCTGGACTGGGAGCAGACGCTCGTCGACCGCCTGCAAGGCATGGGCGTGCACCGGCTCGCGGAACTGTTGCGCCTGCCGCGCGCCGGTCTGGCCCGGCGGCTGGAGCCGGCCTGCGTCGAGGATCTCGACCGCCTTGTCGGTCGCCGTCCCGACCTGCGTCCTCCCTGGCGGGCGCCGGAGCGTTTCCGGCGGCGGCTGGTGTTGCCCGCCGAAGTGTCGCGGGCGGAGGCCCTGTCGTTCGCCGTGCGGCGGCTGGTGCTGGAGCTGTGCGGCTGGCTGCGCGGCCGCGACGCCGCCGTGCAGCAACTCGAAATATGCCTTTACCACCGGGACCGGGCGGTCACGCGGCTGGAGCACGGCCTGCAGCGCAGGAGCCGGGACGCGGAACATATCGCCGGCCTGTTGCGCGAGCGGCTGGAGCGCCTGTCCCTGCCCGGGCCGGTACTGGAACTGGAAATGCGTGCCGAGCGGCCGCTGGCAATGGCCGCCACGTCGCCGGACCTGTTTACGCCCGCCGATGGCGACGCGCGCGCCGACCTGCTCGACCGCCTGCGCGCCCGTCTCGGAGACGAAGCCGTGCGCGGGCTCGACGTGGTGGCGGAGCACCGTCCGGAATATGCCTGGCGCAGTCTCGAGGCCGGGGAGGCATCGGCGTGCCGGCCGGCGGTCGCCGGGCGGCCGCTGTGGCTGCTGCCGGTGCCGCGCCGCCTGCGTACGCGGGATGGCCGGCCCTGCCTGCACGGGCCCCTGCAACTGGAGCCGGGACGGGAGCGGGTCGAGTCGGGCTGGTGGGACGGGGAGGAAGTGCGCCGGGACTACTTCGTGGCGCGCGATTCGGCTGGCGCCTGCTACTGGATCTATCGGGAGCTGGAAGGCGGGCATGGCTGGTACCTGCAGGGCCTGTTCGACTGACCGGCCTTGATCGCAGGCCGCGCGGCCGCTACCGTCGTGGCAGTCACTGGTTCATTACAGGAGCATCCATGAAGGCTTCCCGCGAGACGCCGCTGTTGTCCGCCGGTGCGCTGCTCTGGCTGGCGATCTTTTTCGCCGTGTTGCTATGGTCGGCGATTGCGCCAAGGGATCGTTTCACCTGGGTGCTGGAAGTGGCGCCCGCGCTGATCGGTGTGCTGGTGCTGGCGCTGACCCGCAAACGATTCCCGCTTACGCCGCTGGTCTACGTGCTGATTCTCGCGCACAGCATCATTCTCATGGTGGGGGGACACTACACCTATGCCGAAGTCCCGTTGTTCGATACTTTCCGTGACTGGTTCGGCCTTGCGCGCAACAACTATGACAAGCTCGGGCACTTCGCGCAGGGCTTCGTGCCCGCCATGATCGCGCGCGAGTTGTTGCTGCGCCGGCGCGTGGTCAACGGCCGGGCCTGGCTGAATTTCCTGGTGGTGTGCTTCTGTCTCGCCTTCAGCGCTTTCTACGAACTGATCGAGTGGTTCGTGGCGGTGGCGACCGGGACGGCTGCCCAGGCTTTCCTCGGTACACAGGGCTACGAGTGGGACACCCAGTCGGACATGCTGTTCGCGCTGCTGGGCGCGTTGCTGGCGCTGTTATTGCTGTCGCGTTGGCACGACCGCCAGTTGCGCGCCTTCCAGCCACGGCGCGACTAGTCGGCGTCGCCGCGCCGCACCGCGGCCTTGTAGGCGCGGTAGTGGCCGAGCATGGCGCGCCACACCGGGCCGGGGCGTCCGTCTCCAACCGGGCGGTTGTCGAGACGCGTGACCGGCACGATCTCGCGGGTCGAGCTGGTGATCCACACTTCGTCCGCCGCGTGCAGGCGCTGCTCCCCGATATCTTCTTCACGGCTGGCGAGTCCGTGCTGCGCGGCCAGTTCCAGCACCAGGTCACGGGTGATGCCGGGCAGCATCACCGGGCTTTTTGGCGGGGTGACGATGACGCCCTGCTCGACGATGAAGATGTTGCTCGACGAGGCTTCGATGGCCTTGCCATCACGGATCAGGATTGCTTCCGCGGCGCCGCGCTCGCCGGCCTGCTGGCGCAGCAGCACATTGGGCAACAGGGTGATGGCCTTGATGTTGCACCAGGCCCAGCGGATGTCATCGAGGGTGATGGCCGCCACGCCGTCGCGCTCCAGGGCGGGGTCGGGCGCGGGTATGGGATTGGCGCAGGCGTAGACCGTGTGCCGTACCTCGGCCGGGAAAGCATGGTCGCGCCTGCGCGCGGTACCGCGTGTGACCTGCAGGTAAAGCGACTGGTCGTTGTTGTCCCCGGCACGGTCACGGTTGCGTTCCAGCAGGGTTTCCAGCAGCACCGTCCAGCCCGCCGTGTCCAGCGGGTTGTCGAGCCGAATGCCGTCCAGGCTGTCCTGTAGCCGTTGCAGGTGGTGGGGCAGGCGGAACAGGCGCCCACCGTAGGCGGGGATGACTTCGTATACGCCGTCGCCGAACAGGAAACCGCGGTCGGTGACCGACACGCAGGCGTCCTCGATCGGCAGGAAGTCGCCGTTAAGGTAGACGATGCTCACGCGCGCCTACTCGAAATACAGCAACGCTTCGTCGACGATGCGTTGCCAGAAACTGCCTTCCTCCACCGCGTTCAGGGCGATCAGGTCCTTTTCCCTGACCAGCGTGTCGCCGAGGCGTATGACCACGCGACCCAGCACCTGGCCTTTGGCGACCGGTGCGATGATCTGTTCGCGCAGTTGCATGGAGGCGTCCAGGTTCTTGTATTCGCCGCGCGGAATGGTGACGTACAGGGTTTCCGCGAGCCCCAGATCGACGGATCCGGTCGCGCCCTTCCACACCCTGGCGCTGGTCAGCTTGTCGCCCCCTTCGTAGAGTTTGTGGGTTTCAAAGAAGCGGAAACCGTAGTTGAGCAATGCCTGGCTGGCGTCGGCGCGCGCTTCCTCGCTCCTGGTGCCCAGCACCACGCTGATAAGACGCATGCCGTTGCGCTCCGCCGAGGTGACCAGGCAGTAACCGGCCGATTCGGTGTGACCGGTTTTCAGGCCGTCGACCGATTCGTCGCGCCACAGCAGCTTGTTGCGGTTGTACTGGGTGATGCCGTTGTAGGTAAAGCTGCGTTGCGAGTACCACTGGTAGTACTCGGGGAACTCGCGGATCAGCGCGCGCGCAATGCGGGCAATGTCGCGCGCGGTGGTGTAGTGGTCCTTGTCGGGGAGGCCGGTGCTGTTGACGAAGTGGCTGTTGCGCAGGCCGAGCTGCTGCGCGTAGTGATTCATCAGCGAGGCGAAGCCTTCCTCGGTGCCGGCAACCTGTTCGGCCAGCGCCACGGTGGCGTCGTTGCCGGACTGGATGATCATGCCCTTGATCAGGTCGGCGACACTGACCTGGGTGTTCACCTCCACGAACATGCGCGAGCCTTCGGTGCGCCACGCCTTCTTGCTGATCCGGACCTTGTCCTCCAGAGACAGGGTGCCGTTGCGGATTTCGCTGAAGATCACGTAGGCGCTCATCAGCTTGGTGATGCTGGCCGGTTCCAGTCGCTGGTCGGCGTTCTTCTCGGCGATGACCTGTTCGCTGTGAAAGTCTTCCACCAGGTAGCCTTTCGCACCCACCGACGGGGGGCGCGGCACCGGCGCGGCGGCGTGCAGCAGATTGCTCGCCAGCAGCAGGACTGTCAGCAGAAAGAGGAACAGCGGTTTGTGGGTCATGGGATGTCCTGTGGTCACGTCAAGTGCCGCATTGTGTGCGCTTGACAGGGGTTTTTCAACGGCTAGTCGATGACGACGCGCGGGCTTTCCACGCCGTGTTCCAGCAGTGTCCGGGCCAGCCCGTCGGCGCGTTCCACGCTGTCCAGCGGTCCGATACGAACCCGGTAGACCCGTTGCCGGTTGGACATGCCCTCGCTGATGTGGAGCTGCGCTCCCGCGGCTGTCGCGGAAAGGCGACGCTTTAGGCGTTCGGCGTTGCTGCGGCTCAGGAAGGCGCCGACCTGAAGGTACAGGGCCGGCTCCGCCGCGTTCCGGGGTGCCGACGGCGCCGGTGTGGCGGCAGCCGGGAGCGGTGCGGGCGGCGTGTTCACGCGCACTTCACGCGCGCGTTGTTTGCCGGGGGTCAGCGCTTCCACCTCCACCAGCCCGGTACCCTTGCCAAGGATGCCGAGGCGCTTGGCCGCCGCCCACGACAGGTCTATCAGGCGGTTTTCGTGGAAGGGGCCGCGGTCGTTGATCTTGACCACCACCGACTTGCCGTTGCGCAGGTTGGTGACACGTGCGTAGGTCGGCAGCGGCAGTGTCTTGTGAGCCGCGGTCATCTTGTACATGTCGTAGGTTTCGCCACTGGAGGTGCGGTGGCCGTGGAACTTGGTGCCGTACCAGGAGGCGATGCCGCGCTCCCGGTAGCCCTCGCTGCTGTCCAGGGTGTGGTAGCGCCTGCCGCGCACCACGTAGGAGGCCGGGTTGCCGTAGCGGCTGCGGGGTTCGACGCGCGGCGTGGCGTCGGCGATCATGGAAACGTCGATGTTGTCGTCGGGGGCGCTGTCGTGGCGCTGGCTGTAGCGTCCGCCACCGGTGCTGGAGCAGGCCGAGAGCAGCAACAGACCGGCGGCCAGTCCGCCGATCAGAAGGCGGGGTTCAGGACGGGTCTTGCCGGTAGGCATGACGAATCGCCTGGCTGAGCTGGTACACCGACATGGCGTACAGGGGGCTGCGGTTATAGCGCGTGATGACATAGAAGTTCCTGCTGGTCAGCCAGTGTTCCTTGCCGTGTGGCTGTTGCAGCTCCAGCACCGCCACCGGCTGTTCGGCCGGCAGCGACGGCGTGGTATGGATGCCGAGCGCGGCCAGCTCGCCGGCGGTGCGGTCCGGCTTGCTGTTTTCGGATACCAGTTCCGGCGGCACCTTGCCGCGGGTGACGCGGTTGGCCACCGGCTCGCCGGCCCGCCAGCCATGGCGGTGGAAATAGTTGGCGACGCTGCCGATGATGTCGTCGATATTGCTCCACAGGTCGCGCTGGCCGTCGCGGTCGAAGTCGATGGCATAGTTGCGGTAGCTGGAAGGGATGAACTGGCCGTAGCCCATGGCGCCCGCGTAGGAGCCCCTGGCCTTGCGCAGGTCGATGTTTTCCTCGCGCGACAGGATCAGGAACTGCTCCAGTTCCGAACGGAAGAACTTGCTGCGCGGCGGGTAGGCGAAGGCCAGCGTGGACAGGGCGTCGAGCACCCGGTAGCGCCCGGTGTGCTTGCCGTAGCGGGTTTCCACGCCGATGATCGCGACCACGATGGCGGGGTCCACCTCGAGTTCGCGGGCGGCGCGTTCCAGTACCCCGGCGTGCTGGCGCCAGAATGCCACGCCGCCCTCGACGCGCTGCGGTGTGACGAAGATCTTGCGGTACTCGTGCCAGGGCTTGGTTTTCTCGGCCGGCCGCGCGATGGCCTCGAGGATGTCGTCGCGCTTGCGCGCCTCGGCGAACAGGGCCTTGAGTTCGCCGCGGTCGAAGCCATGCTGTTTCACCATGTCGTCGATGAACGCCAGGGTGCGTGTGTTGTGGCTGAAATCCCCGGCCGACAGTGGCGGCGCGGCGATGCCGCAGAGGGCGAGCAGGGTGGCGGAGAGCAGCTTCTTCAAAAACACGGGCATTCCCTAGGTTGGCAGCAGCTTGCGGTGCGTGTGTATGGACATGAGGATACCGAAACCGGTCATCAGGGTCACCATGGACGTGCCGCCGTAGCTGATCAGCGGCAGCGGCAGGCCCACCACCGGCAACAGGCCGGTGACCATGCCGGTGTTGACGATGATATAGATGAAAAAGGTCATGGCGAGGCTGCCCGCCAGCAGGCGGCTGTAGGTGTCCTGGGCCTGGGTGGCGATATGCAGGCTGCGCACGATGATGAAGGTATAGAGGGTCAGCAGGACAAGGATGCCGAGCAGGCCGAATTCCTCGCCCAGCACCGCGAAGATGAAATCGGTGCTGCGCTCCGGCAGGAACTCCAGGTGCGCCTGGGTGCCGTTCAGCCAGCCCTTGCCGAACAGGCCGCCGGAGCCGATGGCGATCTTGGACTGGATGATGTGGTAACCGGTGCCGAGCGGGTCCTGTTCCGGGTTGAGGAAGGTGATCACGCGCTGGCGCTGGTAGTCGTGCATGAAATGCCACAGGATCGGCGCGCCGGCCGCGGCCAGCAGTGCCAGGCCGCCGAGCAGCCGCCAGGACAGGCCGGCGAGGAACAGCACGAAGAAACCGGAACTGCCGATCAGCAGCGAAGTGCCGAGGTCGGGCTGGCGCGCGATCAGCACCACCGGCACCACGATCAGGGCGCCGGCCACCAGCAGGCGCGAACCGGTGGGCGGCAGGCGCTTGTCGGCCAGGTACCAGGCCACCATCATGGGCACGGCGAGTTTCATCATCTCCGAGGGTTGGAAGCGCACGAAACCGAAATCCAGCCAGCGTTGCGCGCCCTTGCCGACGTCGCCCATCACCAGCACCGCCACCAGCAGCAGTATCCCGAGACCGTACAGCCAGGGTGTCCAGCGTTGCAGCCACTGCGGCCGCAATTGCGCGACCACCGCCATGGCGCCGAAGGCAATGCCCAGGCGCACCAGTTGCCGTACCAGGATGGATTGCTCCTGGCCACCGGCGCTGTACAGCACCATCAGGCCGAACGCCGAGGTGGCCAGCAGGCCGAACAGCAGCACGGCGTCGATGTGCAGCAGGTGTTGCCAGTCGCGGCGGCTTGCGTCCTCGCGGCCGCTGTCGAGGAGGGTGCTCATGATGCGGGTTTGGACAGATACTGGTCGAGAATGGTTCGCGCAATCGGTGCGGCTACCGCGCTGCCGCTGCCGCCGTGCTCGACGATCACCGCCACCGCGATGCGCGGCTTGTCGATGGGCGCAAAGGCCACGAACAGGGAATGGTCGTGCAGTTTCCTGACCAGCTTCTCGGCGTCGTACTTTTCTTCTTCCTTGAGGCCGAATACCTGCGCGGTGCCTGTCTTGCCGGCGATCTCGTAGCCGGCGCCGATGCCGATCCGGCGCGCCGTGCCGCGGCGGCCGTGCACCACCTCGCGCATGGCGTGGATCACGGCCTCCCAGTTGTGGCGGTCCTCGATGGGAATGTCGATAACCGTTTCCACTTCCACCGGCGACAGGTCCGGGTCGTCATAGGCCTGGGTGGACACCACGATATGCGGTTTCACGCGGTGGCCGAACTTCGCCAGCGTCGCGGTGGCGCTGGCGAGTTGCACCGGCGTGGCCAGCACGAAACCCTGACCGATGCCGGTGATCAGGGTTTCGCCCGGGAACCAGGGCAGGTCGCGGGTGGCGCGTTTCCATTCGCGCGAGGGCATCAGTCCCGGCAGCTCGCCACTGATGTCCAGGCCGGTGCGGGCGCCGAACCCGAACTGCGACAGGAAATCGTGCAGGCGGTCGATGCCCATGGACAGCGCCAGGTCGTAGAAGTACACGTCGCAGGACTGGGCGATGGCGCTGGTCAGGTCCACCGTGCCGTGGCCGCTGCGCTTCCAGTCGCGGTACTTGCGGTCCTTGCCCGGGAGCTGGTAGTAGCCGGGGCAGAAGGTGTGCGCATGGGTGCTGGTGATGCCCTGTTCCAGGCCGCCGAGTGCCACGAAGGGCTTGAGCGTGGAACCGGGCGGGTACTGGCCGCGCAGCGCGCGGTTGAACAGCGGCTGGCGGTCGTTGTCGCGCAGCGCCGAGTAGGTGGCCGTGTCGATGCCGTTGACGAACAGGTTGGGGTCGTAGGTCGGCATGCTGACGAAGGCGAGTACTTCGCCGGTGTCGGGGTCGATGGCGACGGCCGCGCCGGCGCGGTCGCCGAACGCCTGTTCCGCGGCGTTCTGCAGCTCGATATCCAGCGTCAGGTAGAGATTGTCGCCGGGAATCGGCGGGGTGCGGATGAGGGTGCGCAGCACCCTGCCCTCGGCGTTGGTCTCGACCTGCCGGAAGCCGACCGTGCCGTGCAGGCGGTCCTCGTAGGTGCGTTCGATGCCGACCTTGCCGATGTGCGTGGTGCCGCTGTAGTTGGAGGCGTCGACGCGCTGCAGGTCGCGCTCGTCCAGGCGCCCGACATAGCCCAGCGCGTGCGAGGCGAGCGGTCCGTGCGGGTAGTGGCGGGACAGGCCGGCGACGATTTCCACGCCCGGGAAACGGTGGCGGTCGACGGCGAAGCGCGCCACCTCCTCGTCGCTGAGGTGGAAGCGCAGCGGCACCGGCTTGAAGGCCGGGGTGCGCTTGCGCAGGCGGTCGAAGCGGCGCCGGTCGACGTCGCGTATGCGGATCAGGCCGGCGAGGCGGTCGACCACCGCGTCCATGTCCTCGTGGACCTGCTCGGGGGTGATCTCCAGCCGGTAGGACGGCAGGTTGTCGGCCAGGATCACCCCGTTGCGGTCGAAGATGAGGCCGCGGTTGGGCGGCAGCGACAGGATCTTGATGCGGTTGTCGTCCGACAGGGTGATGTAGTGCTCGTGGGCCAGCACCTGGAGGTAGACCAGCCGCCCGACCAGCACCGACACCAGCAGCGCGGCAAAAGCCAGCGCCTGGATCGAGCGCTGCATGAACAGGCGGCTCTCGAACAGGTAGTCCTTGATGGTGATGCGCGACGCCATGACCTACTGCACCGAGAACGCGCGCTGTATCGACAGCAGCCAGCGGTACGCCAGCGGCCACAGGAACATGCCGACGAAGGACGGCAGCCAGTAGGCGAAACCGTGGCCGGGGCGGCCGATGGTGCGGTCCACCCACAGCACCACGAGCTGGTGCAGCATCAGCAACACCAGCACAGTGAGCATCTGTTGCCAGGCCGGGTAGGCGCGGATGCGAGCGTGCAGGCGCACGCACACGTAGGCGACCAGGCTCAGGGCCAGCGCGTGCTGGCCGAGCAGGGTGCCGGTGAGCACGTCCAGCAACAGGCCGGCGACGAAGCCCGAGCCCACGCTCACCCGGTAGGGCAGCAACAGGCACCAGAAGATCAGGGTCAGGCCCACCCAGTCCGGGCGCAGCCGCGCCACGCTGTCCGGCAACGGCACGATGGTCAGCACCATCGCCACCGCGAAGCTGCTGATGATGACGAAGCCGCCGTGGGGCCTGCCCAGGTTCACGGCGCTTCCTCCCCGCCGGCGCCCGTTGCGGGCTCCATCGGATGTTCGATCTGCTCCGGCCATACCAGCAGCACTTCGCGGCTGCGGTCCAGTTGCGCGCGCGGCCGCGCCAGCACCCGCGAAAAGGCGCGCCCCGGATCCTGTTCCACCTCGATCACGTCGGCGACCGGGTAGCCCGGCGGGAAACGGCCGCCGAGGCCGGAACTGACCAGCAGGTCGCCCACCTGGATGTCGGCGTTGTTGGGAATGTTGGGCAGTTCCAGCCGGTCGAGCTTGCCGGTACCGAGGGCAATGGTGCGCAGGCCGTTGCGGTTGATCTGTACCGGGATGGCGTGCGCCGGGTCGGTGATCAGCATGGCCGTGGAGGTGAAGGGGCCGACGTGGATCAACTGGCCCATCACGCCGCGGCTGTCGAGCAGGGGCTGTCCCTCGAACAGCTTGTCGAGGCTGCCCTTGTTGATTTCGATCTGGTGGCGGTAGGGGTCCATGTCCACCGACAGCAGGGCGGCGATCAGCATCGGACGCTCACCCACCTGGAAGGAAGAATCCAGCAGCGCGCGCAGGTGGCGGTTTTCGGCTTCCAGGGCTTCCAGTTTCTGGAGCTGGGTGTTCAGTACCAGTTGCTGCTTGCGCAGGCTGAAGTTCTCCTCCTGCAGCTGGCGGCGCGTGGCCAGTGATTCGCGGAACCAGTCGTAGGTGTTGCCGGGCAGGTCCACCAGCAGTTGCAGCGGGTAGACCACCACCGACAGGGCGCTGCGCATGCTGTCGAGGTGATGCTGGCGGTGGTCGACGGTCATCAGCGCGATGGACAGCAGGACCAGCGCCAGAAGGCGGGCCAGCAGCGGGGGGGCTGCGGTAAAGATCTGCTTGATAGCGTCTACTCCATCCGGTCTCGCCGACCGGCTTCAGCGTAAGGCCATCGGGTGTTGCGGGTAACGGGGCGGTTCAGGGTTCATTCCAGGGCGAACAGGTCGCCGCCACGTTCGTCGAGCAGTTCCAGCGCCCGTCCGCCGCCGCGCGCCACGCAGGTCAGCGGGTCGTCGGCAATCACGACCGGCAGCCCGGTTTCCTCCATCAGCAAGTGGTCCAGGTCGCGCAGCAGGGCGCCGCCACCGGTGATGACGATGCCGCGCTCGGCGACATCGGCGCCCAGTTCAGGCGGGGTCTGTTCCAGCGCCGTCTTGACCGCCCCGACAATGCCGGCGAGCGGTTCCTGCAGGGCTTCGAGAATCTCGTTGCTGTTGAGCGTGAAGCTGCGCGGCACGCCCTGGGCCAGGTTGCGGCCCTTGACCTCCAGCTCCTTCATTTCCGCGCCCGGGTAGGCCGAACCGATTTCCTTCTTGATTTTCTCCGCGGTGGCCTCGCCGATCAGGGTGCCGTAGTTGCGGCGCACGTAGTTGACGATGGCTTCATCGAAGCGGTCGCCGCCGATGCGCACCGAGGCCGAATAGACGATACCGTTCAGGGAGATGACCGCCACTTCCGAGGTGCCGCCGCCAATGTCCAGCACCATCGAACCGCGCGCCTCGTCCACCGGCATGCCGGCGCCGATCGCGGCCGCCATGGGTTCCTCGATGAGGTACACCTCGCGCGCGCCCGCGCCCGCGGCCGATTCCTTGATGGCGCGGCGTTCCACCTGGGTGGAGCCGCAGGGCACGCAGATCAGCACCCGCGGACTGGGGCGGAAGAAACGGGTTTCGTGCACCTTGTGGATGAAGTGCTGGAGCATCTTCTCGGTGACGGTGAAATCGGCGATCACGCCTTCCTTCAGCGGCCGGATGGCGGTGATGTTGCCGGGCGTGCGGCCCAGCATGGCCTTGGCTTCCGCGCCGACCGCGGCAATGCTCTTGGGGCCGCCCGGTCCACGATCCTGCCGGATGGCGACCACCGAGGGTTCGTCGAGCACGACACCCTGATCGCGCACGTAGATCAGGGTATTGGCGGTACCCAGATCTATGGAAAGATCGTTGGAGAACATCCCCATCAGGCTTCTGAACATCGGGTGCTGAATCCGTAGCTTGGTAAAAGAAGGTAATCTAACAACGGTTACCCCGTTGGGCAAGCAAATAACGCGCCTGTTTTGGCATAAGCCGCTCAGGGCGCGGGAAAATCTGCGGGCCCATCCTGCAATCCCCCCGGCAAGTATGCTACCTTTCGCGTCTTCCCGAAACCGGCAGTCGAGACCCCGAACATGTCACTTGACCAGGACACGATCCGTCGCATCGCCCGCCTCGCGCGGCTGGGCGTGGACGAGTCGGAAAACGAGACCTACGCGCGCAGCC
Source organism: Gammaproteobacteria bacterium (assembly GCA_015494295.1). Taxonomy (GTDB): domain Bacteria; phylum Pseudomonadota; class Gammaproteobacteria; order DSM-19610; family DSM-19610; genus Thiogranum. Next base: position 206,972 of record WGBO01000006.1, on the reverse strand, counting down.
TGTCCGACATCTTTGCCTTTGTCGAGCAGTTGAACGCGGTCGACACCACCGGCATCGAGCCCATGGCGCACCCGCTGGACGCGCGTCAGCGACTGCGCCCGGACGAGGTCACCGAGAGCAACCAGCGCGACAAGTTCCAGAAGATCGCGCCACGCGTGGAAGCGGGCCTGTACCTGGTCCCCCGCGTCATCGAGTAGGCAGGTAGAGCATGCACCAGAAAAGCCTTTCCGAACTGGCGGCGGGCCTGCGCGCCGGCGAATTCACCAGCGAGGCCCTTACCCGTCATTTTCTTGACCGTATCGAGCGTTTCGATGGCGAACTCAACAGCGTGGTGACGGTGACCGCCGACGCGGCGCTGGAAGCGGCGCGCGAGGCCGACCGGCGCATTGCCGCGGGTGACGCCGGCCCCCTGACCGGCATACCCTTCCTGCACAAGGATATCTTCTGCACCGACGGCGTGCGTACCAGTTGCGGTTCGCGCATGCTCGACAATTTCGAGGCCCCCTACGACGCCACGGTCACCGAAAAGCTCAGGCAGGCCGGGGCGGTGATGCTCGGCAAGACCAACATGGACGAGTTCGCCATGGGCTCCTCCAACGAAACCAGTTTCTACGGTCCGGTGAAAAACCCCTGGGATACCGGGCGCGTGCCCGGCGGTTCCTCCGGCGGTTCCGCGGCGGCGGTGGCGGCGCGCCTGGCGCCACTGGCCACCGGCACCGACACAGGTGGCTCCATTCGCCAGCCGGCGGCGCTGTGCGGCATTACCGGCATCAAGCCCACCTACGGGCGGGTGTCGCGCTACGGCATGATTGCGTTTGCCTCCAGTCTCGACCAGGGCGGCCCCTTCGCCACCTCCGCCGCCGATGCGGCGCTGCTGCTGGAAGCCATGTCCGGCTTTGACCCGCGCGACTCCACCAGCATCGACCGGCCGGTGGAGGATTACAGCGCGGCGCTGGAGCAGGATCTGGACGGCCTGGTCATCGGCCTGCCGAAGGAGTTCTTCGACGACGGCCTGGACGCCAGGGTGCGCGCGGTCATCGATGCGGCCATCGAGGAATACCGCCGGCTCGGCGCCACCGTGAAGGAAATCAGCCTGCCCAACAGCGGCCTGTCGGTGCCGGTGTACTACGTCGTGGCCCCGGCCGAGTGCTCGTCAAACCTGTCGCGCATGGACGGTGTGCGCTTCGGGCACCGTTGCGAAGACCCGAAAGACCTCGACGACCTCTATACCCGCTCGCGCGGTGAAGGGTTCGGCGCCGAGGTGAAGCGTCGCATCATGATCGGCACCTACGCGCTATCGGCGGGCTATTACGACGCCTACTACCTGAAGGCGCAGCAGATCCGGCGCCTGATCCGTGACGATTTCGTCAAGGCCTTCGAGGAGGTCGACGTGATCATGGGTCCGACCTCGCCGACCACCGCCTTCCGGCTGGGGGAAAAGTCCGACGACCCGGTGACCATGTACCTGTCCGATATCTACACCATCGCGGTCAACCTCGCCGGCCTGCCCGGCATGTCGATTCCGGCCGGACTGGTGGACGGTCTGCCGGTCGGCCTGCAACTGATCGGCGACTATTTCGCCGAGGGGCGCCTGCTCAACATTGCCCACCAGTACCAGAAAGTCACCGACTGGCACACCCGTTGTCCCGCCGGCTATGAATAAGAGAGAGTCCTGAGTTATGGAATGGGAAGTCGTTATCGGGCTGGAAATCCACGCGCAACTGGCCACCAGGAGCAAGATCTTCTCCGGCGCCTCGACCGCCTACGGCGCCGAGCCGAACACCCAGGCCTGCGCCGTCGATCTCGGCCTGCCGGGCGTGCTGCCGGTGTTGAATGAAAAAGTGGTGGAACTGGCGGCGCGCTTCGGCCTCGCCACCCACTCCACGGTGGCGCGCCGTTCGGTGTTCGCGCGCAAGAACTACTTCTACCCGGATCTGCCCAAGGGCTACCAGATCAGCCAGTTCGAGCTGCCGATCGTGCACGACGGCTATATCGATATCGACCTGGACGACGACACCACGCGCCGCATCGGCATCACCCGCGCGCACCTCGAGGAGGATGCCGGCAAGTCCCTGCACGAGGATTTCCACGGCGCCACCGGTATCGACCTCAACCGCGCCGGCACCCCGCTGCTGGAGATCGTGTCCGAGCCGGACATGCGATCCGCGAAGGAAGCGGTGGCCTACATGAAGAAGATCCATGCCCTGGTGCGCTACCTGGAGATCTGCGACGGCAACATGCAGGAGGGTTCCTTCCGTTGCGACGCCAACGTCTCCGTGCGCCCGAAAGGACAGGAGGAGTTTGGCACCCGTACCGAGATCAAGAACATCAACTCCTTCCGCTTCGTGGAGCGCGCCATCAACTACGAGGTTGAACGTCAGATCGATGTGCTGGAAGCCGGTGGTGAGATTGTCCAGGAAACCCGGCTGTACGATGCCGACCGCGACGAGACACGTTCCATGCGCAGCAAGGAGGAAGCCAACGACTACCGTTACTTCCCCGACCCGGACCTGCTGCCGGTGATTCTCGATGACGACTTCATCGAGGCCGTGCGCAAGACCCTGCCGGAACTGCCGGACGCCAAGCGTGAACGCTTCATGACGCAATACTCCCTGTCGCACCGCGATGCCGTGATCCTGACCGGTAGCCGGGAGATGGCCAGCTACTTCGAGCTCGTGGTGGAGGCCTCCGGCGGCGAAGGCAGGCTGGCGGCCAACTGGGTGACCGGTGAACTGTCGGGCCTGCTCAACCGCGAGGGTATCGAGATCGACGAGTCGCCGGTCAGCGCCGAACACCTCGGCGGCTTGCTGAAGCGCATTGCCGACAACACCATTTCCGGCAAGATCGCCAAGCAGGTGTTCGAAGCCATGTGCCGTGGCGAGGGCGACGCCGACACGGTGATCGAACAGAAGGGCCTCAAGCAGATCACCGACAGCGGCGCCATCGAGAAGCTGGTGCGCGAGGTACTGGACAACAACCCCAAACAGGTCGAACAGTACAGGGGCGGGCAGGAGAAACTGCTGGGCTTCTTCGTCGGACAGGTCATGAAGGCCACGCAAGGCAAGGCCAACCCCGGCGAAGTCAACAAGATCCTCAAGCGACTGCTGTCCGGGGACTGACGCGCCGGCATGCCCGGCGCCTGCCGTGTCTGGCCCCGACGTGGCGGCGCATTGAACAGACCAATGCCATGACGACACGACCCGATACCGATTGCCTGCGACGTTTCGTGTTCGAGAACACCGACGTGCGTGGCGAACTGGTGTGGCTGGACGCCAGTTGGCGCGCCGTCCTCGAACGCCAGTCCTACCCCGCGCCCGTGCGCGATCTGCTGGGTCAGGCCATGGCCGCCGCCGTGCTGTTGTCGGCCACCATCAAGTTCGACGGTTTCCTGCAACTGCAATTGCAGGGCGATGGTCCCGTCAGCCTGTTGCTGATCGAGGCGACCGCCGCGCGCACGGTGCGCGGACTGGCGCGCTGGAATGGCGACGTCGAGGGAATGGACTTCCGCGCGCTGGTCGGCGAGCAGGCGCGCCTGATGCTGACCATCGACCCGGGGCAGGGTGGCGAACGCTACCAGGGCGTGGTGCCGGTCGAGCGCGACAGCCTGGCCGCGACCCTGGAGGACTATTTCGCGCAGTCCGAACAACTCGCCACACGCCTGTGGCTGGCGGCCGGCGAGGAACGCGCGGCCGGCATGCTGTTGCAGCAACTTCCCCGCGGCGGCAGTGACGAGGAAAACTGGAACCGCGACGTGATGCTCGGCGAAACGCTGACCGACGATGAACTGCTGACGCTGTCCGCGCAAGACATTCTCCACCGTCTCTACCACGAGGAAGACCTCCGCCTGTTCGACAGCGAGCCGGTCAGCTTTCGCTGTTCCTGCTCGCGCGAGCGCATCGAAACCATGCTGCGGGGGCTGGGTTACGACGAGGTCCGCTCGGTGCTGGAAGAGCAGGGCGCGGTCAGCGTCAGTTGCGAGTTCTGCCGCCAGGAATACCGGCTCGACGCCGTCGACGTCGAAGGCCTGTTCGCGGCCTCGGACCAGCCGGACGTGCCGCCAACGCGGCATTGATATCCGGGAGCAGAACCTCCATCAGCAGGATGTCGGCTGCCTGCCGACAATCCGTGATTTCAGTCTTCGAGGATTTCCAGGTGCACGGCTTCGGGGCCGTTGTCGGTAAACAGGTACCCCCCGAGTTCCAGCACGCCCCGGGTGTTGAGTGACACGATCAGGTGCAGTGCGTCGGGGTAGCCGGACTGTTCGATGTCGGTGGCGGAGGGTTCCGCCGGACCATCCGGGTGCGAGTGGTAGATGGCGAACAGCGTCTCGCCCCGTTCCCGCATGTCACGCATGGCGTCGATCTGTTGCGACGGATCCATCGCGAACAGGCGCCGGCGGTCGCTGGCGACGTTGCGTACCGGTATGCAGCGCCGTGGTTCGCCGTCGCGGGCGCTGACCAGGCCGCAGATTTCCTCGTCAGGCGAACCCTGTGCAAGCGCCAGGATGCGGTTGACGATGGGGCGTGGGAGTCTGATCTTTTTCATGGTGTCTGGTTTCCGCACACCGGGCAGGCCGGGTCGCGGCGCAGTTTCATGGTGCGCCATTCATTATACAGGCCGTCGAAGACCAGCAGGCGGCCTTTCAGCGGTTCGCCCAGCGCCAGCAATACCTTGATGGCTTCCAGCGCCTGCAGGCTGCCGATGATGCCCACGACGGGGGACAGTACGCCGTTGTCGGCGCAGGTCTGCTCAGGATCTTCGCCCTCCCGGTAGAGGCAGCGGTAACAGGGGCTGTCCGGGTCGGAGGGGATGAACACCGAGACCTGGCCTTCCATGCGGATGGCGGCGCCGGACACCAGCGGTGTGCCGGTATCCACGCAGGCCCGGTTGACGGCGAAGCGGGTGTCGAAATTGTCGCAGGCATCGACCACCAGGTCGGCCCGGGCGACTTCCTCGTGCAGTGGCGCATCCTGCAGGCGGGTGTGCAGCGCGGTGACGCGCGTATCCGGGTTGATGGCCTCGATCGCCCGCCGCGCGGACTCGACCTTGGGGGTGTCGAGATCGACCTGGCGGTGCAGAATCTGGCGTTGCAGGTTGGAAATATCGACCCGGTCGTCGTCGGCGATCACCAGCTGGCCGACGCCGGCCGCGGCCAGGTACAGGGCCGCGGGCGAACCCAGTCCGCCGGCGCCGATGATCAATACCCGCGCATCCAGCAGTTTCTGCTGGCCCTCGGTGCCGATGCGGGGCAGTAGTATCTGGCGGCTGTAGCGAAGCAGTTGCGTGTCGTCCATGGGCTTGACGATACCGACCGCGCGCTCAAAAAAACAGGCTCACGTTTTCAATGGGGGCATACCCGGTTGAAAACAGAAATTGCCTCCGTCCCTTTTTGAGTGGAGGCGTGCTAGAGGTAGCGGCGCCAGTATTCGGGGCGGTCGTCGCGGCAGCCGTGGCGGCGTTCGAGGTAGCAGCGCATGAAGATGTCGCGGGTGCTGTTGTCGTGGTTGCCGCTGGCGGCGATGTTTTCCAGTTCGTTGCTTTCGGTGTAGTAGTAGAGTGCGCGGCGCAGTTTGCTGAACAGGCTGTTGTCGAGGTGGAAACCGAGTTCGAACAGCAGGGCTTCGAGGGTGTAGAGGTCGATCTGGCGCAGGTCGTAGCTGACGCGGATGGCGTTGACGGAAGGCCCCGCCAGCGTCACGTTGAGCACGCCGTCGATATCGCTCAGCGCCAGGATGGCGTCGAGCGCCTGTTGCTGCCCCGGGGACGGGTCGCAGAAGGCGATTTCCCGGTGCTTGATGGTTTCCGGGCATGGATGCTCCATGGAGAAATCCTATCCCAAAACCATGGGAATGGCGAATCCCGGCTCAGCCGGGTTTGCGGCCCTCGCTGATGCGGATGTGGCCGGCCAGGTCGCGGTGCTGCCGGATATCGAGAAAGCCCTGTTCCTTCAATAGCCTGGCGACGGCTTCGGCCTGGTCGAAGCCGTGTTCCAGCAACAGGATCCCGGCGGGCCGGAGGACGCGGGGGGCCGCGGCGGTCAGGCATCGGAGGTCGTCGAGTCCGTCGGGCCCCGAGATCAGCGCGGTGCGCGGTTCGAAGCGCACGTCGCCCTGGTCGAGGTGCGGATCGCGTTCGGCAATATAGGGGGGGTTGGAAACCAGGGCGTCGAGCGAATCGTCGGCGACGGCGTCGCACCAGTGGCCGGCGAAGAAGCTGACGTTGCACAGACGCAGGCGCCGGGCATTGTCGCGCGCCACGTCCAGGCAATCGGGCGAACGGTCGTTCGCCAGGATTTTCCAGTGCGCGCGCTCCCGTGCCAGCGCCAGTGCGATGGCGCCGCTGCCGGTGCCGGCGTCCAGCACGCGCAGGGGGCGGCCGGCGTCCAGCACCCGCAGCGCCCGTTCGACCAGTTGTTCGGTATCCGGGCGCGGAATCAGTGTATGGGCCGTGACCGCGAGTTCCAGCGACCAGAATTCCCGCCGGCCGGTCAGGTGGGCTACCGGGTGGCCGCTGGCACGGCGCGCGAGCAGGGCTTCGAAACCTGCGCGCTGCTCCGCCGTGAGCGTTTTTTCCGGCCACGCGTGCAGGTGGCTGCGCGGTTTGCCGAGCACGTGCGCGAGCAGGACTTCGGCGTCGAGTTCGGGGGTGTCGCTGGCGTTCAGGCGCTTTGCCGCCGCGCGCAGTGTGGCGGCGATGGTGTCGGGCCGGCGGTCAGTTGTCGCGGGCACTGAGTTCCGCCAGCCGGTCGGCCTGGTCCTCGCTCAGCAGGGGGTCGATGACGGCGTCCAGCGCGCCCTGCATGACTTCGTCGAGCTTGTACAGGGTCAGGTTGATGCGATGGTCGGTAATGCGCCCCTGCGGGAAGTTGTAGGTTCGGATGCGTTCCGAGCGGTCGCCGCTGCCGACCAGGTTGCGGCGTGTCTCGCTTTCCTCGCTGCGACGCTTTTCGTCTTCCGCGGCCTGCAGGCGCGAGGCCAGCAGCGACATGGCGCGCGCGCGGTTCTTGTGCTGCGAACGCTCGTCCTGGCATTCCACCACCACGCCGGTCGGCAGGTGGGTGATGCGCACCGCCGAATCAGTTTTGTTGACGTGCTGGCCGCCGGCGCCGGAAGCCCGGTAGGTGTCAATCTTGAGATCCGCGGGGTTGATGTCGATGGTCTCGGTTTCTTCGGCCTCCGGCAGTACTGCGACGGTGGCCGCGGAGGTGTGGATGCGCCCCTGGGATTCGGTTTCCGGAACCCGCTGCACGCGGTGCGCGCCGGACTCGAACTTGAGGCGCGCGTACACTTCGTTGCCGCTGATGCGCGCGATGATTTCCTTGTAGCCGCCGTGCTCGCCCTCGCTCTCGCTGAGGATCTCCACCTTCCAGCCCCGGGTCTCGGCGTAGCGCGAGTACATGCGGAACAGGTCGCCGGCGAAAATCGCGGCCTCGTCGCCACCGGTGCCGGCGCGGATTTCCAGGTACACGTTCTTGTTGTCGTTGGGGTCGCGCGGCAGCAGGTGTTTCTGCAGTTCCAGTTCCAGTTCCTCCCGGCGGCGGCGTGCGTCCTCCAGTTCCTCGCCGGCCATTTCGCGCACCTCCGGGTCGGGGTCGCGCAGCATTTCCCCGGCGGCCGCTTCGTCCTCGCGCGCCCGTTGCAGGGCCTCGAAACAGTTCACCACCGGGGTAATCTGGGCGTATTCCTGCGACAGCTCGCGGAACCGGTTGTTGTCGGCGATTACGTCCGGGTCGGACAGCAGCGCGCTGACTTCTTCCGCGCGCTCCACCACGGTCTGCAGCTTGTTTTCCAGGGATGGGTTCACGGCTTGTCTTTGTCGAGGTTGAACAGGATCTGTGCGGCGCCGAGCAGTTCGTGGTCGCCGTTTTCGGCGGCCTCGCGAATGCGCACGCTGGGCATGTGGGTGAGTTTGTTGGTGAGCGTGTTGGCGAGGAATTCCAGCGCCTGTTGCGGATCCTTGCCGCTGGCCAGCATCTGTTGCGCCTTGCGCATCACCGCGTCACGCTGTTGTTCGGCGTGCTGGCGGAAATCGCGGATAGTCGATACCGCGTCCTGGGCGCGCAGCCAGCTCATGAAGCGCTCGACCTGGACTTCGATGATTTCCTCGGCCTGCTGCGCCGCCTGTTCGCGCGACTTGAGGTTTTCACGGATCACGTCCTGCAGGTCGTCGACGGTATACAGGTAGATGTCGTCGAGGTCGGCGACGCGCGCGTCGATGTCGCGTGGCACGGCGATGTCGACCATGAACACCGGCCGGTGCTTGCGGCTCTTGAGCGCCGTTTTCACCATGTCCCGGTCGAGCAGCGTGGTGGGGCTGCCGGTCGCCGAAATGACGATGTCCGCTTCTGACAGGTGCGCGGGGATTTCATCCAGCCCGATGCCGTAGCCGCCGAAACGGGCGGCCAGTCGGTGGGCGTTGTCGAGGGTGCGGTTGGCGACCACCAGTCGCCCGAGTTGCTGGTCGCGCAGGTGGCGGGCGGTCAGTTCGATGGTTTCGCCGGCGCCGATCAGCAGCGCGGTCTGCTGCGAGAATTCGCCGAAGATCTGTTTCGCCAGGCTGACGGCGGCGAAGGCCACCGATACCGGGCTTTCGCCGATGGCGGTATCGGTGCGGATCTGCTTGGCCACCGAAAAGGTGTGCTGGAACAAACGGCCCAGCGCGCTGTCCAGCGTACCAGCGGCGCTGGCCGCCTGGTAGGCATCCTTCATCTGGCCCAGGATCTGCGGTTCCCCGATGATCATCGAGTCCAGTCCCCCGGCCACCCGCAGCAGGTGGCGTACCGCGCGCTCGTCGGGGTAGGTGTACATGTAGGGGCGTATCACCTCGGGGTCGAGGTTGTGGTAACGCGCCAGCCAGTCCGTGATCTCGTCAAGGCCCGGCTCGCGCAGCCCGCAGTACAATTCGGTCCGGTTGCAGGTGGAGAGGATGGCGGCCTCGTTCACGGCCGGCAATGCGACCAGTCCGCGCAACGCGTCGCTGATCCGTTCACCGGTGATGGCGACCTGCTCCCGCAGTTCGACGGGCGCGGTGCGGTGGTTGATGCCGAGCGCGATCAGGGACATGGTGCAACAAATATTAACGGAAACAAAAAATTGTGCGGGATAGCCGGGATGAATACAAGCACTGCCGGGGGTGCTGGCGGTCGCGGGAGGTTCACTGTAGCTTCCCCGGTCTTTGCCGTATAGTGACATGAATCCACCAATATAAGGTTGAAAACCTGAGAAGATGATTGGTTTTAAATGTAAAAGCGCGATTTTCCGGGCCGGTGCGGCGGTGCTGCTGGGCACCCTGCTGTCGGCCTGTTCCACGCCCTGGCTGAAACCCGCCGGCGGGGAGGGTGGCGGGCACGACCGGGTGGCGCCGCAACCCGCGCCGCCGTCGCCGCCGGCAGTGAGTACCGGGAATCCGGCGGCCGGCGAGGCGCCGGGCGAGGAGCTGACCCCGGAACTGCTCTACGAGGTACTGCTCGGCGAGATCGCCGGTCAGCGGGGCGTGCTGGACGTTTCCGGCGCCAGCTACCTGGAGGCGGCGCGCAACAGTGACGACCCGCGGATCGCCGAGCGGGCCCTGAACATTGCTGTCTACGGCAAGCGCCCCGACATCGCGCTGCAGGCGGCGCGGCGCTGGGTGGAACTGGCGCCCGACAACCTGGAGGCACGCCAGGCGCTGGCGGCGCTGGCGCTGCGCAACGGTCAGACCGAGGAGGCTGTCGAGCAGTTCGACTACGTACTGCGGCACCAGGCAGACGATCCCGCCGGCCCCTACCAGCCCCTGTTGACCATGCTGGCGAGGGAACCGGACAAGGCGCGGGCCCTGGCCGTGATGGCGCGGCTCGCGGAATTGCGGCCGGACGACGCCGAGGCGCAGTTCGCCTACGCGCGTCTTGCGGTGCACGCCCAGGAATGGGACCTGGCGGCCGCACAGGTCGAGCGCGTGCTGGCCTTGCAGCCCGGGCGCAGCGACGCCCTGATCCTGCGCGCCCAGATCGCGCTCAAGCAGGGCAAGGCGGAGCTTGCCCGCCAGCAGTTCGTGGAAGCGCTTGGCCTGAACCCCGACGATGTTCCCCTGCGCCAGGCCTATGCGCGCCTGCTGGTGGACCTGGAAGACTACGAGGGCGCTCGTGAACAGTACGAGCGCCTGCTGAGCCTGCGCCCCGACGACGCCCAGGTGGTGTATTCACTGGCGCTGTTGTCGCTGGAGGCAGGGCGCACCGGCGAGGCGGAGAAGATGTTCCACAAGCTGCTCGAACTCGGTGCGCAGCAGCAACAGGCCTATTACTACCTGGGCGCGATCGCCGAGGACGAAGGCAAGCGCAAGGAGGCCATGGAGTGGTACGGGAAGGTGTCCGAGGGCGACCACCTGTTCGAGGCGCAGGTACGGATTGCCAACCTGGAGGCGCTGGACGGCAAGGTCGAGGCGGCGCGCGAACGCCTGCGCAAGTTGCGCCTGGCCCACCCCGCGCAGTCGCAGCGTCTGTACCTGGTCGAGGGCAGCATCCTGACCCGCATAGACTGGAACGAGGAAGCCTTCAAACTGTACAGCGACTACCTGCAGATTCGGCCCGAGGATATCGAGGTGCTGTACGCGCGCGCGCTGGTGGCCGAACGCCTGGGACGCCTCGACCAGGCGGAGGCGGACCTGCGTCATGTGCTGCGGATCGAGCCGGACAATACCCGCGCCCTGAACGCGCTCGGCTATACCCTGGCGGACCGCACCGACCGTTACCAGGAAGCGCTGGATCTGATCGAGCGCGCTTTCAAGCAGACCCCGGAAGATCCCGCCGTGATCGACAGCATGGGCTGGGTGATGTACCGCCTGGGCCGTTTGCCGGAAGCGCGCGCCTACCTGGAGAAAGCCTATGCGAAGACCCGGGACGCGGAGATCGCGGCACACCTGGGCGAGGTGTTGTGGGTGCTGGGCGAACGGGACGCGGCGCTGAAGTTGTGGAAGAAGGCGCGTGCCGAGCACCCCGGCAACCGGGTGCTGGAAGACACCGTGCGGCGCCTCGCACCCTGAGCCAGCGTGCGGCGCGCCCACCTGCTTTCGCTACGGTGGCTGTGGTTGCCGGCCTGCCTGCTGCTGGCCGCCTGCGCCACGCGGCCACCGGTGGCGCCCGATGCGGCCGCCTGGCGGGCGCACCGCGAGGCGCTGTCGGCGCTTCATGACTGGCAGGCGCGCGGCCGTATCGCGGTGCGGGCGGGTGACGAGGGCTGGAGCGCCGGTTTCGACTGGCGACAGACCGGTACGGATTACCGCATACGCCTGCGCGGTCCGTTCGGGCAGGGCGCGCTGGAACTGGAAGGCGACAGTCGCGGGGTGTGGCTGCGGCGCGCCGGCCGGCCCCCGGTGTTCACCCGCGACCCCGAATTTCTGCTCGAACGGGAAACCGGCTGGCGCCTGCCGGTGGCCGGCCTCGATCACTGGCTGCGTGGCCTGCCCGACGGCTCCGCGGACGTGGAAACCCGGCTCGACGACCGCGGCCGGCTCGCGCGGTTGCGGCAGCGCGGCTGGGAAATTCGCTACAGCCGCTACCGTGACGTTCGCGGGCTGGCATTGCCGGACCGCCTGGTGTTGCGGCGCGACGGACTGAGAATCAAGGTACTGGTCGACGACTGGGAGCTGCCGTGAGCGACTTCGACGACACCGATGCCTGGCCCGCCCCGGCCAAGATCAACCGTTTCCTGCACATAACCGGACAGCGCCCGGACGGTTATCACGAGTTGCAGACTGTGTTCCAGTTCCTCCGGCACGGCGACCGGCTTCGTTTCGAGCCGTTGCCGGGCGCCAGGGTGGAGCGGGTCGGTGGTCTCGCCGGCCTGGCGCCGGCCCGGGACCTGGTGGTGCGCGCCGCGCGGGCGCTGCAACAGTACAGCGGTTGCGACGCCGGGGCGCGGATCCACCTCGACAAGCGCCTGCCGGCCGGGGGCGGACTGGGCGGCGGGAGTTCCGACGCCGCCACCACCCTGGTGGCGCTCAACCACCTGTGGGGCGTTGGTCTGGACGAGGACGCGCTGGCGGCCATAGGCCTGCAACTGGGGGCCGACGTGCCCGTGTTTGTGCGCGGCCGGGCCGCATGGGCGGAGGGCGTGGGAGACATTCTCACCCCTCTGGAATCCCTCGACACTCCCTGGCTGGTGGTGCTGGATCCGGCGGTAAGCGTATCTACGGCGGGGATATTTTCCGATCCACAATTGACACGCAACACGCGCCCCCTCAAAATACCCGCCTTTCTCTCGGGCGCGGGCATCAACGATCTTGAAGCGGTCGTCGTTCGGCGTTATCCGGAAGTGGCCAGGGCATTGAATTGGTTGTCAAAATTCGCCCCGGCGCGGATGACGGGCAGCGGCGCATGTGTGTTTGCGATGTTCCCGGACGCGGCCCCGGCGCGTGCCGTGGCGGAACAGGTGCCGCCGCCGTGGACGGGGTTCGTGGCGCGCGCCTGCAACCGCTCCCCGCTGCTGGAGCGGCTGTCGCGCGCCGGGCGGGATGATACTTGGGGCGTCGCCAAGCGGTAAGGCACTGGGTTTTGATCTCAGCATGCGCAGGTTCGAATCCTGCCGCCCCAGCCATACGATATTTTTTGAACACGAACAGGATTTACGGGATGGCAATGGCATGAGAGGCGTGTCTCCGACAGATGCAGACAACCGCCTGATGGTGTTTTCAGGCAATGCCAACCCGCCGCTGGCGCAGTCCATTGCCAACCACCTGAGGCTGAATCTCGGCAAGTGCGTGGTCGGCAAGTTCAGCGACGGCGAGAGCATGGTCGAGATCATGGAAAACGTGCGCGGCCGCGACGTGTTCGTGATCCAGCCGACCTGCTCGCCGACCAACGACAACCTGATCGAACTGCTGGTCATGGTCGACGCGCTGCGGCGCGCCTCGGCGGCACGCATCACGACGGTGATCCCCTACTTCGGCTACGCGCGCCAGGACCGGCGGCCACGCTCCTCGCGGGTACCGATCACGGCGCGCGTGGTGGCGCAGATGATCGGCAACGTCGGCGCCGACCGGGTGCTGACGGTGGACCTGCACTCGGAGCAGATCCAGGGCTTTTTCGACGTGCCGGTGGACAACGTCTACGCCTCGCCCATCCTGCTCGGCGACGTGTGGCGCAAGAAGACGCCGGACCTGATGGTGGTGTCGCCGGACGTCGGCGGTGTGGTGCGCGCCCGGGCGCTGGCCAAGCGCCTCGACGACGCCGATCTGGCGATCATCGACAAGCGCCGCCCCAAGGCCAACGTGGCCAGGGTGATGCATATCATCGGCGAGGTCGAGGGGCGTAGCTGCGTGCTGGTGGACGACCTGGTGGATACCGCGGGCACCCTGTGCCAGGCGGCCAAGGCCCTGAAGGATCACGGCGCGATACGGGTCGCCGCCTACTGTACCCACCCGGTACTGTCCGGCAACGCGATCAAGAACATCAATGACTCGGATCTCGACGAGCTGGTTGTGACGGACACCATTCCGCTGCGGCCCGATGCGCAGGCCTGTACGCGCATCCGTCAACTGAGCATTGCCGAGATGCTGGCCGAAGCCATTCGCCGCATCAACAACGAGGAATCTGTCAGCACCATGTTTATGGACTGACGATACGGCCCGGCGCGGGTGCGCTGAGCCGGCAAGGACTCTCCTGGTCGCGGGAGAGCGTATTACTCAATCTGGAGTCAGTGTTATGTCTATTTTTGAACTCGAAGCCGAGTCGCGTTCGGATCAGGGGAAAGGTGCGAGCCGCCGCCTGCGTCGCGAAGGCATGGTCCCGGCCGTGATCTACGGCGCGGGCCAGGATCCGCAGTCGATCAAGCTGAAGCACAGCGAAGTCCTCAAGCGCCTGGAGCACGAGGCCTTCTATTCCCACATCCTTACCGTGAACATCGACGGCAAGCCCAGCAAGGCGGTGCTGCGCGACATGCAGCGTCACCCGGCCAAGCCGATCATCATGCACATGGACTTCCTGCGCGTGGACGAGAACACGCCGATCCGCGTGCACGTGCCGCTGCACTTCGTCGGCGCCGACGTGGCGCCGGGCGTAAAGGCCGGTGGTCTGCTCACCCACGACGTGGTGGAAGTCGAACTGGAAGTGCTGCCGAAGAACCTGCCTGAGTACATCGAGGTCGATGTTTCCGGCCTGCAGGTCGGCGATTCCGTGCACCTCAGTGACCTCAAGCTGCCTGAAGGCGGCAGCCTGGTGGAACTGGCGCGTGGCGAGAGCCACGATATTGCCGTGGTCAGCATCCACGCGCGCCGTGGCGGTGGCGAAGAGGAATCTTCCGAAGCCGAGGGCGACGAGGAAGCGGCCGAAGGCGAAAGCTGATCGTCCCGGCCGGTGCCGGCGATTCAGCTCATCGTGGGACTGGGCAACCCCGGTTCCGAGTACGAACCAACCCGGCATAACGCCGGGTTTTGGTTTGTGGACGCGCTCGCCAGCCGTTGCGGCGGGGAGTTTCGCGGCGAGTCGCGCTTTCAGAGCGAGGTGGCGCGCTGCCGTGTCGACGGTGTGGACTGCCGCCTGCAGAAGCCCGGCACCTTCATGAATCGCAGTGGCCAGGCGGTCGGCGCGCTGATGCGTTTTTTCCGCATACCGGCCGGGGAAATCCTGGTGGTGCACGACGAACTCGACCTGCCGCCGGGCACCGTGCGACTGAAGAAGGGTGGCGGTCACGGCGGGCACAATGGCCTTCGGGACCTCATCAGCCATCTCGGCAGCAAGGATTTCCATCGCCTGCGCATCGGTATCGGGCACCCCGGGCACCGCGACCAGGTGGTCGACTACGTGCTGAAGAAACCCTCCGGCGCCGAGCGGCAACTGATCGACGATGCCATACACGACGCCCTGGCGGTAATGCCGGACGTGGTCGCCGGCCACATCGACAAGGCCATGAATGCCTTGCACACGCGCAAGGCGCCCTGATATGGAAGTGAAATCTTATGGGATTTAAATGCGGAATCGTCGGCTTGCCCAATGTCGGCAAGTCGACCCTGTTCAACGCCCTGACGCGCGCCGGGATACAGGCCGAGAACTACCCCTTCTGCACCATCGACCCGAACGTCGGCGTGGTGCCGGTGCCGGACCCGCGCCTGCAGGCGCTGGCGGACATCGTGAAACCCGAGCGGGTGCTGCCAACCACCATGGAATTCGTCGATATCGCAGGCCTGGTGGCCGGCGCCTCGAAGGGCGAGGGGCTGGGCAACAAGTTCCTCGCCAACATCCGCGAGACCGACGCCATCGTTCACGTGGTGCGGTGTTTCGAGGACGACAACGTGGTGCACGTGGACGGCAAGGTCGACCCGTTATCCGATATCGAGGTAATCAATACCGAGCTGGCGCTGGCCGATCTCGACACGGTGGAAAAGGCCCTGCACCGGGTCGGCAAGCTGGCCAAGGGTGGCGACAAGGACGCGAAGGCGAAAATGGCAATCCTGGAACCGCTCAGGGCGCACCTCGATGAGGGCCACATGGCGCGCGCCATGAAACTGGACGACGAGCAGCGCGCCCACCTTCACGATCTGCACCTGCTGACCCTGAAACCCACCATGTACATTGCCAACGTGGCCGAAGACGGGTTCAGCGACAACCCGCGCCTGGATGCCGTGTGCGCGCTGGCCGAGGGCGAGGACGCGGTGGTGGTGCCGGTGTGCGCCGCCATCGAGGCCGAACTGGTGGAACTGGACGAGGACGAGCAACAGGTGTTCCTCGACGAACTGGGCCTCGACGAGCCGGGCCTGAACCGGGTCATCCGCGCCGGTTACCGCCTGCTGGGGCTGCACACCTATTTCACCGCCGGGGTGAAGGAGGTCCGGGCCTGGACGGTACGCATTGGCGCCACCGCGCCGGAGGCCGCCGGCGTCATCCACACGGATTTCCAGAAGGGTTTCATCCGCGCCGAGGTGACTTCCTACGAGGATTTCATCGCCTGCGGCGGCGAGCAGGGGGCTAAAGAGGCCGGGAAGCTGCGCCTGGAGGGCAAGGACTACGTGGTGCAGGACGGTGACGTGATGCACTTCCGCTTCAACGTGTAGGAGTCGGAACGGCGCGCTTTTTGCCCGCGCGGCTGGACAGCGCGGCACGAAATCCCTACAATTTCGCCTCTTTCGCGGCCCCGCGTCGCAGACGGTATTCTGGCAAGGTAGCTCAGTTGGTTAGAGCACAGCACTCATAATGCTGGGGTCGGCGGTTCGAATCCGCCCCTTGCTACCATTTTCCCTGGTTGTTTTAGAACGGCCCCGCGGCGCGCGCCCGCTGTGACGCTGCCGCCGTACGGTCCCCCGCTGAGAGGTTTTTTCGACATGAGTCATGCCCCCCTTACCCTGATGGATTTCGTCAAGGCGGCGAAAGCGCAGATCGACGAAGTGACGCCGGAAGAACTGGAGGCGATGATCGAGAACACCGAGAATCTGCTGATTCTGGACGTGCGCGAGTCGAGCGAACATGAGCAGGGACATATCCGCAACGCCATGCTGGTGCCGCGCGGCATTCTCGAGGCCGCGGCCGACAAGGACTACCCCAAGCATCAGCCGACCCTGGTGGCGGCGCGCAAGCGGCCGGTGGCCGTGTACTGCGCCACCGGCGGGCGTTCCGCGATGGCGGCCGCCACGCTCAAGCAGATGGGGTTCGAGAATGTGGTCAGCCTGGCGGGCGGCATCACCCGCTGGCAGCAGGAAGATCGCCCACTGGTGCGCGAGGCGCGCTACGTCTAGGACAGGTTCACCCTGCCAGCCCTGCGGCTCACAACTGATAGTCGATGCACAGGCTGTAAACGGCAACCTTGGGGTCGGGGTGGCCTGCTGTGGCGTACTTGCCAGGCCCACTGATGCCGTGGCGTCCGGATGGGATGCCGCGAGGTCGCAGCGGCCGCACGTTCAGCCCGCGAGTTTGAAACGCCCGACCAGGCGGCTCAGTTCGACCGCGATCCGCGCCTGGCCTTCGCTGGTCTCCGCGGTCTGCCGTGCCGCCTCGCTGGTCTCCCGGGCCATGTCGTTGATATGGGTGACATTGCGGTTTATCTCCTCGGACACGGCGCTCTGTTCCTCGGCGGCGCTGGCGATCTGCGTGCTCATGTCGTTGATGCGGCCGACCGCGCTGGCGATGGTGTCCAGTGCGCGTCCGCATTCGCTGGCCTGATCGACGGCCGTCTGCGCCTGTTCGCAACTGGCGTTCATCATGTCGACCGCCTGTTGTGATCCGACCTGCAACTGCTCGATCATCTGGTTGATTTCCTTGGTGGACTGCTGGGTGCGGCTGGCCAGGTTGCGGACCTCGTCGGCGACCACGGCGAAACCGCGGCCCTGTTCGCCGGCGCGAGCCGCTTCAATGGCGGCGTTCAGCGCCAGCAGGTTGGTCTGCTCGGCGATGCCGAGAATGACGTCGAGGATGGCGGTGATCGCCTGGCTGTCCTGTTCCAGTCGCTGAACCGTTTCGGCCGCTGAACCGATCTGACCGGACAGCGTCCTGATCTGTTCGATCGTCTGGTTGACCACCCGGCGGCCGGTACTGGTTTCGCTGTTGGCCTGTTCGGCGGCTTCGGCGGCGCCGGCTATGTTGCTGGCGACTTCCTGGATGGTCGCGGTCATCTCGTGCATTGCGGTTGCGACCTGCATGGTTTCCGACTGTTGCTGGGTGAGGCTGGCGCTGGACTGCGCCGCTGCCGCAGCCATGTTGTCGGCGCTGTGCGCCAGTTCCGAGCTGTGTTCCGAAACGCCGGAAATGATATCCAGCAACTGCTGGCGCATGCTTTCCATCGGGCCGGTCAGTTCGGCCAGCGCCGCCTTGTGTTCCACGGGAACCGAGAGGTCGCCTTCCGCGATACGTTCCATGTTGCGGGCGATATCCGGCAGCTGGCCGAGGATGCGGCCGAAGAAGACGGCGAAGATCGTCAGGCCGAGCAGCACCAGGCCGCCGCCGGTGGCCAGCGACCAGGTATTCTCCATGACGTTGGCTTCCTGTTGCAGCACCAGATCATCGGTACGCTGTTCGATGTTGACGATTATCTCCTCGACTTTCCCGGCCAGGGCCTGGGCGGTTTCATCGAACATGCTCATGCGGGCGTTGCCGCCATCCGAACCCTGTTCCACATAGGCCGTCGCCATGACTTTTCCAGCCGTGTAGTAGGCGTTGAACAAGGGGGTGAGCGCGTGGTATGTGGCCGCATTGTCGGGATCGAGACGCGCCAGGTCATCGACCAGCGTGGAGAACTTGCGGGCCTTGCGCTCTGCCATTTCAAAACCGTCGTCCAGCCCGTCGCGGCCGCGCGTCGCGCTGATATCGGTGAGGAATTGCTGAACCTGGACCACGGCGAGCTTGAGGGCGTGAGCGTCGTTCAGCAGCTTTACCTGCTTTTCCGCCACTTCCTTGCTGAGTTCAAAAAGCTTCAGGTTGCCGTTTAGCTGCACTGCCCCCTGGATCAGTACCACGAGGGCGATGGCCGAGGCGAGTAGCATGAATCGTGACTTGAGACTTAACCCTTTAATGCTCATGGTTTTTGTTCCTGTTTGACCTTCCTGAGACTGATTCCGGGCAACGATCTGGATGTCGCTGGACCTCGGGTGTCTATATCGGGCGTATAGGACAAATGCTTAGGATTTTTCGCGCTGGTGTGGTGCGGAAAACCCGGTCGGGCAGAGGGGGGGATAGAATGACTGGTGTAAAAACAGTGGGCTACTGTCAGGGCGAATCCTGCCCCGGTTTGGTGCCGGGGCGCATTCAGGGCATTGCCGGCGCCGGAGCGGGTTGTCAGTCCTGGCGCGGTTCCCAGCTACCGTCGAAGGTAGCCAGATCCTTTTCCGACAGACGGCGTTTGACGTAAAGGTTGTCGAGGGTTTCCTGTTCCAGTTTCTGTTCCACGCCACTGGCATCGGTGTAGCGCCACTCGCCGTGAATGGCGAGCAGAAACTGGGTTTCCATGATGTCGTCGAGGCGGATGGCGTGTTCACCGGCCAGGCGGCGGAAATCCTCAAGTGTCAGCGGGCTTCCTTTCTTCTTCCAGGCATCGAGGGCCATCGCGGCCAGCGCGACGTCCCACCTCGGCATGCTTTCTTCGGACGACATGGTGTTCTCCTTGTTGTGCGGGGCTATTGTAGTCCAGCAAGCCAATGATTTCCTGTGCCTTGATTGTTTTTGCGTGCGCCTGAGCCGCTGTTTGACCCCGTGCGGTGCCGCCGATAGGCTATAGTTCATTGCAGGGGTAGTCGATGCGCGCACGGCATCTGTAGGTCTGTGTCGTGTCAGGGACCGATGCGTGAGCGGGATAGAGAACTACAGATGGGTTTGAATAAAAGACGTCACCTGCCCGGTGTCTTCGGGCTAGCGGTTTTCGTGCTGGGGATTCTGGGGTTTCTGGCGACGGCGGATCTGCCGGTACTGGGTCACCTGTCGGCGGCCGAGGTGGAGCACCACCGGGTCGATGCGCAGTGGCTGCTGGCTGAGATGGACAAGCCGGACCTGGTCATACTGGATACCCGTTCCAGGGCAGACTACCTCGAGGGACACATTCGCGGTGCCGTCAGCCTCCCGGTATGGGAGACCTTCGGCGAGGATCCGCGCTCGGATCTCGTGGCGCCCATCTCGCGGATCCAGGCTCTGTTCAGCCGGGCCGGCGTCGACCAGCAAACCCGGGTGGTCCTGTACGATGGTGGCGAAATGATCAACGCGGCGCGCGTCTTCTGGGTGCTGGAAATGCACGGGCACCAGCGTGTGTCGGTGCTCAGCACGGGATTCCGCGACTGGTCGCAAGCCGGCCTGCCGGTGGAGAATCGGCCGGTCGAGCCGGTGCCCCGGCGTTTTCTCTCGCACGTCACCTCGGCCCGGCTGGCTACCCGTCTGAGCACCCGGCTCGCCATCGATGATCCGGCCACCGCGATCGTCGACGCCAGGGAGCCGGAAGAGTATGCGGGCGTAGAGTCCACCGCGCGCCGTTTCGGGCATATCCCTTCGGCGATCAACATTCCCTACAGCGAAAATTTCACCTCGGAGGGCAATGTCCTGCGCTCCTTCGAGGAGCTGGAAGCCTTGTACCGTGGCATCCCGCGCGACCGCAAGGTCATCACCTACTGCAACAAGGGGCGCCATTCCGCGCTGACCTATTTCATCCTGCGTGAGCTCGGTTACGAGGTCTCGGCCTACGATGGCTCCTGGTTCGAGTGGGGGAACGACACCAGCCTGCCGATTGTGCGTGGCGAGCAGCCAGGGTCCGCGCGCGATAGCCAGGTGTCGGACTGAGCATGCTGTTCGACAGGATTCGGGAATCGGTTCGGCGCATTTCGGTACGCAATCAGCTTATCCTGGCGATCTCATCCGCGTCGTTGATCGTGGTAGTGGTGATGTCGGCCATGATTACCTGGCTGGGTGCGCGCGCCATCCAGCAGGAAGCCGAGATCGGCCTGACTTCCGTGGTCGATGTGCTGGCGCAGGACTTCGTCAAGGTTCTGGTCACCGATTCGTCGGATGTGGCGGCGGATACGGCGGCGCGTCTCAAGGCCTTTCCGGACGTGCTGGCGGCCTACCTCTATGACGAAAACAAGCAGTTCCGTTTCGGTTACCAGAAAGAAGGCATCGAACCGGTGCCCGTGCCGGCCTATCAGGTCACGGACGTTCGTTACCACGATAACTATCTCGAGGTTTTTACGCCGCTGAAGTACCGGGGAAGGGAGTACGGCGTGGTCTACGTGAGGCTTTCCCTGGCCGCATATCGCGAAAGAATGCGTGACTATTACCGCGTGCTGTTCGTGTTGGCGCCGGTGCTGGTGTTGCTGACCCTGCTGGTTGCGATTCGCTTTCAGCGCGCATTCAGCGAGCCGGTGCGGCGGTTGGCGAAGGCGTTCGACGAGGTTTCTTCCACCGGCGACTATTCCATCCGGGTGGGTACACGTGAAAAGAACGAGGTCGGACAATTGTTCGAGGGCTTCAACCGCGTGTTGCGGAAGATCCAGGAAACCGGCGATTCGCTGGAGCGTACCCGCGAGCGCTTGCGCGTCACACTGGAAGCCATTGCCGACAGCGTCGTGGCCTGTGATGCCAGGGGGCATGTGTCCTACATGAACCGCAGCGCCGAGCGCCTGTTGCAGGTGCGACTGGAACAGGTCGAGGGGCGGCCGGTGATGGACGTGGTGAACATGGTGAAGGAGGGCGATACGCTGGTGCGGATTCCCATACACCAGCGCGCCCTGTGGGAGGCGCGCGAGGTGCCTGCCGAGATGGGGGTGCTGCTTATCGACGGTTCCGGCGACCAGGTGCCGGTTTCGGTTACCGCGTCGCCCATGTGGAACCGCAACGGTTCTGTGGTCGGCGCGGTGATGGTCATCCGCGACGTGACCGAATCGCGGCGCATGGCACAGGAGCTTTCTTTCCAGGCCAGGCACGACGCCCTGACCGGTCTCATCAACCGTTCAGAGTTCGAGCGCATCGTAAGCCTGGAAATGGCCAAGGCGCGCGTGCGGGAGGAGCGCTGCGTGCTCCTGTATCTCGATCTCGATCAATTCAAGGTGGTCAATGACACCAGCGGCCACATCGCCGGCGACCAGTTGTTGAAGCAGTTGGCGGTGATCCTGTCCGGCGAGTTGCGTAGCAGCGACGTGCTGGCCAGGCTTGGCGGCGACGAGTTTGGCGTGTTCCTGGTGGGTTGTGACACGGGTTTCGCGCGCCAGGTTGCGGAGAATTTGCGGCGCGCGGTTTCGGAGTTCCGCTTCGTGTGGGAGAACAACACCTTTACCGTTGGCGTGAGTATCGGCATGGTGGAGATGGACGAGCAGATGGCCTCGGTGGTCGACCTGCTCAGCCTGGCGGACGTCGCCTGTTACGCGGCCAAGGATGCCGGCCGCAACCGCATCGAACTCTATACCCGTGACGATACCGATGCGCAGCGCCGCTACAGCGAAGTGCAGTGGGTGTCGCGTATCGTGCGCGGGCTGGAAGAGAACCGTTTCCGCCTCTACCGTCAGGCGATCATGCCACTCGATGGCGGGCCGGGCCAGGGAGATCATTTTGAAGTCCTGATCCGCATGCTGGACGAGGACGACATGCTGGTGCCTCCCGGTGCTTTCTTCCCCGCCGCCGAGCGTTACGGAGTCACCCCTAACATCGACCGCTGGGTATTGCGCAACGTGCTCGAATACCTGGTCGGTTTCCCCTCGGAACTGGAGCGCCTGGACCTGTGCTGTATCAATATATCGGGGCATACGCTTACCGATGAGCATTTCCTGTCATACGTCGAGGCGCAACTGGATGAGCATGGCGTGCCTGCCAGCAAGCTCTGTTTTGAAATCACCGAGACGGCGGCCATCGCCAACATGGCGGTCGCCGGGCGTTTCATTTCCGCGCTGAAGGAGCGCGGGTGCCACTTCGCGCTCGACGATTTCGGTTCCGGCCTTTCCTCGTTCGCCTATCTGAAGAACCTGGATGTCGACTACCTGAAGATCGATGGCATGTTCGTCCGCGACATGGTGGACGACCCGATCGATTTCGCCATGGTGAAATCGATCAATGAGGTGGGGCAGGTGATGGGTATGAAGACAGTCGCGGAATTCGTCGAGACGGACGAGATTCGTGGGCGCCTGATGGATATCGGGGTCGATTTCGCGCAGGGCTACGGAATCCACAAACCCGAGCCCATGGAAGCCCGCGATTCGGACGGCGCGGGCACGGTTTCTGTCTGACCATTGCCGCCCGCCGCGATCGTTTCGCGGCGCGCTGGCTGGATGTCAGCTTGCGCGAAGAAGGTCATAGTGTCACCAATTGCCGACAGTTTTCGTGGCATGTGAAAAACAGTAGTTGCATCGCCTTTCAGTTTGCGATAAATCTTGACCTGCCGGCAGTGTTGCATGGTTCGCTCCGGTTGGGGCCGAAAGGCATGTTTAATGGGAGAGTCTGTTCTGCCAGACAGGGAGGAAGGGAAATGACCCCGATCCGCAATTTGAAAGGCCGCATTTCCGCGCTGTTCATCATCTCTCTGGGATGGGCGTTGTTCATCGCCGCACTGATGTCGATTGCCGCCTGATCTTCCTTTCATAAACTATTTTTCATTTCCTGACCCCGCTTCCAGCCGGGGTTTGTTTTTTTCGGGCAGCAATCAGGGGATTGCTGCCTCGGGGGACTGCCCGGGCAGGCTGTAAGCGCAGGTGGTGTGCCGCCGGTGAATCGGGACGACAGGCATGTCGTGCAAAAGAGCCTCCGTGCCCTGTTTACTCAGAGTTGCTGGAAGAAGGCGGTTTCTTCGTCGCTCAGCGAGGGGAGTGCCGCGCCAGGGGCCGGGGGGGTTGAGCCGCCATCAGGTTCGGGAGCGCATTCGAGCGCGGGTTGCGGTTCGGGGCGCGGGGTATCGGAAGCGTCGTCGTGTCGCGGCGTGTCGCTGGCGTCATCCATTCTTTCCAGCCACAGGCCGGTTTCGCCGTTGATGTTCAGGATCCGGTAGCGGAACAGGGTCAGCAGCGGGCAGGCGGACAGGATGGCGCGGCTGCCGGGCGGGTAGTCGCGGCTTACCACCACCAGGCGAACAGGTAGCTGCCGCCCGGCCAGCGCCTCGTATACCTGGTTGATCCAGGGCAGCGCGCTGGCGAGCTGTTCACTGGTACGCAGGCCGTTCAGCAGCGCGGACTGGCCCTGTTCGGGGTCGAAGCTGATCAGTACCGGGTGGCCAGAAGCGTCGGCAAACAGGATGGGGTGCCCGTCCCAGGGCAGCTTGGCCTCCAGTAATGCGTTCCCGGCGCCCAGCAGTTGTTCCGCGGCGTCGATGAGCAGGGTGCGCAGTTCCTCGCCGTCACAGGGTTCCGCGGTTTCGATGCAAAGTTTCATGCCTGACTATCCTTGTGCGCTGCGGTCGGTCGCGGACAGGTAGAAGCCGCTGCGGACCAGGCGCTCGCTGATGCGCGCGAGAAAATTCTTGCGGTGGTGGTTGACGGGGCCGTGTTCCGGCGTCACGTCTTCGGGCAGGAAGCCCAGGTTCAGCAGCGGCATGTCCAGATAGCGCAGTGAACCCACGGCCAGCTTGCGGAAGTAGCGCCAGGCCGCGTGCTGGTCTCGCGGCCCGACCACCACGATGCCGATTTCCGGCCGCGGTTCCTCGCTCAGCGCCTTGATGCGCCGGTAGGCGGTGCGCACCGCGGAGAGACTGGCCGGGACCAGCAGCACCAGGTGGTCGAAGCGAGCCGCCCGCACGGTTTCCAGCGAGGTGACGGGCAACAGGCAGTACTGGCTGCCCTCGGTGCGCGTGCCGGGTTCGCCGGACAGGTCGCGCTGCTGGCTGTTCCAGGGTTCGTCGAGGTGGCAGAGCACGGCCTTGTGTCCGCGCTGACCGAGAACCCTGCACAGGTCGTGTGTGACCCAGCTCTGCCCGGGGTTGTCGAGCAGAAAAGGAATCGTCCGGCACGAATCAGCGTTGTCCGCTGTATCGGGTGTGTCGCTGAGAAAACGCGCGCTGATGCGTGCCAGACGATCGGAGGAAGCGGGTCGGCGTTGCCACACCGGGCTGAGTTGAGTGGTCATTAGTGTTGTACCGGTACCTGGAGCAGTGAATTGACGCCGCCGAGTTCGTTGGGTATCTCGGCGGGGTTGGTCGGGTCGGGCTGCCATTCGCCGTCGATGAGAAGGCGGTATTCGTAGACGCCGGGCTCCGCGGTGAAAACTTTCTGCCAGTGCCCGTTGATATGGCGGGTCTCGATATTGCGATCGGGAACCCAGTCGTTGAAGTCGCCGGCGATCTGCAGGCGCTGGCAGTCGATTTCGTCAAAGGTCAGTACGACCATTTGCCGGCGAGCCTGTTCAGCCTGTTGTGTCATGGCGTTGTCCTCTGTGGTGTCTGTGCGTGCAAGTTCTGTTTCGTCCCGTGTCGTGGCGCCGACATGTGTTGCGCGAGCCCGGCCGGAGGCCTCGATGAGTTCCGCGGCCAGCGAGCGGTAGTCGGCCGCGGCGGTGCTGTCGGGTGCGTATTCCGCCAGCGTCTTGCCAAACCATGCCGCTTCGCGGACACGAACGGTGTGGCGGATCCGCGCATGGCTGATGGTGACCGGCAACTGCTCGCGTATCTGGTTCAGCACCGTCTGTGCAAAACGCGTGTGCGTGTCGAACATGGTCGGCAGGATACGCACCGGCAGTTCCATGCCGTACTTGTTCCGTAACAATGCCACGATGTCCAGCAATTGCCTGACGCCGTCGAGCGCAAAACAGCTCGCCTCCACCGGTACCAGCACTTCGTCCGCGGCCCGCAGGGCGTTGATCGACAGCAGCCCGAGTGAAGGCGGGCAGTCGATCAGTACGTTGTCGTAGAGGCAGGCGAACCGTTCCAGTTGTTCCAGCAGCAGCCGTTCGCGGCCCTGTTCGTCACCCAGCAGCGACTCCAGCATGGCCAGCGATATGTTGGCGGGGACCAGATCCACTTTTTCGCAGACACCGTGCAGCACGACGTCGTGAAAGCCCGCTTCGTCACTGAATACCTCGTACAGGCCCGGAAGATCCCGGTCGCCGACGCCCATGCCCAGGGACGCGTGCCCCTGAGGGTCCAGGTCGATGACCAGGACGCTTCTGTCCCGGCGTCCCAGTTCCGCCGCCAGGTTGATCGTCGTCGTCGTTTTCCCGCAGCCACCTTTCTGGTTGGCAATAGCCGTGATGTGCATGTCTTGTCTCCACGTCTCATGGCGCGTTCGCGCCCTGTTTACGACACACGTGAAGCGCCGCGACGCTCCACCATCAGGCCTGTCATTGGTTTTATTGGTTCAGGCGTATTCCTCCAGTTTTTCTTCCGCAGCGGGGAACAGTTCTCCCTGACGGGGCTGTTTGCGCTGCAATTTCTCCACTTCCCGGGCCAGTTCGGCGATCGGAAAAACCCATTCCTGGCCGGTGAGCGCATCGAAGGCGCGTTCACCGTGAAAGACGAGTACCACGTCGCCGGTCACCACCAGCGACAGCTCCGCCAGCGGCCGGTCGGCCGTGGGCAGAAAGTGTGTGAGGGAGCGCAGGCATTTGCGGATGCGTTGCAGGGAAATGCCGGCGTCGCGCAGACGCTTGGCCGCGCGCAGGGCGATCAGGTCGGTGAAGGTGTAGCGGGCGTGCCCGCCGTCGGTGTGAATGGCGGGGACGACGAGCCCGGTCTTGCGCCAGTAAGCAAGTTGACGAGGGGTCAGGCCGGTAATGGCGGCGGCCTGTTGACGACTGAACGAGTCTCGCGTCACTGCTGCTCCCTGCCCGGAACGGGCACGATTTCAACAAGTTTCGCAGGCTTTTCGGATATGTCAAGAAAAAAGGGACAAAAACCGCCGTTTTTGTCCCTTTTGTGGGCGCCGAAAATCCGGCGTGCCTATTTCTTGATGGTTCTTGGCTGGACGGGTGTCACCAGGCCGGACTGGCTGGCGAACCAGGCGCCAAGATCTTTCATGTCCTGCTCGGACAGGCCCGCGGCGAAGCCCGCCATGATCGGGTTCTTGCGCGCGCCGCTCTTGTAGTCCATCAGGGCGCGCACGATGTAGTCGGCGTGCTGGCCGGCAAGGCGTGGATATTGCGGGTTGCTGCTATTACCGTCCGCGCCATGGCAGGCCGCGCAGGTGCTGGCGGCGATCGCCTTTCCGGCGTCGGCGTTGCCGGCGGCCGCGGCATTCAGGCCGTGGGCGCCAAGCAGGGTGAAAGCAGCGATCGATAGGAGTCGTTTCATCTGTCATTCCTCAACTGGGTTCGGGACGGCTTACTTGCCGCTGGCGGCGAAGAAGGCGGCGATATCTTCCATGTCCTGCTCGCTCAGGGCTTTTGCCTGGGCTTGCATGGTCCGGTGCGAGCGCTGGCCGTCCTTGTAGGCGTGCAGGGCGGATACCAGGTACTCCGCGTGCTGTCCGCCCAGCCGGGGAACATGGTATGAGGGATAGACGTTGGTGTAGCTGGGGATGCCGTGGCAGCCCATGCAGGTCGTGGCCTTGACCTTTCCTGCGGCGGGATCACCGGCAGCGAGACTGCCGGTCGACACGGCGCCGGTGGCTGCGAGCAGCACCAGTGCGGTTAGGTTGGTTGTCTTCATACGTCCTCGCTTCCTTTATGGTGGTTATTCTGGTTGTCGACGCACCATGTTGCCGGTGGTGCGACGCGGTTCCCGGCGACGCTGTCTGCGTTCTTGTGGTGTCGGAACCGCGGGCAGTATATCGCAAAGCCTACCAGCTTATATAGCTGTAGCCCTGCTCCTGCAGCAACATGAGGTCGTCGGCACCGATTGGCACGACTTCCGCGAAGTCGAGCATGTCGTCCTCGCTCCAGCCCAGCGCCTTCATGGTGTTGCCGCAGGCGTGGAAGGAGACGCCGTAGGCGGCGAGGCTGGCGACGCGCTTGCGCACGATCTCGGGTATCGGTCGGCGCGGGTCCACGGCGAGAATATGGATGCCGGGGCCGATGGCGGTTACCACGATGTGGATGTCGTCGCCATATTTGCGCAGCAGCGCCCCGACCGAGAACAGGACGTGCTCCATGTACTCGGGGTCGGCCTGGTTGAACTGGTAGACCACCTTGTGCGTGGGGTTTCCGAACAGCGGTTCCGC
This sequence comes from Gammaproteobacteria bacterium, assembly GCA_015494295.1. Classification (GTDB taxonomy): domain Bacteria; phylum Pseudomonadota; class Gammaproteobacteria; order DSM-19610; family DSM-19610; genus Thiogranum. The sequence continues at coordinate 179,474 of WGBO01000006.1, read as the reverse complement.
CTGCGCCGCGGGCGCTGCGGCAAGCAGCACCGCCAGTGGCAGAATCCGGGTCAGGAAGCGGCGTATCCGGGGGGGTGTGAGCATCGGGACATCCTGCGGCAGTGAAACATGACAATTTTGACCGCCTCCCCGTGCCAATGTTTCGGCCCGGAAGGCAGGTGCAGTGTACAATGTCGTCTGGCACAGTGTCTGCAAACCCGCCCGCCGGCACCGTGCGCGCTTACTGCACAGGTTCGAAATGACAGAGTCAACGGCCCGTTCCGGGCAAGACACCCTCGACACATTGCAACAGCAACTGGATGCCTGTCTGGCCCGGGATATTCCATCGCTGACGCGCAGGCTGGCCGGTCTGCGCCGCCGCCACAGGCGCCGCCAGCCGATCGACCGGGGTCTGGATGCGCTGGCGCGCGCGGTTGCGGCGTCGCGCGACAGGGTGGATGCCCGGCGCGAAGCCGCCCCGAAACCGGATTACCCCCTTTCGCTGCCGGTGGTGGAGCAACGCGACACCATCCTGGAAACCCTGGCCCGGCACCAGGTCGTCATCCTGTGCGGCGAGACCGGTTCCGGCAAGACCACGCAGTTGCCCAAGCTGTGCCTGGAACTGGGGCGTGGCGCGCGTGGCAAGATCGGGCATACGCAGCCGCGCCGTATCGCCGCGCGTAGCCTGGCGGCCCGCATCGCCGAGGAGCTGCGCTGTCCGCTGGGCGAAGGGGTTGGTTACAAGGTGCGTTTCCAGGACCGGGTGCGGGACAGCAGCTACGTCAAGGTCATGACCGATGGCATCCTGCTGGCCGAGATCCAGTCGGACCCGGAGCTGCGCGAGTACGACACCCTGATTATCGACGAGGCGCACGAACGCAGCCTGAACATCGACTTCCTGCTCGGTTATCTGCGCCGCTTGTTGCCGCGCCGCCCGGATCTCAAGCTGATCGTGACCTCGGCCACCATCGACCCGCAGCGTTTCTCGCGGCATTTCGGTGCCGCCCCGGTGATCGAAGTGTCGGGCCGTACCTACCCGGTGGAGATCCGCTACCGGCCGGTGAGCGGCGAGGACGAGGACCAGCGCGAACGCGGGCGCATCGACGCCATCGTCGAAGCCGTCGACGAACTGGCCGCCGAGGGACCGGGCGATATCCTGGTGTTCCTGCCCGGCGAGCGCGCCATCCGCGAAACCGGCGAGGCCCTGCGCAAGCACCATCCGCCCGGCACCGAGATCATGCCCTTGTACGCGCGCCTGTCCGCGCAGCAGCAAAGCCGGGTGTTCCGGCCCCACAAGGGACGTCGTATCGTGCTGGCCACCAATGTAGCCGAGACGTCGCTGACCGTGCCGGGCATCCGCTACGTGGTGGATACCGGGCTGGCGCGCATCAGCCGCTACAGTTATCGCACCAAGGTGCAACGGCTTCCGGTGGAGGCGGTGTCGCAGGCCGCCGCCAACCAGCGCGCCGGCCGCTGCGGCCGGGTCCAGGCGGGTATCTGCATCCGCCTGTACAGCGAGGAGGACTTCCTCGCTCGCGAGCCTTTTACCGCGCCGGAGATCCAGCGCACCAACCTGGCGGCGGTGATTCTGCAGATGGCCTCGCAGAAACTGGGCGCGGTCGAGGATTTCCCCTTTGTCGATCCGCCCGATTCGAGGCTGGTCCGCGACGGTTACAAGCTGTTGCACGAACTCGGCGCCGTCGACGGGCGGCAGCGTCTGACGGCGCTGGGGCGGGAGATCGCCCGCCTGCCGCTGGACCCGCGCCTGGCGCGCATGATCCTGGCCGCGCGCGAGCACGGCTGCCTGCGGGAAATGCTGGTGATTGCCGCTGTACTGGAAGCTGCCGACCCGCGTGACCGCCCCCTGGACAAGGCGCAGGCCGCGGACGAAAAGCACGCCCTGTTCCGACACGAGAAGTCCGACTTCATGTCCTGGCTGAAGTTGTGGTCGGCGTGGAAAGAACAGTCGCGCCACCTGTCGCAGAACAAGTTGCGCAAGTGGTGCCGGGAGCATTTCATTTCCTGGCTGCGCATGCGTGAGTGGGCCGATATCCACCGCCAACTGCACGAGCAGGTGACCGCCATGGGCATGCGCTGCAATGACACGGAAGCCGATTACCAGGCCATACACTGCGCGCTGCTCACCGGCCTGCTCGGCAATGTCGCCTGCCAGGTGGAACCCGGCGAATATCAGGGGGCGCGCAACCTCAGGTTCCGGCTTTTCCCGGGGTCGGCGCTGGCGAAGAAAAAGCCGCGCTGGGTGGTGGCTGCGGAACTGGTCGAGACCGGCCGTCGTTATCTGCGCACGGTGGCGGCGATCGAGCCCTCCTGGGTGGAGCCGTTGGCGGGGCCGCTGCTGAAGCGCCAGTATTCCGACCCGCACTGGGAAAAGGGCCGTGCCCAGGTGGTCGCGTTCGAGCGTGTCATGTTGTATGGCCTGCCGCTGGTCAACCGGCGCAAGGTCAATTACGGACCGATCGACCCGGTGGTGGCGCGGGAACTGTTCATTCGCCACGCCCTGGTGGAGGGCATGTTTGATACCCGGGCGCCGTTTGCCGCCCACAACCGCGCCTTGCTCGCGGAGCTGGACCAGCTCGAGTCGCGCGCGCGGCGCCGCGACGTGATCGTGGAAGCCGACGAGCTGTACCGTTTTTTCGACGAGCGGCTGCCGCAGGATGTCTACGACGGACCGCGCTTTCACCGCTGGTGGAAACAGGTGTCCGCCAGCCAGCCGAGGCGCCTGCACCTGGAACGCAGCCTGGTGATGCGCGACGGTGCCGAGGTGGTGGACGAGCAGGCGTTCCCCTCGCGGCTGAACGTGCGGGGCCTGGAGCTGGAAGTGAGTTACCGGTTCTCGCCGGGGGACGAGGACGACGGCCTGTGCGTGCAGGTTCCGCTGGCGGCGCTCAACCAGTTGCGCACGGAGGATTTCGACTGGCTGGTGCCTGGCCTGTTGCCCGAAAAGGCGAGCCTGTTGATCAAGTCGCTGCCCAAGGCGCTGCGGCGGCATTTCGTCCCGGCGCCGGATTTCGCGCGCGCCTGCCTGGAGGCGCTGGAGGTGCGGGAAGGGCGCTTGCAGGAGGCGCTGGCGCGGCAGCTCGAACGCATGACGCGGGTGGAGGTTCCCCGCTCCGCGTGGCGGCCGGAGCTGCTGCCCCGCCACCTGTTCGCGTGGTTCGACCTGGTCGACGACGACGGCAGGCGGCTGGATGGCGGCCGTGAGCTTGAGGCACTGAAGGCGCGATGGGGACAACAGGCGCAGCAGCGTTTCGCCAACGTCTCCGACAGCCGGTTCGAGCGCGAGGACGTCAGGGCGTGGGACTTCGGCGATCTGCCGGAGAGCGTGGAACTGTCGCGGGGCGGTGTGACGCTGCGTGCCTGGCCGGCGCTGGCGCTGTCGGGTGAACGGGTCGACCTGAAACTGTTCGACAACCCCGAGGCTGCCGGGCGCGCCCATCGGGAAGGGGTGCTGGCCCTGTATCGGCGTGGCGTGTCCGGACGCTTGCGCGATCTGTGCCGCGCGGCGCCGGAGTGGCAGAAACAGGCCTTGTGGTTCGCGCCGCTGGGGTCTGCGCAGTGCCTGCAGGAAGACTTCGAGCGGGCCGTGTTGCAGGCGGTATTCCTGTCCGGCGAGGCGCTGCCGCGCGAGCAGGCAGCGTTCCGGCAGATTCTCGAGGCGGGTAGTGCCGGCTTGCTGGAACGGGCGGTGGAGATCGGTCGCTACAGTTACGACGCTCTGCAGGCCTTTCACCGGCTGAATCGCGCGTTGAAGGGCGCGGTATCGCCTGCGCTGCTGGCGGCGATGAACGAGGTGCGCGCCCATGCGGCCACGCTCGTCTACCCGGGCTTCCTGGCAGCGACGCCGCCGCAACGTCTGCCCCGGCTGGCGGTCTATCTGCGCGCCGCGCTGGCGCGGCTGGAGAAGTTGCCGGGCAACGTGGAGCGCGACCGCAAGCTGGCCCTGCAGGTGGAGCAATACCAGTCGCGTCACCGGCAGGCCGGACAGAACGGGAGTGTGCCGGCCGACTGCCTGGACGGGTTCCGCTGGTTGCTGGAGGAATTCCGGGTGTCGCTGTTCGCGCAGGAACTGGGAACGGTGGACAAGGTATCGCCGCAACGGCTGGACAGGGCCTGGAAGACCCTGTCGTCAGCCTGAGGCGGACGCCGGCTCAGTCCTCGAACTTCTGCAGGATCAGCGAGGCGTTGGTGCCGCCAAAACCGAAGCTGTTGGACATCACGGTACGCAGCCCGGCGTTGTCCTTGCGTTCGCGCTGGATGGGGAAGTCCCTGGCCACCGGGTCGATTTCCTCGATATTGGCCGAGGCGCAGATGAAGTCGTTTTCCAGCATCAGCAGCGAGTAGATCGCTTCCTGTACGCCCGCCGCGCCCAGCGAATGTCCGCTCAGCGACTTGGTGGAACTGATGGCGGGGATATTGTCGCCGAACACTTCCCTGATGGCTTCCAGTTCGCGGGTGTCGCCAACCGGCGTGCTGGTGCCGTGGGCGTTGATATAGTCGATGGTGATGTCGCGGTCGCCCATTGCCTGGCGCATGCAGCGCACCGCCCCTTCGCCGGAAGGCTGCACCATGTCGTAGCCGTCCGAGGTGGCGCCGTAGCCGATGACCTCGGCGTAGATCCTGGCGCCGCGCGCGCGGGCGTGTTCCAGTTCTTCCAGCACCAGCATGCCGCCGCCGCCGGCGATCACGAACCCGTCGCGGTTGGCGTCGTAGGCGCGCGAGGCGATCTCGGGCGTGCTGTTGTACTTGGAAGACAGTGCGCCCATGGCGTCGAACAGCAACGTCAGGCTCCAGTGCAGTTCCTCGCCGCCGCCGGCGAACACGATGTCCTGCTTGTCCATCTGGATCAGTTCGCAGGCGTTGCCGATACAGTGTGCGCTGGTGGAGCAGGCGGAACTGATGGAATAGTTGACGCCCTTGATCTTGAAGGCGGTGGACAGGCAGGCGGAGTTGCTGCTGCCCATGGTGCGCGGCACCATGAACGGTCCGACCTTTTTCGCGCCCTTTTCGCGCAGCAGGTCGATGGCCAGGGAGACGTTGGAGGTCGAGGTGCCGCCCGAACCGGCGATCAGGCCGGTGCGTGGGTTGGAAATCAGCGTCTCGTCCAGTCCGGCGTCCTCGATGGCGTCCTTCATCGACAGGTAGTTGTAGGCTGCGCTGTCGCCCATGAAACGCCGCAGCTTGCGGTCGATGGTGTTGAGATCGACGTCCACCGCGCCGTGGACATGGCTGCGGAAACCGAGTTCTTCATACTCCGGCGCGAACACGATGCCGGATTTCCCCTCGCGCAGGGACTCCAGAACCTGTTCCCGGGTGGTGCCGATGCTGGACGTGATGCCCATGCCAGTAACTACAACGCGTCGCATAACGATAAACCCTAGAAATCTTCAGTGGAGGTGAACAGTCCGACACGCAAACTCTTTGCGTGGTAGATCGCCTTGCCATCGACGTCCATGACGGCGTCGCCGATGCCCATGTACAGCTTGCGCTGGATCACGCGCTTGAGGTCGATGCGGTAAGTGACCAGTTTGGCATCCGGCGTGACCTGGCCGCTGAACTTGACGTCGCCGGCGCCCAGCGCGCGACCGCGCCCGGGGCCGCCCAGCCAGCCGAGGTGAAAGCCGATCAACTGCCACATGGCATCGAGGCCGAGGCAGCCCGGCATGACCGGGTCGGTTTCGAAATGGCACTGGAAGAACCACAGGTCGGGCTTGATGTCGAGCTCGGCAATGATTTCTCCCTTGCCGTGGGCGCCGCCTTCGTCGCTGATATGAGTGATGCGGTCGAACATCAACATCGGGGGCAGCGGCAGCCGGGCGTTGCCGGGGCCGAACATTTCGCCGTGCCCGCAGGCAAGGAGCTCGTCGTAGTCGTAGCTGGATTTTCTTTCTTGAGTCAAGGTGGTTGCCGTCACTGTGTCATGGCCGGAAAAGGCGTGGCTGAATGGTTGCAGGCGCGTATTCTAGCGGGTTGGGCGTCAATTTGCATGGCGCGGCGGTGTTATAGTACAGATCGGTTTTCGTGCAGGAAAAGGCTCGCGCCTGACGCTTATGGCTGTAAATCTTTCCCGTTGGCTGAAACGCGCCACTTTTTTGTCGCCGCGGCGCCGTATCGAATGGTTTCCGCCGTTTCGCCTGATGGGCGTGAAGGTGGTCGAACTGGAGGACGACTGGCAGCGCGTGGTGCTGCGTCTGCCCCTGACCGCGCTGTCTCGCAACATGGGAGGCAGCATGTTCGGGGGCTACCAGGCCGCCATTGCCGACCCGATTGCGCCGATTGCCTGCGCCAAGCAGTTTCCCGGGCACGCGGTGTGGACGCGCGCGTTGGCACTGGAGTTCGACCTGCCGGGAAACAGCGATCTGGAACTGCGTTTCGCGTTCGATGAAACCCTCAAGGCGACGATTCGCGAAGAGCTGGAGCGGGAAGGGCGCAGTACCCCGTGGTTCGAGTACGGGCTGTACCGGAAGGATGGCCAACGTTGCACACGGGTGCGGTGCCGGGTCGCCATCCGTCCGGCGGGTTACCGCGGTCGCGCGTGAATCATTCCACCGGTTCGGGCTGAAGCCGTGTTTCGGCAGGGGTTGCGCCGGGCCCGGCCGGTTCTTCCGCCAGGGCGTGGCGCAGTGTTTGCAGCAGCGCTGTGTGACGCCCGTCGCTTGAACGGTTCCACCATTCGATGAGCGGGAGTATGCCGCGCATGAGCGAACCGGCATCGGTGCCCGGCGCCGCCTTGTTGCCCAATGCCAGGAGTGCCGCGTGTATCGCGTCGGCATTCGCGGCCGGCGGCTGATGCGCGGCCTGTGGTGTGGTGTTTGCGGGGGCGGTGGGGCGTGGGTCCGTGCCCGCGTCCACGCGCCGCACGTCGGTGGCTGGCGCGGGCTCGCGCTGGGGTGTTACGGCCGGCGCGGGCGACGGTTCTCGCAGTGTTGCCTCCAGCGCGGCGATGACGTCCTCGGCGCGGATGCCGGGCCGTATGTCGGGTGTGCAGTTTCCCATCCGCACATTGAATTCTATCGGCTCTCCTTCGAATTCCACATGCAGGTCGGCGACCGCCTGTTGCAGTTGTGTCATTACCCGCCTGGCCCCGGGGCGGTTGGCGGATGGCAGCAGGATACCGAACGTGTCGGGCGCCAGCATGCCCACGGTGTCTTCGCGGCGACGGTCTTCACCAAGCAGGGCCGCCAGTGTGGTTGTCAGCTTGCCCACTGCCTGCTTGCCGCGTCTCAGGTACAGAACCTTGTATTTCTCGATGCGCAGGGCGACCAGGGACAGTTCCGTGCGGTGCCGGGTGGCATAGGCGAGGTTTTCCTCCAGGTGCGTCATGAAGGCGCGGCGGCTGGCAAGGCCGGTGAGCGGATCGACAGCGCTGCTTTCGCGCAACTTCCGGCGTTCCGATTCGCTTTCCTGCAGGGCTTCGCGGGTGGTCTTTTGCGCGGCCTGCGATTTCGCGCGCGCCAGCAATTGTACCGACTCGAAGGGCTTGGTGATGAAATCGCTGGCGCCGGCGGCCAGGGCTTCGCGCTTGCTGCCGTCGTCGTCTTCCGCGCCGGTGACGATGATCACTGGCAAATCGCTGAAGCGGGAGTCGCGAATACGCTTGAGCAGGCCGAGTCCATCCAGCCGGGGCATGGACAGGTCGGACATCACCAGCGATATTTCGGGATGTTGCTGCAAGATCTCCCAGCCCTCCTCGCCGTCCGCGGCCTGCAGAACCTCGAAGTCGTTCATCAGAATCTTGCGCGCGGCAACGCGCATCAGGCGTGAGTCGTCGACCACCAGCAGGGTCATCTTCTTGCTATCAGTGTCAGCCATGTCGGAGCCCGGTCATACCTAATATATAAGGGGATCTCCTGGATCGTCGGCCGGCTCCACCAGACCTTTAACAGGTGACCGGGCCTTCAACGGTCTGAACGCCCGGCGCAATTTTTCTACTTGCTGGCGGATCAGCGGCGTGCGTCTGTAGGTTGTGATAAATCCAATAAAAACAGCTGGTTGCCTGTTTTTGGGCAAAAAAAAGGCCTGCCGGAGCAGGCCTTTTCCCGTATCGCTATCGTTTAGCGGCGGGCGCGCTTCTTGGCGGCCTTTTTCTTCGAAGCTTTTTTCTTGGTGGCCTTTTTCTTGGCTACCTTTTTCTTCGAGGCTTTTTTCTTGGTGGCCTTTTTCTTGGCGGCCTTTTTCTTCGAGGCTTTTTTCTTGGTGGCCTTTTTCTTGGCTACCTTTTTCTTCGAGGCTTTTTTCTTGGTGGCCTTTTTCTTGGCTACCTTTTTCTTCGAAGCTTTTTTCTTTGCGACTTTTTTCTTTGCGACCTTCTTCTTGCTTGCAACACGTTTCTTCTTCGGTGCTACCTTCTTTTTCTTGGCAACTACCTTTTTCTTCTTGGCGGTTGCCTTGCGTTTAACAGTTTTCTTTTTCGCTGCCATGAGGAATACCTCCTTCAAGATATGATTCGCGCAACGTAACGGCGTTTACGTTTAAAACTTTAATGAAAAAAGAACAAATTACAACACCTAGGTAACAATTGGCTCTATCATTGCAGTGTAACTTGGTCTGTGTTGCCGCAGTGCCGACAGACATGAATAGCGATACCACTTGCATGCGTGTTTCGTATCAAGTGCGTTTTACAAGTAAATAGCAGTGTTTTATGCGTTGTTATATATTTGCTGTCATCGGTGTTTCAGATGTCAACATTGGAAGGATGTGCATATGCAGGGGCAGCATATTGCGATGAAAACTTTTTTGGCGATCGAGCTTTCAAAGGCGTCTGCCGGTGTACTTGTCGGTTATGCGTTGCGTGCATGCAACATTATTTGAATCGGGGAAACCGCGATGAACGAACCCTTGCTCAATCTCTTTGCGCGTTTCAATGAATGGTTGTGGAGCGAAGATCTGACCAGTGTCAGTCGTTTCGAACGCTGGGTGATCTTTCCGGTTCGCATGCTGGTCGTCGTGTTGCGTCAGTTGCTCGGCGGACAGTTGAACCTCAGGGCAATGAGTCTCGTCTACACCACCCTGTTGTCGACAGTGCCGTTACTGGCCGTGAGCTTTTCGGTGTTGAAGGGGTTTGGCGTACACAACCAGCTCGAACCGATACTGGCCAATGTGCTGGAACCGCTCGGTCCGCGCGGTGCTGAGATCACCCGCAGCGTGATCGGTTTCGTGGAGAACATCAAGGTGGGCGTGCTGGGCTCTCTCGGGCTGGTGTTTCTTATCTATACTGTTGTTTCTCTTACACAAAAAATCGAGTCCTCGTTCAACTACGTATGGCAGGTCGAGCACCTCAGGGGGCTTGCGCAGCGCTTTTCCAGTTACCTGAGCGTGATCCTGATTGGCCCGGTGTTGATGTTTGCGGCAGTCGGTTTGACGGCCACCATCTCCAGTCACGGCCTGGTGCAAACCCTGATTCACATGGAGCCCATCGGTCGTATCCTGGTGCTGGCGGGAAAACTCATTCCCTATTTGCTGGTCATCGCGACCTTCACGTTTATCTATATTTTCATTCCCAACACGCGCGTGCGGCTGGTGCCGGCGCTGGTTGGCGGAACGGTCGCGGGTGTGTTGTGGCAGACCAGCGGCTGGTTGTTCGCAACCTTCGTGGCGACATCGCCCAACTACGCGGCCATCTATTCCGGCTTTGCGATACTGGTCTTGTTGCTGATCTGGCTGTACCTGAGCTGGCTGATCCTGTTGCTGGGATCCCAGGTCGCGTTCTACGTACAGTATCCGCACTATCTGACGCGTGAACCGGTCCGTCTCGATCTCAGTGCGCGCCTGCAGGAGCGCCTGGCCCTGCAACTGATGTACATGATCGCCGAGCATCATTGCAACGATCGCGAGCCATGGACGCTGGAAGCGCTGGTGCAATATCTTGGGTTGCCGATGCAGCCCGTGCACAAGGTTTTGAGATTGATGGAGGAGGGCGGGTTTCTTGCGCGGACCTGTGACGACAAGACCGCCTATCTGCCGCGGCGGGATATTGCCACCATTCGCGTGTCCGAACTGTACGACCTTGCGCGCAGCGCCGGGGAGAACCGTTTGCTGACGCTGGAGAAGTTGCCGGGCGATGCGTGCGTCGAATCCCTTCTGGCCAGCGTGGATCGCGCGGCGCACGGTGCTATGGGTGACTACACGCTCAAGGATCTGGTGAATGGCAAGCCATTAACGCGCGGCGACTGAAGGGATCGCGCCGGTATAGGCTTCGCCGAGGCGGAACTGCGTGGCCAGGCCGGCAGGGCGGATGCTGATCCAGGCCGGCAGGTGGCGGCTCATCTCCATGAAGTAGCGCGCCCGTGACACACCGTTGCAAGCCAGCCTGACGGGCTCGCGCAGGGTCTGGAAGAACCAGACATTGTCGTTCGGGCCGGCGTTGAAGTCCGCCTGCCGCACCAGCAACGGCCCCTGCTGGCGGTGGATGCTGCCGCGCGGGCTCCAGTTGCCCGCGCACAGCCGTTGTTCGGTCAGCCGCCTGGCGTGGTGCAGGGCGATGTTGATGCGGGCCTGGGCCACGGAAGCAATGGCGGCCTGCTCGCGCGGCAGCTTGGCGGTGACTTCGTCGTATCGCCAGCGCGTTTCGGCAGCGCCGGCGAAGGGGGAGGCGGCGGCCAGCGCGCCGTCGGCCGGCAAGGCCAGCAGGACGGCGCAGGCGAATGTCGCGATATGCCGGAATAGTGGTAACATCGTTCCAACCCCCTCGTGCAGGATTCCAGACTAGGTGCCCGCCGCTCACGTTTCTGTGAACCGGTCGTCAAAAACGTATGAAAGATTCCTCTCCCCCGGATGCCGGGAAGGCTGTCAACGGCCGCCGCCGCTGGTTCCGCTACCTGCTGGAAGTGCTAATCATCCTGGTGCTTTTTGCCGCGCTGCGCGCCTGGCAGACGCGCGATGTCGTCGCTGGCCCCGCGCCCGTCTTCGACGCGGTATTGCTCGATGGCGCGCAGGTTTCGCTGGCGCAGTACCGGGGGCGCCCGCTGTTGTTGCACTTCTGGGCGAGCTGGTGTCCGGTGTGTCGCCTGGAGCAGGACAGCATCGGCAATATCGCCAGGGACCACGCGGTGTTGACCGTGTCGATCGACGACATGGCGCCGGGTGAATTGCGTGCCTGGATGACGGAGCAGGGCCTGGACTATCCCGTGGTGCCGGATCCCTCGGGGCGCCTGAGCGCGCGCTACGGGGTCAGAGGGGTGCCGACCAGCATCGTCATTGACGCCGAAGGGCGCATACGCTTTACCGAAGTCGGGTATACCACGGAAGCAGGTCTGCGCCTGCGCCTGTGGTGGGCGGGACGCTAGTTTCGTAAGGAGGGCGGGCGCCGCCGGCCGGCGGCGCCCCGTGCGCTCAGCTTGCGCGCGCGGCGCGTTTGCGTTCGTGTTCCAGCAGCAGTTTCTTGCGCAGGCGGATGCTTTCCGGCGTCACCTCCACCAGTTCATCGTCGTCGATGAATTCCAGCGCCTGTTCCAGCGTCATGCGGATCGGCGGCGTAAGCACCAGGTTTTCGTCGGTGCCGGCGGCGCGGATGTTGGTCAGTTGCTTGCCCTTGAGGGGGTTTACCACCAGGTCGTTGCTGCGGGTGTGAATTCCGATCAGCATGCCTTCGTAGACCGGCTGGCCGTGTTCCACGAACAGGCGGCCGCGTTCCTGCAGGTTGAACAGGGCATAGGCCAGCGCCTTGCCGGCGCCGTTTGCGATCAGCACGCCATTGGTGCGCTGTCCGAAGGTGCCCTTCCTGGCGGGGCCATAGTGGGCGAAGACGTTGTAGAGCAGCCCGCTGCCCTGGGTGGCGGTCAGGAACTCGGTGCGGAAGCCGATCAGGCCACGCGAGGGGATGATGAACTCCAGGCGTACCCGGCCGTTGCCGTCGGGCGCCATGTCGCGCAGGTCGGCGCCGCGTTCGCCCAGTTTTTCCATGACCGTGCCCTGGTGCTGTTCCTCGACATCGACGGTCAGTTGTTCGTAGGGTTCTTCCAGCACGCCGTCCACTTCCCGGTAGATGACTTCCGGGCGCGACACGCCAAGCTCATAACCTTCGCGGCGCATGGTTTCGATAAGGATGGACAGGTGCAGCTCGCCACGGCCGGATACGCGGAACTTGTCCGGGTCGTCGGTATCCTCGACGCGCAGGGCCACGTTGTGCACCAGTTCGCGGTCCAGACGCTCGCGGATCTGGCGCGAGGTGACAAACTTGCCCTCGCGGCCGCAGAACGGCGAGTTGTTGACCTGGAAGGTCATGCTGATGGTCGGTTCGTCGATGCTGAGCGGCGGCATGGGTTCCACGCAGGCGGGGTCGCACAGGGTGTCGGAAATACCCAGGCCGTCGATGCCGGTGAAGGCGATGATGTCGCCGGCGCGGGCCTCGGGGACCTCGACGCGTTCCAGGCCCAGGAAGCCGTTGATCTGGAGTACGCGGGCGTTGCGCTGCGCGCCCTCGCGATCGACCACCGTGACGGGCGTGTTGGTGCTGATCTGGCCGCGGGTGATGCGGCCAATGCCGATCACGCCCACGTAGCTGTTATAGTCCAGCGAGCTGACCTGCATCTGGAAAGGACCGTCGGTGTCGACGTCGGGCGCCGGCACAGTATCGACGATAACCCTGAACAGCGGGGTCATGTCGCCGTCACGGATATCGGGTTCCAGGCCCGCGAAACCCTGCAATCCGGATGCGTATACCACCGAGAAATCGAGTTGCTCGTCGCTGGCGCCGAGCCTGTCGAACAGGTCGAAGGTCTGGTCCAGCACCCAGTCGGGCCGGGCACCCGGGCGGTCGATCTTGTTGATGACGACGATCGGCTTGAGTCCGAGCGCGAGTGCCTTCTGGGTGACGAAGCGGGTCTGCGGCATCGGGCCTTCCACGGCGTCCACCAGCAACAGCACGGAGTCCACCATCGACAGCACGCGCTCCACTTCGCCGCCGAAGTCGGCGTGTCCGGGGGTGTCGACGATGTTGATGTGGTAATCGTTCCATTCGATCGCGGTATTCTTGGATAGAATGGTGATGCCGCGTTCCCGTTCGAGGTCATTGGAATCCATCACCCGCTCGGGTGCGGCGGCGCGGTCGCCGAGCGTGCCGGACTGCACCAGGAGCTGGTCGACCAGAGTGGTTTTTCCATGGTCGACATGGGCGATGATGGCAATGTTGCGTAAACGTTCGATCACGGGATTTTCTCGCGAGTAAAAGAGCGGAAATTATACATGAATTAGCTGTAAAAAGGGGAAAACATGATTTTTCAGAGCAGTTTCAGCGTCGATACGCGGGGCCGGGGCAGTGTGCTCATTCAGGGCCAGGTGGAGGCGTGCGTGGCGGAAGCCGGTGTCGGCACCGGTATCTGCCTGATTTTCGTACAGCACACCAGTGCCTCGCTGATGCTTTGCGAGAATGCGGACCCGGAGGTGAGGGCGGATCTCGAACGTTTCATGGCGCGCCTGGCGCCGGACGGCGACCCGCTGTTCCGGCACGTGGACGAGGGGCCTGACGACATGCCCGCGCATGTGCGCAGCGTGCTCACGGGCAGTTCACTGACAGTGCCGGTCAGCGCGGGACGCTGCGCGCTCGGCGTGTGGCAGGGCATCTATTTGTGGGAGCACCGCAGCGCGCCGCACCGGCGTCATGTCAGTGTGACGGTGCTGGGAGACTAGTCGGACGGTACAGGTTTTCCGCGCACTGATTGAACGGACGTCCAGACTTCAGGCGCGGTGGGCTTGGGCTATACTTTTCTGGCCAGCCCGTGTCCGCGCGCGCCGCGGACGGGTTGTCGTGAACGGGTACTTCGGTATGGAACATCGGGGTCTGCGTTGGCATGGGGCAGGGTCCCGGTGCCGGTACGACAGGCCGTACAGGAGGTTAAAAAAATAATGAAATCCATTTATGTCGGTAATCTTTCCTTCGATACCACCCCTGAGCAGTTGCGTGAACTGTTTTCGATGCACGGCGAGGTCAAGTCGGTAAAGGTGGTGAGCGACCGCTACACCGGCAAGCCGCGTGGCTTCGCCTTTGTCGAGATGGATGATGAAGTGGTGGAGAGCGCGATCAACGCGGTGGACGGTACCGAACTGGAGGGTCGCAGCCTGAAAGTGAACCTGGCCAAACCGCGCGGTGTGTGGCGCATGCGGCGCCCGCGTCACTGATTCGCTCAGTTGACGACGTTGCGCGGCTCGCCGCGCGTGAATGCCGCGACATTGTCGGCGACTTCCTGAACCAGCCGTTGCCTGGCGGGACGGCTGGCCCAGGCCATGTGCGGGGTGACGACGAGACGCGGCGAACGGAACGACAGCAGCGGGTTGTCGGGGGGCGGCGGTTCCTGTTCCAGCACATCGACGGCGGCCGCCTGGATTTCACGTTTTTGCAGGGCGTCCACCAGCGCCCGTTCGTCGACGATGCCGCCGCGCGCGGTATTGATCAGGATGGCGTCCCGTTTCATGCGCGCCAGTTGCGGTGCGCCGATCAGGCCGCGCGTGCGTTCGCTGAGCGGGCAGTGCAGGCTGACGACGTCGGAGGTTTCCAGCAGGGTATCCAGCGCCACGCGCCCGGTTACGGGCGCGCCGTGCAGGCGCTGGGCGACCTGTACGTTCATTGAAAAGGCGGCCGCGGCGCGCGCCACCGCCTGTCCCAGTACCCCGTAGCCGACGATGCCGAGTGTGCGCCCCGACAGCTCGTCGACGGGGGCGTCGAACAGGCAGAAATCGGGGCTTTCGCTCCAGCCGCCGTCGGCGACACGGCGGCGGTAGCTGTCGAGTTGCCGGGTCAGCGTGAGCAGCAGCGCGAACACGTGTTCGACGACCGATGCGGTTGCGTAATCGCGCGCATTGCAAACCGGGATGCCGGCGGCGCGCGCGGCGGCGAGATCGACATTGTTGGTGCCGGTGGCGGCGACACAGATCAGTTCCAGTTGCGGGTTGTCGCGGATGGCCTGCGCATCGATCACTACCTTGTTGGTCACCACCACACCGGCGCCCGCCATGTGTTCCTGCAACTGCGCGCGCGAGGTGCGCGCGTACAGCCGCCACTCATCGAGCTGCCGACGCAGGGGCTGGAGGTCGAGGTCCCGTGGCTGCAGGCTGTCGAGATCCAGCACTACGCCGCGCATGCTACTTGCCGAGCAGGCCCTTTTTCAGCGACTTGTCGGCAGGGTGTTTGCCGATCCACACTTTGAGCAGCGCGCGGAAGAAATCCTCGCCCTCGACCACGCCGCGGGATTCGCCGTTGATCGAGACTTCGGTGCCGCGCCCGGGGATGTAGTCCATGTTGACGACGTCGCCCTTGCGCAGGGTGTGGAACATGGCGTTGAACTGCTTCAGCCTCGGTTCGAGGCGGGCGAACTCCGCGGCGTCGAGGTTGGCGCGGAAACCTTCCTCCCAGCCATCGGTGATTTTTTCCGCCTCGACCTTGTCGTAAAGCATGTTCATCTGCATGCGTTTTGCACCGGGCGCCGCGAGCAGCGCCGCGGCATCGCGGGCCGGATCTTCCACGCACAACACGCCAACATAGATCTTGAAGAAGAACTTGCTGCGCACGCCCGCGCCGTTGCGTTTCAGCGAGCGGTCGCCGAGCGTGCAACTGTCGTCGATCCTGACGCCGGCGACTTCGGTGGCGGCCAGGGTGAGCAGCGGTGTTGCGATCAGGCTAATATAGAGAAGGACTCGAAGGTGCATGCGCATGGTCGTGTATCCCGGAGAGTCAGTGACCGTTTCATCTTAGCACGTTGTCTTCCAGGGGGAGGATCGGGCTGATGACCGACGATAGCGGACGCGCAGCGATACGGGCTGCCGCCCTGGCCGACGAAACCGGGTGCCTGGCGCAGCGCCTGCGCGTGGCGCGGGTCGACGCGCCGACCTACGAGCGAATCCGCGAACGCGCGCGTGCACTGGCGCTCGCGGTACGCCAGCGGGCGCGCCACCCGCAGGGTGTCGAGGCACTGCTGGCCGAGTACGACCTGTCGTCGCAGGAAGGCGTGCTGCTGATGTGTCTGGCGGAGGCGCTGCTGCGCATACCCGACGATGAAACGGCCGAGCGGCTGATCGCCGACCGCCTGTCGCGAGGCCACTGGGACGCGCATCTGGGGTCGAGCGAGTCCTTGTTGGTGAACGCATCCACCTGGGGCCTGTTGCTGACTGGCGGAATACTGTCGATGGACACTCCGGAAGACGGCGCCGAGGGCCTGTTGCGGCGGCTGGTGGCGCGGCTCGGCGAACCGCTGGCGAGAATCCTGATCCGGCGCGCCATGCGCCTGCTTGCCGGTCAGTTCGTGATGGGGCGCGACATGGAAGAGGCCATGCGGCGTGCCGGGGGCTACCCGCGCGGCACCCTGTTTTCCTATGACTGTCTCGGCGAGGCGGCGATGTGCGCCGACGACGTTGCGCGCTACCTCGATGCCTACCGTGATGCCATTGCGCGGGTGGCGAAGACCGTCCGCGAAGGGGAGCCGGTGTTCCGCCAGCCCGGTATCTCGGTGAAGCTGTCGGCGCTGCATCCCCGCTATGAATTTGCCCAGCGCGAACGGGTGATGCGGGAACTGTTGCCGCGCCTGCGCCTGCTGGCGGAGGAAGCGGCCGCCGCCGGCATTGGCCTCACCCTGGACGCCGAGGAGGCGGAACGCCTGGAGTTGTCGCTGGACCTGTTCGAGCGACTTGTCGCGGAATCGCCGGCGCACTGGGAAGGGCTGGGGCTGGCGGTCCAGGCCTACCAGAAGCGCGCCTGTCCCTTGCTGGAATGGCTGGGCTCACTGGCGCGCCGCCACCGGCGGCGGCTGCCGGTGCGGCTGGTCAAGGGGGCGTACTGGGACAGCGAGATCAAGCGCGCCCAGCAACTCGGTCTGCCGGGCTACCCGGTGTTCACGCGCAAGTCCGCCACCGATGTGTCTTACCTGGCTTGTGCGCGGGTGTTGCTGGAAGCGCCGCAGTGTTTCTACCCCTGTTTCGCCACTCACAATGCGTTGACCCTGGCCTGGGTCGGCGAGATTGCCGCGGGCCGGGAGTACGAACTGCAGCGCCTGCACGGCATGGGTGATGCCTTGTATGACAACCTGGCCGAACATGCCGGTGTGGATGCGCCGGTGCGGGTGTACGCCCCGGTCGGCAGCCACGAAGCCCTGTTGCCCTACCTGGTCAGGCGCTTGCTCGAAAACGGCGCCAACAGTTCTTTCGTCAACGCCATCCACGACCCGGAACGCCCGCTGGAGGAGCTGATCGAGAACCCCTGTGACCGGGTGCAATGCGTGGGCCTGGCGCCGCATCCCCGCATCCCGCTGCCAGCCGACCTCTACGGTGAGACGCGGCGCAACTCGGCGGGACTCGACCTCAGCGCGCCGGACGTGGTCGAACAATTGCAGGCGGAGATGGCGCGGGCCGGTCGCGGAAGCTGGAAGGCCGAAGCCCGCGCCGGCGAAACGGTGGCGTCGGGCGAGGCGTGTCCCGTTTTCGACCCGGCGAATGCGGGCGAAGTCGTCGGCGAGGTGGTGGAAGCCGATGCCGCCACGGTTTCCCGTGCGCTGGAGCAGGCTCTCGAGGTGGCTCCGGCCTGGGACGCCCTGGGCGGTGCGGAGCGCGCGGCCTGTCTGCGCCGCGCCGCCGACCTGATGGAGCGGCAGATGCCCGTGTTGATGACGATGGTGGTCGCCGAAGGAGGGCGCACGCTGCCGGATGCCTTGTCCGAGGTGCGTGAAGCGGTCGACTATTGCCGTTACTACGCTTGGCGGGCGGAAGCGGAGTTCGACCGGCCACGCCGCCTGCCCGGGCCGGCCGGGGAGGACAACAGCCTGTCCCTGCACGGTCGCGGGGTGTTTGCCTGTATCAGCCCGTGGAATTTTCCGCTGGCCATCTTTACCGGCCAGGTGGTAGCGGCGCTGGCGGCCGGCAACAGCGTGCTCGCCAAGCCCGCGCGGCAGACGCCGCTGGTGGCCGCGCGTGTCGTCGAGTTGTTGCGCGAGGCGGGCGTGCCCGGGGATGTGCTGCACTTTTTGCCCGGTAGCGGCGCGGCCATCGGTGACATGCTGATGCGCGATCCGCGTCTGGCCGGTGTGGCGCTGACCGGATCGACAGAGACCGCGCACGTTCTGCAACGGCAACTGGCGGCGCGCGAGGGCCCCATACTGCCGCTGATCGCCGAAACCGGCGGACAAAATGTCATGATCGCGGACAGTTCGGCGCTGGTCGAGCAACTGGTTGGCGATGTCATCCAGTCGGCGTTCAACAGCGCGGGGCAGCGTTGTTCCGCGTTGCGGGTGCTGTTCGTGCAGGACGATATCGCCGCGCGCACCGAGGCGTTGCTGGCCGACGCCATGGACGAATTGTCGATCGGCGATCCGTCCCGGCTGTCCACCGACGTGGGGCCGCTTATCGATGAGCAGGCCCGCCGGGCGCTGGAACCTCACCTGCAACGCATGGCGCGAGAGGCCGCCTGCCTGAAGCGTCTCGATCCGCCGCCCGGCCCCGGTGGCAGCTTCAGCCCGCTGTACGTTTTCCGGATCGACAGCCTGTCACGGCTGCACCGGGAAGTGTTCGGGCCGGTGCTGCACATCGTGCATTTCAACGCCAACCGCCTGGATGCCGTGATCGACGCGGTGAATGCCACCGGCTACGGCCTGACGCTGGGTGTGCACAGCCGTATCGAGGCAACCTGGGCACGGGTGCGTGAGCGCGCGCGGGTCGGCAACCTTTATATAAACAGGAATATGATCGGCGCAGTCGTGGGTTCGCAGCCGTTCGGGGGCGAGGGCCTGTCCGGTACCGGTCCGAAAGCGGGCGGCCCATATTATCTGCATCGTTTTGCCACGGAACGGACCTGCAGCGTGAATATTTCCGCGGTGGGCGGGAACAGCCAGCTATTGTCCCTGTCTGAGGATTAAATTCGTGTCGGTATCCGGGAGCCGCGTAAAGTCTGGCGCCATGGTGACGATACAGCAGCGAAGCAGGCACGGTATCAAGGGAGGATACGATGGAACATCGATGCAGCATTCGCAAACCGATGGAGCTTCAGGTGATGCTCTACAAGCACGGGCTGCCGGTGCAGCGCGCGTTGAGCCGCAACCTGGGTCTGGGCGGCGTGCTGGTGGACACCGGCGACACCCGCTGGCGCAAGAACGAATACCTTGAAGTGGAGTTCATCGGCGCGGATGGCGGCCAGGGCATGCGGGTGCCGGCCGTGGTGGTGCACCAGTCGGAAAACGGCACCGGCCTGATGTTCGATCAGGTGAGCGGCGAACAGCGCCGCCGCCTCCGGGCCTGGCTGTTCTCCCGGCCGGAAGGGGGTCAGCCCCTGTCTTCGCTGGCCGTTGCCTGAGGGCTCCCGGCGGGCTCCCGCCGTGGATGCTTGACGATCTCGCCGCGTTGCAGCGGGAAGCCCTTGCCCCGCCGGCGATCCGAAAAATAGCGTTTCAGGGTTTCCTTCACCACCGGAAAGGCCAGTTGTTCCCAGGGAATGTCTCCCTCGTCGAACAGGCGGCATTCCAGGCTTTCCACTCCCGCCTCGAAGGCGCCGTCGACCAGGGTGCCGCGGTACAGCATGTACACCTGGCTGATATGCGGGATGCTGAACAGGCCGTAGAGTCCCGTGATTTCGACACGCGCGCCGGCTTCCTCCTCGGTTTCACGCATGGCGGCCTGCTCGGTGGTTTCGCCGTTTTCCATGAACCCGGCGGGTAGGGTCCACAGGCCGTAGCGGGGTTCGATGGCGCGCTTGCAGAGCAGGATGCGGCCCTCCCACTCGGGTATGCAGCCGGCCACGATCTTGGGGTTCTGGTAGTGGATGGTGTCGCAGTGCTCGCACACGTAGCGTTCGCGGTTGTCGCCGTCCGGTATGCGCAGCACCACGCTCGCGCCGCAGTTGCTACAGTAGTTCACGTTCTGTTCTCCCGTTGATGTGAGGCGCGCAGCAGGCCCAGCAGCGTTTTTGCATCCTCGATTTCACCGTTTTCGCACATCGACAGCGCGGTGTCGAACGGTGTCCAGTGCACCTCGATGATTTCGTGCGGGTGGCGTTCGGTCGGCGCCTCGCCCAGTCCCGTGGCCAGGAACAGGTGGATGCGTTCATCGCAAAAGCCCGGCGTGGACAGGAAACTGCCCAGCGACTTCCAGTGCAAGGCGGTCACGCCCGCTTCCTCGACCAGTTCGCGCCGCGCGGTATGTTGCGGGACTTCCGGCGTGTCGATCTTGCCCGCCGGCAGTTCCCACAGCCAGCCCCCGGCCGCGTGCCGGTACTGGCGCAGCAGGCACACCCGGTCCCGGTCGTCGACCGCGACCACGGCCGCTCCGCCGGGGTGGCGGACGACTTCCAGATTCATGCGCTCACCGTTGGGCAGGGTAACGGTTTCGATGCCGAGCTTCACCACCTCGCCATCGTGGACGATGCGGCGCGTGCCTGTCGTATCCTGGCTCACCGGCCGTACACCGCGAGGGTCTGACCGGCGCCTTCCGGCAGGTGCCGGTCCAGGTACAGGGCGCGCAGCGGCATGTTGCGGGCCGGCGAGAATTCCGGCCCCCAGGCGATAGTGTCGAATTCACGGCCACCGAGCAGGCAATGGGCCGTGGTCAGGTACAGGCGGTCCAGCGCATCGCCTTCCACCAGTGCGTGCAGCACCGAGGGACCGGCGATGGCATATACCCGCCGATAGCCGAGCGAGGCGAGGCGGTGCTTCAGGTCGGCGGCGTCGACGTCCCGGCCGTCGCCGCATTGGAGTACCTCGATGCCGGCGTCGCGGAAAGGCTCCAGCCGTTGCGGGTCGGTGTCCCCGCCGGTGACGATGTAGCGGTTGCGGTCCGCGTAGGCGGCGAGCGTCTCCAGCGGGATATCGAGGCTGGCGCTGAACACGGCGATGTCCGGTTGCGGGCTCAACCCCTGTTCCCGTCGCCAGGCGCGCAGGTCGTCGAAGTCCGGGGCGAGTCCCACCGGCAGTTCCGCTTGCGCTTCCCGGACGGCCGCCTGGCGGAAATAGCGGGCGCTGCTGATCAACAGGTCGGCCTGCGCTGCCAGTTCCTGGAACAGGCGCCAGTCGCGGGCGTTCGCGATGGCGGGTGGCACCTGGCTGCTGGCCCGGTCTTCCGCCGGCAGGGCAATGCGGCCGTCGAGGCTGCAAATATAATTGGTATAGATAAAGGGGCCATCGGTGTCGGGGATTTGTTGCAGGTAGAGCCCCTTCAGTGCATGCGTCTGTCCGCACGACGGATACAGTTCCAGAATGTCGTCTTCCATCTACTGATCCTAACCCGTTACCCCGCCACTAAAAAGCCCCCAAAAGGGGACGGAGGCAATTTCCCGGGGCAAGAAAAAAGGCTGCCGGGGAGGGCAGCCTTTTCGGGATGGCGCGGATTGCGGGTTGTCAGGCAACCTGTTCCTGGCCGTTCTTCTGCTTGAAGTCGGAGATGGCCGCCTTGATGGCGTCCTCGGCCAGAACCGAGCAGTGTACCTTGACCGGCGGCAGGGCCAGTTCTTCGGCGATCTGGCTGTTCTTGATCTGCGCGGCTTCTTCCAGCGTCTTGCCCTTGACCCACTCGGTCAGCAGGGAGCTGGAGGCGATGGCGGAACCGCAGCCATAGGTCTTGAAGCGCGCGTCTTCGATGACGCCGTTCTCGTTGACCTTGATCTGCAACTTCATGACGTCACCGCAAGCCGGC
Organism: Gammaproteobacteria bacterium; assembly: GCA_015494295.1. GTDB lineage: Bacteria > Pseudomonadota > Gammaproteobacteria > DSM-19610 > DSM-19610 > Thiogranum. Next base: position 157,883 of record WGBO01000006.1, on the reverse strand, counting down.
GCGCCGACCATGCCGGTGCCTACACTGGTGTCGCCCTTTTCAAACGAACCCACGTTGCGGGGGTTTTCGTAGTGATCCAGAACCTTGTCACTATATGCCATTACCGTTTCTCCAAAATCTGCTCATTCAATACCGTGGGTTTCCGGGGACCGGCGGTGTTCAGGCCGCGGTCTGCTGGAAACCGGCGCCGAAACCGACGTTGCCCTGTTCCTTTTCCCGATCGTCTTCTTTCTGGCTGACCACTTCGGCCAGGGTGAGGCCGTCGAGATAGTCGTAGATGCGGGCGCTGAGCTGGTTCCACATGATGACGCTCTGCGGCCATTCCTCGCCCGGGATGCGTTCGCGGCGCGCCGGCATGGCGTCGTCGACAGCGCTGAGAATTTCAGCAATGGTGATTTCCGTGGCGGGGCGCCGCAGGCAGTAGCCACCGCCGGGCCCGCGCATGCCGGTTACCAGACCGTGGTTGCGCAGCCGGGCAAACAGTTGCTCCAGATACGACACCGAAATCGATTGTTCGACGGAAATGTCCGCCAGCGTCACCGGACCCTGGCTGTCACGCAGTGCCAGTTCCATCATTGCCGTAATGGCATGACGACCTTTAGTAGATAATTTCATGATTCGCCTCATTTGCATATCACAGGCGCTGCACTCGTGTGCGCGTCTCCGTTTCATGAACCTGAGACGTATGATAATAATACTTGAGTCTTTTAGTCAAGAATAAAAAGCAGGGAGCAACAGACTCGCCGTGGACCGGACGGCGTCACGGGGCACAAATACCCTGTCGTCTGACAGGTATTAAACCGCGAACCGGGGACTGGCGTCAAGCCGCGAGGCGTTGCGCCAGATCTTCCAGTTCTTCTTTGTTTTCAAAGAGTTTGTTGGCCTCTTCGGAGACGGTTCGGGGGTCGAGTTCGAGCATTTGCAGCGAGAAATCCGGCAATCCGGGGGTGTCCTGTTCGCCAAGACCATGTACCGCAAGGGCCCGGTTGGCGATCAGCACAAGCTGTGAATAGACGGCATGCCGGTCCCAGTAATCGGGGTCGTGGTGGTGCCGGACCGCTGTCACCAGTTCATCCGGCAGTCCCCAGGCCTCCATCAGCCAGGCGCCAATCTGGTCGTGGGTCACGCCCAGCACGTTGCGTTCCAGTTCGCAGGTGGGCATGTCCGGATTGGCCTGGGAGAAGCGGTTGAGGATGAAGAACTCGGGCTGGAAGGTGTGTCCCAGCACCAGCCTGCCGAGATTCTGGAGCAGGCCGGCGAGGTAGGCGGTGCCACGTGGCGGGCGCATCTTGCCGGGCAGTTTCTGGCCCAGGGTTTCGACCAGGCGGGCCGCGAACACCGAGTGTTTCCAGAAGGCGTCCATGCCAAACGGGCCGTCCTGGGGAACCTTGAGGGATTTGCCGATGGAAAAGCCCAGCGCCAGATTGAGGACGTATTCGAACCCCAGCACCCGCGCGATGGCCGATTGCAGTGTCTTGATCTGTCCGCTGTACCCATATAAAGAAGAGTTGGCGTAGCGCAGTACCTGCGCCGACAGCGCGGGGTCCTGTTCGATGACTTCCGCGAGCTGGCGGGCGTTGGCGCGGGGGTCGGCGGCCAGTTGAAGGATGCCGGCCGCGGTGGTCGGCAGCGCCGGCAGTTCGTGGAATTCCTCGATGTCGCGTTTCACGCGGGCCGGCGTGAACTGTTCGACGACATGGGTGATGGCCTGGCCATCTGCGATCAGCGTGGAGGCCGGGCGGGAGAACACGCCGCGACGGGCGTCGCCGATCAGCCTGCGGTAGGCTGCCTGCGACATCTGCACCAGCGAGGTATGCGTGCCGGGTTCAAAGGTGATGACCGGCATGGCGGCCACGGCCTCGTCGACGATGACGTCCAGGTCGTAGGCCGGGGCCAGTGGCGGGTAGGAGCCCGGTTCGCAGTCCTCGAAAATGGCGCCGAGCTGGTGGCCGGGGACCAGTTCGAGTTCGCGGTGCAGCAGGGTGCAGAGCGCGTCGAAGTCGAGCACGTGTTCGGCCGGCAATACCGCCATCAACAGGCCCTTGCCGTCCACCAGCACCACGGCCCGAACCAGTTGATCGAGCGGGATTTCGCAGGCTTCGGCAGCCTGGGTGAGGGTGGTGGTGCGGCGGTGCGCAAGTATTTCGTACTCGCTGGCGTCGCGGTCGAGCAGTTCGCGAACGTTGATCGGCATTCCCATGCTGGTGCTCCCTGTTCCTGTTTGAAACCTGAACAGATAAAAGCAAGAACTGCACCATTGTTGAAAACCTGATAGAATTCAGTATCCTGACACTGGGGGTGCTGGATGGAGCGGTTCGGGTGACAGAGGACCGACGTTTTTTCGCGGACCGGCGAGGATGGTTTGCTAGAATCGGCATCGGAACAACAAGACAGCAGAATAGCACTGGAGCAAACATGTCATCTGACTATAACGCCGGCACCGAACGGCGAGGTCGTTCGCGCGAAAAGCTGGCCACGCTCGTCAAGACGCGTACCGAAACCCTGTCCCTCTATACCGAACTGGCAAACCAGCGACCGTTCGAGGCCGACGAGGCGACGCGCGAGGCGCTTCAGGATTTCTGCCAGGCCCTGATCGACTACGCCGCCAGCGCTCATTTCCAGTTGTATCGCTACATCGCCGACAAGCTGGAACGTCGTACCCCGGTGCTGGAAGTGGCCGATACCGTGTATCCCCGTATCGTCCAGACCACCGACATGATCCTGCGTTTCAACGACAAGTACGAAGGCGTCGACCTGATGAGCTGCAGCGAGGAGGTGCTGGAACGGCTGGCCGCGGACCTGTCCGCGCTCGGCGAGACGCTGGCCGAGCGGATCCAGCTCGAAGACCAGGTCATCAGCGCGATGACCGGCCAGGTTCACTGATCGCGCGAACCGTTTGCCAGCGCCAGGATAGCGTCCGCCTCGGCGCGGCTCAGAAACCGCCACGGCAGCGGAAACAGCGCCGGCACCTTGCGCTGGTACAGGCGGTAGGCTTCCCCGTAACAGCGCACCAGCTTGCGCTCCTCCAGTCGTGAGCCGATTGCCAGATACAGGGTGATCACCACCGCGCTGGCCAACAGCGCCGCGTTCATTTCCCGTGTCCACAGGATAACCAGTCCATAGAAATACCAGGGGTGCCGCACGAAACGATGTGCGGCCGACAGGCTCATCGGCGGTGACTGGTCCGCGGCCGGCTCCGGGCAGGACAATTGTTTCAGGCCAAGGAATTCCGCGTTGTCGTACATGCGCAGGCTGAAGGCGAACCCCGCCAGCGCTGCCAGCGCGGCGGCATCCATCAGCAAGCCGACACCGTCCGGCCAGCGCCACAGCGGCTCGCCCGGATAGCGGTACAGCAGCCATAGGGGGCCGGCCAGCAGCAGCGTCGCCAGCAGGTTGTAGACCAGCCGGTAGGCGCGGAATGCGTTCGGAAAGGCGTTGCGCGCCCGGCGTTTTACGGTCTCCGACGCCAGCAGCGAATGGATGGCGCCGTACAGCGCCCAGCTCGCCGCCAGTATTCCCGGTTGCGGATCGATGCTCATGTGTCGCTCCCGTCTCGTCCTGCCAAAGTATAAGTAAATTAGCAATAATTAATATTTATGATAGAATCCCGCGCCATTATCCCGCCCGCAGCCGGCAGGACACAAAATCTACAAACATTTTCCGACGAGGTAGGACATCATGGATCAGGGCACGACCCTTACGCAATTCATCATCGAGGAACAACGCCGCATTCCCGGTGCCACCGGCGACTTCACATCGCTGCTCAATGACATCCTGACGGCCTGCAAGAAGATATCCTGCGCGGTCAACCGCGGTGGCCTGATTGGCATCCTGGGCTCGGCCGAAACCGAGAACGTGCAGGGCGAAACGCAGAAGAAGCTCGATATCATCAGCAACGACGTGATGATCGAGGCGCTGGACTGGACCGGTCACCTGGCCGGCATGGCTTCCGAGGAAATGGATGACCCGCTGCCGATCCCGGACATGTATCCCAAGGGAAAGTACCTGATCCTGTTCGATCCGCTGGACGGTTCCTCCAATATCGACGTGAACCTGTCGGTGGGCACCATCTTTTCGGTGCTGCGTTGTCCGGAAGGCGTGGAAAACCCGTCGGTGGAGGACTTCCTGCAGCCGGGCACAGAGCAGGTGTGCGCCGGCTATGCATTGTACGGCCCGTCCACCATGCTGGTGCTGACCACCGGGCACGGCGTCAACGGTTTCACGCTCGATCGCAGCATCGGTGAATTCATTCTCAGTCACCCGGATATGAAAGTGCCCGAGACGACCCGTGAGTTCGCCATCAACATGTCCAACCAGCGTTTCTGGCCGGCGCCCATCAAGCGGTACGTGGACGAATGCCTGGCCGGCGAGCACGGCGCGCACAACAAGAACTACAACATGCGCTGGGTGGCCTCGATGGTCGCCGAAGTGCATCGTATCCTTACCCGCGGCGGTATCTTCATGTACCCCGCCGACAGCCGCCCCGGTTCGGAGAACGGCAAACTGCGTCTGATGTACGAAGCCAACCCGATGAGTTTCATCATCGAGCAGGCCGGCGGCGCCAGTCACACCGGGCGGCAGCGCATCATGGACGTGAAACCGGAAGGCCTGCACCAGCGCGTGCCGGTGATCCTCGGTTCCAGGGAGGAAGTCGAGGTGGTGGTCGGCTACCACGGCGACGGCAAGGACGGAGGCAGGGAAGTCGCCTGAGCCGCTCCTTCCTCCAGCGCCCTCGCAAAGGCCGGACGGTGTCCCCGTTCCGGCCTTTGCGTTTCAGATGGTGCCAGATTCGATTGAACGCCGCCGCTCTTGATACCTTGCCCGGAACCCCGGATATTGGCGGCTTCATTTTGTTGAAGGATGGAGCCCATGACCCGGAAGCCCGTCAGTGACATCGGCGACATCGCCGGCCTGCTCGACATCATGGCGCGCCTGCGCGACCCGCAGGGCGGCTGCCCCTGGGATCTGGAGCAGGATTTCGCCAGCATCGCCCCCTATACCCTGGAAGAAGCCTGGGAGGTGGCAGACGCCATAGAACGCGGGCGTCCGGAAGACATCCGCGATGAACTGGGCGACCTGTTGTTCCAGGTGGTGTTCCATGCGCAGATGGCGCGCGAGCGGAACTGGTTCGATTTCGCCGGGGTGGTGGAGGCCATCAACACCAAAATGATCCGCCGCCATCCACACGTGTTCGGCGACGCGCGTGTGGCCGATGCGGCCGCCCAGACTGAAGCCTGGGAGCAGCACAAGGCCAGGGAACGATCGGACCGTGGTGAGGCCGGCGACACCAGCGCGCTGGCCGGTATCCCGCTGGCCCTGCCGGCGCTGGTGCGCGCGCAGAAGATCCAGCGCCGCGCGGCGCGAAGCGGCTTCGACTGGGACCTGTTTGAGGATGTGCTGGCCAAGCTCGAGGAGGAGGTCGCGGAACTGCGCGAAGCGGTCACCCGCCGTGAAAGCCGTGACCGTCAGCGCGAGGAGCTGGGCGACATCCTGTTCAGCTGCGTGAACCTGGCGCGGTTTCTCGATGCCGACGCGGAACAGTTGCTGCGGTCGGCGAACCACAAGTTCGAGCAGCGCTTCCGCCGGGTGGAGACACTGGCCGCGCAGGCCGGCCGCGACCTGCGCGATTGCACCCTCGCGGAACTCGAAAGCTTCTGGCAACAGGCCAAGCGCGACCTCTCCGACTAAAAAGGTACGGAGGCATTTTTGCCTGGCCTCCGCGTTCCGCTATTCCTTCAGCTTCACGACCAGCCGCCCGTCGTCGACGCGGATATGCTCCACGCCATCGGCGAAGGCTTTCCAGAAGCCTCTTGTTTCGCCGAATTCACGGATCAGGTCGATGTTCTTGATGCCTCCCATCCAGGCGTTGGGCAGGGGCACACCCATGATGCTGATGCCTTTCAACACCACCACAGGCCTGCCGTTGCGGTAGGCCAGTTCCACGCCGGCGCGGGCGCGGATAATCTTGCCGCCCAGCACCGGGAAATCCGGGTCGACGTGTATCAGCAGTTTCGCGCTCACCAGGTCGTCGGACAGGTCGATGGCCAGTTTGCGCGCCAGATCGGTGTTGTTGGCCAGCAAGGCATTGATTTCCTTCTCCGTGAACGTGACTTCGCGTCGCGCGCCCGCTTCGCTGTAGGGCTCGGGATCGAGTGGCGCCGATGCCTCGGCGCCGCGCGGTGCCGGGCGCGGCTCGATGCCAAGCCAGTCGAGCTTGCGTTGCAGTACCTGCTGTTCGCGCCCGGACAGCGTGACCGGCTTGAACTCCGAGGGAAAGAGGTAGACCCGCACCACCCAGACGGTGCCGATGACTGTGACCAGTACGGTCAACATGACCAGCAGAGACACGTGAAGCCAGTCGAAGCGGCGTGGGGTTGCGGCGGGGGTGTTCTCGTTCATGGTCTGCTCCGGTGGTGGACAGGTCGATCATACGGGGCGGCGGCGGCCTGCTGTCAAGATTTCATCAGGATACCATCCTGCTTTTTCGGGCGAGGGTGCGCGATATCTGTGCCGGAGGGATGTCGGACGGTCTATTGAGGAGCGTCAGGAGTTCCGAATCTGATCGTAAATGGTGCCTGAGAGGCGAGATGTGGGTGCGATTTTGTGCGAAAACGGCGCGGTTTGCGGGAATGGATTGATAATGCGTTGAAAATCATTAAGGTAGTCAGCTTCGCAACAATTACAGATTGCACAACAACCGAACGGTGGAGAGTCGATAATGGAAGATTATCAGGCGGGCAGCGATGTGCTGTTCATTCTTCTCGGCGCCATTATGGTGCTTGCGATGCATGCGGGCTTCGCGTTTCTCGAGGTCGGCACGGTCCGGTCCAAGAACCAGGTCAATGCGCTGGTCAAGATCATCGCGGATTTTGCCGTGTCGACAGTGGCCTATTTCTTTATCGGCTACAGCGTGGCTTACGGTGTCGATTTTTTCACCGGTGCCGACGTGCTTTCCGAGAAGCACGGCTATGAGCTGGTGAAATTCTTCTTTCTGCTGACCTTCGCGGCGGCGATCCCGGCCATCATCTCAGGCGGTATCGCGGAACGCGCGCGTTTCAATCCGCAGTTGCTCGCTACCTTTATATTGGTCTCGGCGGTCTATCCGTTTTTCGAGGGCGTGGTCTGGAACGGCAACTACGGTATCCAGGGCTGGATCGAGAAGAGCTTCGGGGCCCAGTTCCACGACTTCGCCGGTTCCGTGGTCGTGCACGCCATGGGCGGCTGGATTGCGCTGGCGGCGGTATTGCTGCTGGGCGCCCGCCACGGCCGCTACAACAAGGAAGGCCAGATAACGGCGCACCCGCCGTCCAGTATTCCCTTCCTGGCGCTGGGTGCGTGGATCCTCTCGGTTGGCTGGTTCGGTTTCAACGTGATGTCCGCGCAGACCATCGACGCGGTCAGCGGCCTGGTGGCGGGCAATTCGCTGATGGCGATGGTCGGCGGCATTCTGGCGGCCCTGTTCGTCGGCAAGAACGACCCGGGTTTCGTGCACAATGGCCCGCTCGCGGGCCTGGTGGCGGTGTGTGCCGGTTCCGACGTCATGCACCCGCTGGGCGCGCTGGTGACCGGTGTGGTGGCGGGTGCCATGTTCGTCTGGCTGTTCACCCTCACCCAGAACCGCTGGAAGATCGATGACGTGCTCGGTGTGTGGCCGTTGCACGGCCTGTGCGGCGCCTGGGGAGGGATCGCCTGCGGCATCTTCGGCAGCACCGCGCTGGGCGGTCTCGGCGGTGTGACGTTTTCCGCGCAGCTTGCCGGCACCCTGATGGGTATCGCGGTTGCGCTGGCCGGCGGTTTTGTGGTGTACGGCGCCATCAAGGCGGTGATCGGCCTGCGTCTCGACCAGGAACAGGAATACGAGGGCGCCGACCTCAGTATCCACCATATCTCGGCGACGCCCGAGTACGACCGCTAGGCTGCACCGGTCCACAACCCCGGCCCATCGCATGGCGGGCCGGGGTTTTATTTTGCCCGTGGCAAAAACAGTCATTGACTGCCGCCAGTCCCTGCCTTAAAGTCCCGCGCCGTTCGTCAGGTGCTTTTCGCGTGGTCTGCGCGAGAGTGAAACGGGAAGCCGGTGCGCTGTCAGCAGCAATTCCGGCACTGCCCCCGCAACGGTAAGTGAGTACAGACGGCTCGACACGCCACTGCGCAGGACGCGCGGGAAGGCCAGCCGTCGGCGACAGCCGCTCACGAGTCCGGAGACCGGCCTGATTGAGACAACCTGCCGCGTGGGGCGAGCAAGGTGTCGGTGCCTCTGGCTGTTTCGTCACGTCTCCGATCCCGTATCGACCCCGCGCGTTCGACCCATTCAGTTGCACGGGTGGTGCAACGCCAATTCGGAGAGCGTCATGTCCCGTATCGATCAAACCGTTTCGTTTCCGCTGTCCCGCATCGCTTCCGCGCTGATGCTGACGGCCCTGTTTCCCCTGTCACCGGCTTTTGCCGCCAGAACCGTAACCGATGACACCGTGGTGGTGACAGCAACCCGTACCGCACAGACCGCCGACGAATCGCTGGCCGCCGTGCAGGTCATTCGCCGCGAAGACATCGAGCGCGCCCAGGCCAACGACGTGGCCGAGCTGCTGCGCTTTTTTGCCGGCGTGGACATTGCGCGCAGCGGCGGGCCGGGGCAGCAGACCTCGCTGTTCCTGCGCGGCTCGGAGAGCAACCATACGTTGTTGCTGATCGACGGCGTGAAAGTGAACAATGCCACCGACGGCGCGGCAGCCTGGCAGAACATCGACCCCCACCTGATCGAGCGTATCGAGATCGTGCGTGGCCCGCGTTCCAGTCTCTATGGTTCGGAGGCCATCGGTGGCGTCATCCAGATCTTCACCCGCAAGCCGACCGCCACTGTCAGCCAGGGCGGTGGCTTCGGCATCGGCACCAACAACACGGTGCGCGGCGATGCGCGCGTGGCCGGCACCAGGGGCATTTTCCGCAGCAGTTTCGGTCTGTCGTTCCAGGGCACGGACGGCTTTCAGACACTGAGCAGCCAGACCGGCGACCGCGGCTACAACAACAAGACCTTCACTGCGGAAGTGGGCGCCGACCTCGGCGCCGTGGACGTGGCATTCAGCCTGTGGTCCGCGCAGGGCAAGACCGAGTACTACGATTTTTTTGCGACGCCCATCGATCAGGACTACAACAACCGCATCAGCGCCATCACCCTGTCGGCGAACCCCATGGCAAACTGGAGCAGCACGCTCAAGCTGAGCCTGACCGAGGACCGGATCGACCAGAACCAGTCCTCCGACGTGGCCGAGACCGAACGCTGGGCGGCTGATTGGCAGAACACGGTCCAGCTCGGCGAAACCCAGTTGCTGACGGCCGGCGCCTACGCTTCCAACGAGAACGTCAACTCGGTCAGCTTTGGTACTCCTCTGAACGAAGATCGCAACGTCGCCGCCGTGTTTGCCCAGGACCAGGTCACCATCGGCAACGTCAGCGCGGTCGTGGCGGCGCGTTATACCGACGACGAGTATTTCGACGACGAAACGACCTGGAATGCGACGCTGGGTTACCGCTTCAACGATCGTGCGGGTATTTATGCCAGCGCCGGTACCGGGTACAAGGCCCCCACCCTGTTCGACCTGTTCGGTTTTGCCGGCAACCCCGACCTGGACCCCGAGAAATCCGAGAACTATGAAATAGGGCTCAAGTATCGGGTCAGTGCCGGTAACCACCTTGCCCTTACCGCCTTCCGCAACGATATCGACGACCTGGTGACCTACGATTTCGTCAACAACGTGTTGAAGAACATCGACCGCACCCGCACGCGCGGCGTCGAGCTCGATTACCGCTACGCGTTTGGCGATTGGTCCGGTTATGTCTCCGGCACCCTGCAGGATCCCGAGGATCGGACTACCGGCGACCAGTTGTTGCGCCGCGCCAAGCGTACCGCGGCGGCGACCGTCAATTACAAGCTGGGCTCCTACCAGCTCGGCGCGCGGGTGCTGGCCTCCAGCAAGCGTGACGACTTCGGGGGCGAGATGGACAGTTACGTTGTCTGGGACCTGAACGCCAGCAAGACCGTAAACCGCAACCTTTCACTGCGCGGCCGTCTCGAAAACGCTTTCGACAAGGACTACGAAACGGTCAGGGGCTACAAGACCCAGGGCCGCGCCGTGTACCTCAATGTGGTGTTTTCCGGCGAGGGTGTATGAACGGTCTTCCGGACCACCGTCAAGAACCGGCGCTCCGCGCCGGTTTTTTTTGCGCGCCCGGCCGCGGCGGGAACATGGTCTCCCGGCTCGTCAGCCCGGGCGTATTGCAGGTACAATGCGCCGCAACAAGGCTTTGAAGGAATATCGTGGTGGAACGCATCTTCGAGAACATTCTCTACGCCAGCCGCTGGGTGCTGGCGCCGGTCTATATCGGTCTCAGCCTGGCCCTGTTCCTGCTCGGCGCCAAATTCTTCCAGGAAGTCTTTCACGCGGTGCCGGTGGTGTTCGCCATGTCGGAATCGGATCTGGTGCTGTTGATCCTGTCGCTGGTGGACATGGCGCTGGTGGGTGGCCTGCTGGTGATGGTGATGTTCAGCGGTTACGAGAACTTCATTTCCCGCATCGATGTGGACGGCGATACCGAGAAACTGGCCTGGCTCGGCAAGCTCGACGCCGGTTCCCTGAAGCAGAAAGTGGCGGCCTCGATCGTTGCGATTTCCTCCATCCACCTGCTCAAGGCATTCATGAACGCCGCCCAGATCAGCAACGACAAGCTGATGTGGTACGTGATCATCCACCTGACCTTCGTGTTGTCGGCGCTGGGCATGGCCTACGTCGACAAGATGAACAAGCACTGAATGAGGGATAAGCTGCATTGGCGTTGTTTTGCCGATGCCGGCGCGGTTGCCGGCGAGGCGCTGGCGCGCATCGACTCCCTGTCGCGGCAGGCCATTGAGGCGCGTGGGTGTTTCCGTATCGTGCTGGCCGGTGGCACCACGCCGGAGCGCGTGTACCGGCAACTGCGGGCGCTCGACACCGACTGGTCGCGCTGGCATGTGCTGTTTGGCGACGAACGCTGCCTGCCGGCCGATCATCCCGACCGCAACAGCGTCATGGCGGCGCGGTCCTGGCTGGACCTGGTTCCGCTTCCCGCCGGGCAGGTCGTGCCCATTCCCGCCGAGCTTGGACCGCAGCGGGCGGCCGAGGTCTATGAACCGCTGGTGAGGGAGGCGCTGCCGTTCGACCTGGTGTTGCTGGGCATCGGCGAGGACGGGCATACGGCCAGCCTGTTTCCCGGGCACGAGCACCCGGACGACCGTCTGGTGGTGCCGGTGTTCGAGGCACCCAAGCCGCCGCCGCAGCGGGTGAGCCTGAATTACCCCGCCCTGTGCGCAACGCGAGCCCTGTGCCTGCTGGCGACCGGTGCGGGCAAGCGCGACGCACTGCGCCGCTGGCGCGCGGGCGAGGATCTGCCGGTGGCGCGTCTGGACTGTCCGGTGGACGTGTTGCTGGACGAAGCGGCTTGCGAAGGTGTGGTGAGCGGCGCGGACTGAATGTCGCGCCTGCCTGCCATTCGGGAAATGGCTGGCGGTGGCGGGTGTTTCCGACCAGAAAATTGGTCGGGGCGAGAGGATTCGAACCTCCGACCCCTTCGTCCCGAACGAAGTGCGCTACCAGACTGCGCTACGCCCCGATTTAATAACTCCGGTTCACCGAGAACTCGGCGAGTCCGTACAAGGCCTCCTTGTAGGGACTGGCCGGGATTTCCGCCAGCGCCTCGATGGCCAGGTCCGCCTCCTGTTGCGCGGATTGCGCAGTGTACGCGATGGCCTGCGTCGATTCAATGGCGTCCATGACCGTTTCCAGTTGCTCCAGGCCGCCGTCTTCGATCGCCTGACGGATGGCGCGCGCCTGCGCCGGTGTGCCGTGTTTCATGGCGTGGATCAGCGGCAGTGTGGGCTTGCCTTCGGCCAGGTCGTCGCCGACGTTCTTGCCGATATCCTGGTTCGAGGCGCCGTAGTCCAGCGCATCGTCGATCAACTGGAAGGCTGTACCCAGGTGCATGCCATAGCGCGCCATGGCGTCTTCGACGGCGGGCGGCTGTTCGCCGAGCACCGCGCCCAGCCGCGAGGAGGCCTCGAACAGCTTGGCGGTCTTGTAACGGATGACGTCGCGGTAGCGTTCCTCGGTGGTGTCCGGGTCGTGGCAGTTGAGCAGTTGCAGCACCTCGCCCTCGGCGATGATATTGGTGGTGGTGGAGAGAATCTCCATCACCCGCATGCTGCCCACCCCCACCATCATTTCGAAGGCGCGCGAATACAGGAAATCGCCCACCAGCACGGCGGCCTCGTTGCCCCAGATGGCGTTGGCGGTCTCGCTGCCGCGGCGCAGGTCGGAGGCATCCACCACGTCGTCGTGCAACAGCGTGGCGGTGTGGATGAATTCGATGACGGCGGCCAGTTCGGTATGATTCTGGCCCTCGTAGCCACAGGCGCGCGCCGACAGCAGTACCAGCAGGGGGCGCAGTCGCTTGCCGCCGCTGTTGATGATGTAGCGGCCGAGTTCGTTGATGAGCGCGATTTCGGAATGCAGGCGTTTCAGGATCAGCGTGTTGACCGCGCCGATATCCTTGTGCACCAGTTTGCGGATATCGTCGATATCCATATAAGTGCTTTGATTTTCAAGAACTTCCTGCATGTCTTGGGCGCTGCGATGTGGATGGTTGTCGAATCCCGCTGATGTGCCAAGTCTAACCGGCAGGCGCGCATGGTACCAGAAACAGATCGGTTTGACGCAAACCGCGGGAATCCGTAGAATTGCGCCTCTTTCGGACGCTGCGATTTGGAGATTCAGCAATGTATGCGGTAATTATGACTGGCGGTAAACAGTACCGTGTAAGCCAGGGCGACAAGCTCCGTGTGGAGAAACTTGACGTTGCTGAAGGCGACTCTGTGGAAATCGATCAGGTGTTGATGGTCGTCGATGGCGACGATATCAGGATCGGCGCACCGGTGCTGGAAGGCGGCAAGGTTACCGCCGAGGTCAAGGCGCACGGTCGCGGCGCCAAGGTGGAAATCATCAAGTTCCACCGTCGCAAGCATCACATGAAACGACAGGGTCATCGTCAGGCCTATACTGAACTGGAAATCACGGGCATCTCTGCCTGAGTTTGAGGTAAGCGCAAAATGGCACATAAAAAAGCCGGTGGTAGTACGCGGAACGGACGCGATTCGGAATCCAAACGCCTGGGCGTGAAACGCTACGGCGGCGAGAGCGTGTTGGCGGGCAATATCCTGGTCCGCCAGCGTGGCACCCATTTCCACCCGGGCGTGAACGTCGGCTGCGGCCGCGACCACACCCTGTTCGCGAAAGTGGACGGCGCGGTGAAGTTCGTCACCCGCGGCCCGAAGAACCGCAAGTTCGTGGACGTGGTTCCGTCCTGATCGGCAGAGCCCGGTCTCGTCGAAAAGCCCCGTCCTGGTACGGGGCTTTTTTGTGCGCGGTCGCCCATAGCTGGTATATATAAGTCATGAAGTTCGTAGATGAAGCCACAATCGATGTGAAGGCCGGCGATGGCGGCAATGGCGCGGTCAGTTTCCGGCGCGAGAAATATATCCCCTTCGGCGGGCCGGACGGGGGCGACGGCGGCGATGGCGGCAGCGTGTGGGTGGTCGCCGACAGCGGGCTCAACACGCTTGCCGATTTTCGCTACGAGCGCCGTTTCCAGGCGCAGCGCGGCGAAAACGGGCGCGGCCGCAACTGTACCGGCAAGGCCGGCGAGGACTGCATCATTCGCGTGCCGGTCGGCACCCTGGTGTACGAGGAAGACACCGGCGAGCTGATGGGGGACCTGATCGAGGATGGCCAGCGCTTGCTGGTGGCGCGTGGCGGTTTTCACGGTCTGGGCAATGTGCGCTACAAGAGTTCCACCAACCGCGCGCCGCGGCAGTCCAAGCCGGGCACGCCGGGCGAGCAGCGCAGCCTGCGCCTGGAACTCAAGCTGCTGGCCGACGTGGGCCTGCTGGGCAAGCCCAATGCCGGCAAGTCCACCCTGATCCGGGCGATATCGGCGGCGCGCCCCAAGGTGGCGGACTATCCCTTCACCACGCTCTATCCGAACCTGGGCGTGGTGCGCGTGGAGGCGCATCGCAGCTTCGTGGTGGCCGATATTCCCGGACTGATCGAGGGTGCGGCGGAAGGCGCCGGGCTCGGGGTGCAGTTTCTCAAGCACCTGTCGCGGACTGGCCTGTTGCTGCACCTGGTGGACATGGCGCCGCCCGACGGCAGCGATCCGGTCGAGGATGTGAAGACCATCGCCCGCGAGCTGGAGAAGTTCAGCGCCGAACTGGGAGGGCGCGAACGCTGGTTGGTGCTGAACAAGATCGACATGGTGCCGGAAGGCGAACGCGAGGCACGCTGCCGCGACGTGGTGCAGCGTCTCGGCTGGGAGGGGCCGGTGTTCGAGATTTCGGCGCTGGCGAAGCAGGGCACGCAGGAGCTGGTGTACGCCATCATGGATGTCATCGAGCGCCGCCGCGAAACGGTCGCGGAGGACATGGAAACAACGGAAAGCGATGACTGACGACAGCCAGGGAAAGGAGGGTGCAACGCGGCGCTGGGTGGTCAAGATCGGCAGCGCGCTGCTGACCGACAACGGCGCCGGACTCGACCTCGACGCGATTGCCGCCTGGGTTGGCCAGATGAGCCGCCTGCGCGGCGAGGGCATCGAGCTGGTACTGGTGTCTTCCGGCGCGGTGGCGGAAGGCATGAACCGCCTTGGCTGGACGCGACGCCCGCACCAGTTGGTGGCGCAGCAGGCCGCTGCCGCCATCGGCCAGATGGGGTTGGTGCAGGCCTGGGAGTCGCGCTTCCAGACCCACGGCCTGCACACCGCGCAGGTCTTGCTGACGCACGACGATCTGGTGAACCGCACCCGCTACCTGAACGCCCGCAGCACGCTGCGCAAGTTGCTGGAGCTGGGTGTGGTGCCGGTGGTCAACGAGAACGACACCGTGGCCTGCGACGAGCTGCGATTGGGGGACAACGATACCCTGGCCGCGCTGGTGGCCAACCTGGTGGAAGCCGATCTGCTGGTGATTCTCACCGACCAGGCCGGTGTCTACGACAGCGATCCCTCGCAAAATCCGGGGGCCAGCCTGATCAGCGAGGCGAGTGTCGGCGATCCCGCGCTGCGCGCCGCGGCCGGCAGCGGCAGCAGCAGCGGATTGGGGCGGGGCGGCATGGCCACCAAGGTGGCGGCGGCCGAGCTGGCGGCGCGTTCCGGCGCCGCCACCTGGATCGCGTCGGGGCGCGAACCGCGGGTGCTGGAGCGCATGGCCGCCGGCGAGACGCTGGGCACCCGCGTGCAGCCCGCCAGTGGCCGGCTGGCGTCGCGCAAGCAGTGGCTGGCCGGGCAATTGTCGCCGCGCGGGGTGCTGACCCTGGACGAGGGCGCGGTGCGGGTGTTGCGCGAGGCTGGTTCCAGTCTGCTGGCGGTCGGCGTGTCGGCCGTGGAGGGCGAGTTCCAGCGCGGCGAACTGGTCAGTTGCGTCGACCCCCGCGGGCGGGCGGTGGCGCGTGGACTGGTGAACTACAGTGCCGGCGAGGCGCGCCGCATCATGGGGCACCCCAGCGAGCGGATCGAAAAGCTGCTGGGCTACGTGGACGAGCCGGAACTGATCCACCGCGACAACCTGGTGCTGCTTTGAATTTCACGCGGGCATTAAAAAAGCCGGTCGAAGACCGGCTTTCGGAACCAGGGAACACGTCGCTGTCAGCTATGCAGCGCGCGGACGTGCTGACCAAGGCGGCTCTTGTGGCGGGCTGCCTTGTTCTTGTGGATGAGGCCTTTTCCGACGGACTTGTCGATGACCGGCACGGCCTGCTGGTAGGCGGCCTGGGCGGCTTCGGCGTCACCGGCGGCAACCGCCTTGATGACTTTCTTGATGTAGGTGCGCAGCATGGAGCGCTGGCTGGCATTGCGCTTGCGGCGTTTTTCCGCCTGGCGGGCGCGTTTACGTGCTTGGGCCGAGTTTGCCAAAATCTTTCTCCTGTTCCTGGTTCCGAAGAGCCGGGCACTATGCGGAAATCCGGCCGATTTGTCAACGATTTTGGGCGTTCCGGCGGGGTTTCATGAGCGGAAAAATGTTTCGCAGCACCGCCGTGGTCGGCGCCATGACCCTGATCTCGCGGGTGCTCGGTCTGGCGCGCGACATGGTGCTGGCGCGGTTCGGCGTGGGGGCGGGCATGGACGCCTTTTTCGTGGCGTTCAAGATCCCGAACTTTACCCGTAGATTGTTCGCGGAAGGGGCATTTTCGCAGGCGTTCGTGCCTGTTCTCTCCGAATACCGCGCCCGGCGCGAGCACGGTGAAGTGCAGGCGCTGGCCGACTACGTGGCCGGCACCCTGCTGGGCCTGCTGGGCCTTCTGGTGCTGGCCGGGGTGCTCGCCAGTCCGCTGCTGGTGTTGCTGTTCGCGCCCGGTTTCTGGGCCGACCCGCTCAAGTTCGACCTGACGGCCTACATGCTGCGCTTCACCTTTCCCTATCTGCTGTTCATGGCGTTGGTGGCCTTCGCGGCCGGCATGCTCAACAGCTACGGTCGTTTCGCCGCGGCCGCCTTTACGCCCGTGTGGCTGAACGTGGTGCTGATCGCCTTCGCCCTGCTGGTGGCTCCGGGGCTGGAGGAGCCAATGGTGGCGGTGGCCTGGGGGGTGCTGGTGGCGGGGTTCGTGCAGTTGGCTTTTCTGCTGCCCTCGCTGACGCGTATCCGCCTGCTGCCACGGCCGCGCTGGGGCCTGCGCGATCCCGGGGTGCGCAAGATCCTGAAACTGATGGGGCCGGGCATCGTCGGTTCATCGGTGTCCCAGATCAACCTGCTGTTCGACACCCTGCTGGCGTCATTCCTGGTGACCGGCAGTGTAAGCTGGCTGTATTTCGCCGACCGGCTGGTGGAGTTTCCGCTGGGTATTTTCGGCATCGCGCTGGCCACGGTGATCCTGCCGGTATTGTCGCGCGCCCACGCCAGTGGTTCGCCGGAGGCGTTTTCGCGCATTCTCGACGCGGGCCTGCGCTGGGTGCTGCTGATAGGCGTGCCGGCCATGGTCGGCCTGATGCTGCTGGCGCGTCCGGCCCTGTCGACACTGTTCGAGTACGACGATTTTTCCGCCGCCGACGTGGACATGGCGACGCTGGCGTTGCTCGCCTACGGGATCGGTCTGCCGGGGTTCATGCTGACCAAGGTGCTGGCCCCGGCATTCTATTCGCGCCAGGACACCACCACGCCGGTGAAAATCGCCATTCGGGCGATGCTGGCCAACATGGTGATGAACCTGCTGTTTGTGGTGCCCATGGTGGTGTTCGAGGTGCCGGGCGCGCACGCCGGCCTGGCGCTGGCCACCGCACTGGCTGCCTACCTGAACGCCGCCCTGCTGCTGCGCGCCCTGCGCCGGGACGGGAATTTCCGCCCGGGCAGAGGCTGGGCGCGCCTGCTGGGGCAGATCGCGCTGGCGGTGTCGGTGATGGGCGCGGTGGTGTTCACCGGCATGCCCGACAGGCTGCAATGGGCCGGGCTGGACGCCGCCGGGCGCGTGGCACAGCTCGCCCTGTGGGTGACGGCCGGTGTCGCCAGCTACCTGCTGGCGCTGCGACTCAGCGGTGTGCGCCTGTCCACCTTCCGCTCGCCGGCCGACAAAACCGCCAACAATCCATGACATGGGCGTTTCCATCATTATAATCCGTCGTTTTCTGTAGACTTATGCAACTGATACGGGGTCTCCACAATCTGCCCGCCGCGCCGCGCGGCTGCGCGCTGACCATCGGCAACTTCGACGGTGTGCATCGCGGCCACCAGGCGGTGCTGGGGCAGTTGCAGGCGCGCGCGTCCGAACTGGGTCTGCCGGCCACCGTAATGGTGTTCGAGCCCACGCCGCAGGAATACTTCGCGCCGGACAAGGCGCCGCCGCGCCTGCAGCGCCTGCGCGACAAACTGACCCTGTTCCGGGAACTGGGCGTGGACCGGGTGGTGTGCCTGCGTTTCGACCGGCGCCTGGCGGAGCGCGACGCGGCGGCGTTTGTGCAGGACATCCTGATCGACGGACTTGGCGTGCGGCACCTGGTGATCGGCGACGACTTCCGTTTCGGCAGGGGACGCGGCGGCGATTTCGCCTTCCTGCAGGCGGCCGGCCGTGAACACGGGTTCGAGGTGGTCAACACCCACACTCTGGCCGACGCCGGCGAGCGCGTCAGCAGTACCCGTATCCGCGAGGCGCTGGCGGCCGGTGACCTGGCGCTGGCGGAACGCCTGCTGGGACGGCCGTACCGGATCTGCGGGCGCGTGGCGCCGGGCCGGCAACGCGGTCGCAGCATTGGTTTTCCGACCGCCAACGTGCGCCTGCACCGGGCGAAGTCGCCGGTCCGGGGCGTGTTCGCGGTGCGCGTGCACGGCCTGGACGCACGCCCGCTGGCCGGGGTCGCGAACCTGGGCACGCGGCCCACGGTGTGCGGCAACGAGACGGTGCTGGAGACACACCTGTTCGATTTCGATCGCGACGTCTACGGACGCCACGTGGACGTCGAGTTTTGTCGCAGGCTTCGTGACGAAAGAAAGTTCGAGTCTTTTGATGCACTGAAACAACAGATACAGCGGGACGCCGAACAGGCGCGACAGTTTTTCAGCGAGTGAGCACACGAGTGAGCAACTACAAAGATACCCTTAACCTGCCCAGGACGGCGTTTCCCATGAAGGCGAATCTCGCCCAGCGGGAGCCGGAGATGCTGAAATACTGGGATGGCATCGACCTTTATGCGAGCCTGCGCAAGCAGGGCCAGGGACGGCCGAAGTTCGTGCTGCACGATGGTCCGCCCTACGCCAACGGCGACATTCATATCGGCCACGCGGTCAACAAGATCCTCAAGGACTTTATCGTCAAGAGCAAGACCCTGAGCGGTTACGACGCCCCCTACGTGCCGGGTTGGGACTGCCACGGACTTCCCATCGAACTCAATGTCGAGAAGAAGGTCGGCAAGGTCGGGCGCAAGGTCGACGCGCGCACCTTCCGCGCCAGGTGCCGGGAATATGCCAGCCGGCAGGTGGACGGGCAGCGCAGGGATTTCCTTCGTCTCGGCGTGCTCGGCGACTGGCAGCGTCCCTACCTGACCATGGACTACGCCTTCGAGGCCGACATCATCCGCTCGCTGGGGCGCATCATCGAGCAGGGGCATCTGACCAAGGGTTACAAGCCGGTGCACTGGTGTACCGATTGCGGTTCGGCGCTGGCCGAGGCGGAAGTGGAGTACGAGGACAAGACCTCGCCGGCCATCGATGTGCGCTTCGCGGTGCTCGACGAGGAGGCGCTGCTTGCGCGCTGCCACCACCCGGATGGTCACAAGGGCACGGGGCCGGTATCGGTGGTGATCTGGACCACCACGCCCTGGACCCTGCCAGCCAACCGCGCGGTGTCGGTGAACCCCGAACTCGATTACGCCCTGGTGCAGGCCGACCTGGGCCGTGGCGATGAACGTCTGTTGTTTGCGGAGGCGCTGCTGAAGGACGCCATGCTGCGCTACGGCTGCGAGCAGTACCAGGTAGTGGCCTACTGCAAGGGTTCGGACCTCGAACACCTGAAACTCGCGCATCCGTTCTATGCGCGCGAGGTACCGGTCATCCTGGGGGAGCATGTCACCACCGAGGCCGGCACCGGCGCTGTGCACACCGCGCCCGGCCATGGCCAGGACGACTACGTGGTCGGCCAGCGCTACGGTATCCCGGTCGACAACCCGGTGGGCGCCAACGGTGTGTTCCTGGACGACACCGAACTGTTTGCCGGCAAGCACGTGTTTTCCGCCAACGACGAGGTCATCGAGGTGCTCAAGGCCAGGGGCGCCCTGGTGCACTGGGAGTCCCTGCGTCACAGCTATCCGCACTGCTGGCGCCACAAGACTCCGATCATTTTCCGCGCCACCCCCCAGTGGTTCATCAGCATGGAGCAGAACGGTCTGCGCGAGGCGGCGCTGGAAGCCATCGGCGACGTCGAGTGGATGCCGGAGTGGGGGCGCGCGCGCATCGAGGGCATGGTGCGCGGCCGTCCCGACTGGTGCATCTCCCGGCAGCGCACCTGGGGGGCGCCGATCGCGCTGTTCGTCGACAAGCAGAGCGGCGAGCTGCATCCGGACACCGCGCGCCTGATCGAGGAAGTCGCCCTGCGCGTGGAGCGCCACGGCATCGACGCCTGGTTCGAGCTGGACCCCGCGGAACTGCTCGGCGACGATGCGGACAGGTACGACAAGGTGACCGATACTCTCGATGTCTGGTTCGATTCCGGCACCACCCACCGCTGCGTGCTGGAACGCCGCGAGGAACTCGGTTTTCCCGCCGACCTGTATCTGGAGGGTTCGGACCAGCACCGTGGCTGGTTCCAGTCTTCGCTGCTGACCTCGGTGGCCATGCGCGGCAAGCCGCCCTACCGGCAGGTGTTGACCCATGGCTTCACCGTCGACGCCAAGGGCCAGAAGATGTCCAAATCCAGGGGCAACGTGGTGGCGCCGCAGAAGGTGGTCAACAGCCTGGGCGCCGACATCCTGCGCCTGTGGGTGGCGGCCACCGACTACCGCAACGAGATGAACGTCTCCGACGAGATCCTCAAGCGCACCGCCGATGCCTACCGGCGCATGCGTAACACGGCGCGTTTCCTGCTGGCCAATATCAACGGCTTCGACCCGGCGCGGAACCTGCTGGCGCCGGCCGACATGCTGATGCTGGACCGCTGGGCGGTGGCGCGCGCGGCGCAGTTGCAGGAGGAAGTGACGGGCGCCTATGAGCGTTACGAGTTCCACCACATCTACCAGAAGGTGCACAACTTCTGCGCCAACGATCTCGGTGGCTTCTACCTCGACGTGATCAAGGACCGCCAGTACACCACCCGCGCCGACAGCGTGGCTCGGCGTTCGGCGCAGACCGCGATGTACCACATCGTCGAGGCGCTGGCGCGCTGGCTGGCGCCGATCCTGAGTTTCACGTCCGAGGAAATCTGGCGCAACCTGCCGGGCGAACGCGAAGCCTCGGTGCTGTTGTCCACCTGGTCGACATTCCCGGACATGTTCCCGGACGGCGACGCGGCGGTGCAGCGTTTCGGCATGGACTACTGGCGCGATGTGCTGGCGGTGCGCGAGGCGGTCGGCAAGGAACTGGAAAAACTGCGCGTGGCCGGCGACATCGGTTCCTCGCTGGACGCCGAGGTGGACCTGTACCTCGACGAGGCGTGGCTGGAGAAGCTGGGTCGCCTGGAGGATGAGCTGCGGTTCGTGCTGATCACATCCTACGCGCGCCTGCACCCGGCGGGTGAGCAGCCGGCGGAAGCGGTGACGGCCGACCTGGAGGGCGCCGGCATTGGCATCCGCGTGCAGCCGTCGCCGCACGCCAAGTGCGTGCGCTGCTGGCACCACCGCGAGGACGTGGGCGCCAGCGCGCAACACCCGGAACTGTGTGGCCGCTGTATCGAAAACGTCGACGGTGACGGCGAGCCGCGCCGCTTTGCCTGACACCGGCCGCACAGACATGAAAAAGTGGCTGGCGCTGGCCATGCTGGTGGTGGTGCTGGACCAGGCGACCAAGATGGCGGCGGACCATCTGCTGGTCTATGGCGAACCGCTGGCGGTGTTGCCCTCATTCAATCTTACGCTGCTCTACAACCGTGGCGCGGCGTTCAGTTTTCTGGGTGAGGCCTCGGGCTGGCAGCGCTGGTTCTTCGTGGCGGTGTCCGCCCTGGCGGCGATTTTCCTGACCGTGTGGCTGTCGCGACTGCACGCCGGGCAGGTGCGCCTCGCGCTGGCCCTGTCGCTGGTGCTGGGCGGCGCGGTCGGCAATCTGGTCGACCGTTTGTGGCTGGGGCATGTGGTGGATTTCATCCAGGTGTACTACCGTGATTTGTACTGGCCGGCGTTCAATATCGCCGATTCGGCGATCACCGTGGGCGCCGGCCTGCTGATCTGGGACAGCCTGTTCGGCGAGCGGGAGGAGGGCTGACAATGTCGATCGACCGGGGGTGCCGTGTCACCATGCACTACGCGCTGCGGCTCGCCGACGGCATGGAGGTCGACAGCAGTTTCGGCGCCGGGCCGCTGACTTTCGTGATGGGCGATGGCACCCTGGACGCGGGCCTGGAGCTGGCCCTGTACGCGTTGCGCGCCGGCAGCCGGCAGACCCTGACGCTGATGCCCGGACAGGCTTTCGGTGAGCGCCGCGAGGATGCCATACAGTGGATGGATCTCGACGCCTTCCCTGCCGGGATCGCGCCCGAGCCGGGACAGATCATCGGCTTTACCGGCCCCGGCGGCGAGGAACTGCCGGGCGCCGTGCTGGAAGTCGGGGATCGACGGGTGCGGGTGGACTTCAATCACCCGCTCGCCGGTCGTGAAATCGTGTTCGAGGTGGAGATACTCGAGGTCGAGTACCCGCCGCTGAACGAGGACTGAAAAGGGTTTTCATGCAGGTACTGCTCGCCAATCCGCGCGGCTTCTGTGCCGGTGTCGATCGCGCCATCGATATCGTCGAGCGCGCGCTGGAACTGTTCGGCGCGCCCATCTACGTGCGTCACGAGGTGGTGCACAACCGCTACGTGGTCGGTAACCTGCGCGAGCGCGGCGCGGTGTTCGTCGACGAACTCGACGAGGTGCCGGACCGCAGCACGGTGATCTTCAGCGCCCACGGAGTATCCCGCGCCGTCCGGGACGAGGCGGAGCGGCGCGGCCTGCGCGTGTTCGACGCCACCTGCCCGCTGGTGACCAAGGTGCACATGGAGGTGACGCGCTACAGCCGCGACGGGCGCGAGTGCATCCTGATCGGACACCAGGGGCACCCCGAGGTGGAAGGCACCATGGGCCAGTACGACCACTGCAACGGCGGTGGGATCTACCTGGTGGAGGACGTCGCCGATGTCGAGGGCCTCAGGGTCCGCGACCCTGAACACCTCAGCTATGTGACCCAGACCACGCTTTCCATGGATGATACGGCGCGGGTCATCGATGCCCTGCGTGCGCGGTTTCCGAATATCCAGGGACCGCGCAAGAACGATATCTGCTATGCCACCCAGAACCGCCAGGATGCGGTGCGCCAGCTTGCGGCGAAAGTGGACCTGGTGCTGGTGGTCGGTTCGCCCAACAGTTCCAACTCCAACCGCCTGCGTGAACTGGCGGAGCAGTGCGGCACCCGAGCCTACCTGGTGGACAGCCCGGAACAGATCGAACGGGACTGGCTGACCGACGGCGCCCGGGTGGGTGTGACGGCCGGCGCATCGGCTCCCGAGGTGCTGGTCCAGCAGCTTATCGACCGCCTGCGCGCGTGGGGCGCCGCCGGCGTTGCTGAACTCGACGGCCGCGAGGAAAACATCACCTTTGCCATGCCCCGGGCATTGCGCCCGGACACCTCTTCCTCGGACTGAATCTCACTTTCCCTGGGTTTTCCTCCTAGCCTGAAATCAGGCTGGCGGCAACTGTCGCCGCTCGCATTTCGTGAACGAAATCACAAACTTGAACAGGCTTGTGCTGCAACATGAGCGTGTGCCGGTGCGCGTTTGCCCGGGACGGGGGCGGTGCAATCTACCGCGTATCGTCGAATCCGTGCCGCTGGTCGGAATTCCGTTTACAGCGCCGCGCGAATGGACGAGTGTTTATGTCATGAAACACGAACGAGCTTTCACTCTGATCGAACTCATGATCACCCTGGCGATCGCGGCCCTGCTGTTGTCGCTGGCCACGCCTGCGATGCGTGACCTGGTGCAGAACAACCGCCTGACCGCGGCGACCAACAATTTCCGATCCACCCTGAACCTGGTGCGCAGCGAAGCGGTCAAGCGCGGGCGCAACGCCTTTCTGTGCGTCAGCAGCGATCAGGCCGCCTGCACCGGCGAGACGGACTGGCGCCTGGGCTGGATCGCATGGGTGGACGACAACGCCAATGGCGTGCTGGACGCGGGAGAGACGCTGAGAATCGTCGAAGCCTTGCCGGCAAGCATCAGCGTGACGCCAAGCCAGGCGGTGAGCAGCCTTCGCGTGGACGCCACCGGCGTCGTGGATACGCCCAATGTGCGGCTGACGTTGTGTGATGACCGAAGCGGCGAGACGGGACGCCAGTTGCGCATCATGGCGACCGGCGGCGTGAGCCTCGACAGCCAGTACGCGTGCGGTTGAGTGCGGGGAGCGATATTCATGCAAAGACGAAATGCAATCACGCCTTGTCCGTCATGCGGGGGATTCACAATCATTGAAGTGCTGGTCGCAGTGCTGGTGCTGTCGATCGGCCTGCTGGGACTTGCCAGCCTGCAGGCAACCAGTCTGCGCAACAACACCGATGCGTCCCTGCAGACGCGCGCGGCCTATATCGCCAGCGACATCGCGGAACGCATGCGCGCCAACGCCGCTCAGGCGGCGCTGTACCCGGGAACGGCCGCGGCGGCCGTTACGGGTGGCTGTCTGGCGAGCGCGTGTACACCGGCGCAGATGGTCGGCAACGACATCGCGGAATGGAACGATATGTTGGCGACCCTGCCGTCGGGGCAGGGCGATATTACCGCGCTCGGCAACGGTTTCTACACCATCACCGTGCGCTGGGACGAGGCGCGAACCGGCGCCACGGGTACCGGCTGCAATCCGGACGATCCGGTGAATGACTTGCGCTGCCTTTCGGTGACGACACGGCCATGAACATGAACACGAATTCCACATACCCACCAAAGCGCGGATCCCGGCCCTCGATGGCGGGGCTGTCGCTGGTCGAACTGATGATCGCGATGCTGATCAGCCTGTTGTTGCTGGGCGGGGTGATAAAGATATTCGGTGGCAGCAAGATCACCTTCCTGGTGCAGGAAGGAAACTCGCGGCTACAGGAAAACGCCCGCTTCGCGCTGTCGAAACTCAGTGAGGATATCAGCGCCGCCGGTTACCTCGGTTGCCTGGACAGCGGTGCGCCCGCGCGGCCCATCGCCAACGACCTGGCCAACCAGGCAGCCGGTTCCGCCTACGACTTCTCGACACCGGTTTCCGGGGCCGAGGGCACGGGTGTCAACGGCAGCGACACCATCAGCATACGCCGCGCCGGTGCTGACGGCGGTATCCCGGTAGTGGCGCCCATGGCGTTCAAGACCTCGGATCTGATGCTGGACGACAGCAATCCGCTGTACGGCAGGTTGCAGCCGTTCGACCTGATGGTGGTCGGCGATTGCGGCGCCGCGGCTGTATTCATGATTACCAACGATCCCGCGGGCAGCGGCGGCGCCATCAAGCACGAGGCAGGTGTCGTGGCGACCAGCGGGCCCAACACCGGGCAGTCGAACGCCAGCGGCAGTCTGCAGAACATTTTTGGCGCGGAAGGTGCTTCGGTGGCGACCGCCACGCGTATTGGCACCACCACCTACGAGATCTGCGCTTCCATGTCCGGTAACGGTACTTCGTTGTTCACCAACAGCAACAACTGCGCGGCTGCCGGCGAGGCCAATGAACTGGTCGAAGGCGTGCGGGACATGCAGTTCCTGTACGGCATCGACGCCGACGGCACGCCCGGCGTGGAGCGCTACCTGCGCGCCGACCAGGTGGGCGCGGCGCAGTGGAACCAGGTCGTGGCGGTGCGCATGACGCTGGTCATGGATACCGTAAAAGACGTGCCCGGCGGCATGGCGACCCAGTCGTTTACTACCACGGTGCGGCTGCGCAACCGCGGCGGTTGAGAGATCCGGGATATTGCTCATGAGACATGAAACGGAAGGCAGGCAACGCGGCGCGGTACTGGTGGTCAGTCTGCTGATCCTGCTGGTGATGACGGTGCTCGGCGTGTCGTCGATGAGTTCGACCACTTTGCAGGAGCGCATGGCAAACAACGACAGACAGCGCCAGGTTGCGTTCCAGGCCGCCGAGGCGGCCTTGCGCGCCGCCGAGGCCTACCTTGTGGACAATGTGACGTCGGTTTCCGATCTGGTGACGACTTTCGATGCCGCGTCGCCGGTGACGGGCATGTTCGCGTCGCGTTCGCCGCTCGTGGGCGTGCAGCCCAACCCGCTGCCGGCGGGGTTCGATCCGTTCGACGACGCAAGCTGGCTGGCGGCCAACGGCGCCGTCGAGGTGGCGGGCGTGAGTGGGGTGACACGGCGGCCGCGTTACATCATCGAATACCTGGGCCGCGTTGGCCCGCCGCTGAACAACTACAGCGGCAAGAAGCAGGATGCGCGCGAGTATGCCTTCCGCATCACGGCGGTCGGCTGGGGAGAAGGCAATGCGCCGACGGCGCGTTACCTTTTGCAGAGCAGTTTCCGCATGTCGCTGATATGAACTTGAACAGGGGTCGCATGCACATTCAGACGGCTCCGGGGGAAATGGCATGAACACGAACATACGGTATTACGCGGGATCGATGTTGCTGGCGCTGGGCCTGTTGCTGTGTGGCGGTGCGGCTTCCGCCGCGCCCGGCACGCTCGCCAGCAGTCCCCTGTTCCTGCAGAGCGGGGCGGTGCAGCCCAACATATTCTTCATGATCGACGACTCCGGAAGCATGGACTGGGAAGACCTGTTGAACAAGGGAACCTACAGCCCGGGTATCGCGATCCTCGGTTCGTCGACGCTCTATAATCCGCCGGCCTTCTACGGCAACGAATGGAACCGGCGTCTGGCGCGCCTGTTCTGCCGCGGTTTCAACGTCATGGCCTATGACCCGACCGTTACCTATACGCCATGGCAGGGAACCGACAGCTCCGGCGCGGCGTTCGGCAACATGACCATCACCAGCGCGCGCAGCAATCCTTACCAGCCGGGCAGCACGGTCGACATCAGCGACCACTATTACTGGGCCTGGAACGACGCGGATGGCGACAACGAGTACGACGGTCCCTCCGATCCGGGTTGGTGGGGTGGCGACCCTGCCTCACCCACGGACGAGTGCGGTGACGTTTCCTCGCTGGCCGGTGGCGTGGCGGTGAATTCACTGCCGGCTGTCGGGACGGCCTCGAACCCGAATTCACAGCGCAACTACGCCAACTGGTATACCTATTACCGCAAACGCGAATACGTGGTGAAGCGCGCGCTGTCCGAAATCATCATGAACTCGACGGCCCGTGCCGGTCTGGCGACCATCAACGGGCAGGGTGCCAACAGCCTGACCGGAAACAGCAGCGACATTTTCTCGCTGGTCGCGGACATCGACGATATCAGCACGCCGGTTGATGCGACGGCCAAACAGAACAAGGAAGACCTGCTCGCCAGCCTGTTTCGCATCGATTCGAATTTCGGAACGCCGCTGCGCTCGGCGCTCGATCGGGTCGGCCGTTATTTCGAAGGCAATCTGCCGGCCTGGGGCGCTTCCCCGATCCAGTCCGCCGCGAACGGAGGTGAATGCCAGCAGAACTTTGCCATCCTGATGTCCGATGGTCAGTGGAACGGTGGTCCGCCGGGTGTCGGCAACACCGACGGCGACAACTCCAGCGCCTTCGATGGTGGCCTGTACGCGGACAACGTGGGCGACACCCTGGCCGACGTGGCGATGAAGTACTACGAGACGGATTTGTCGCCGCTGGCGAACCGGGTGCCGACCATCGGTGGCGTGGACGAAAACAGCGCCCAGCACATGGTGACCTACACGGTGGCTTTCGGGCTGGACGGAACCCTGGGCGACGGACAGTTGCCCGGGCAGCCCGGTTTCACCGGCTGGCCGACGCCGACGGCCGACTCGCCGGAAACCATCGACGACATGCGTCACGCTGCGTACAACGGGCGCGGGCAGTTCCTCAGCGCGAAGAATCCGCAGAGCCTGATCGATTCCCTGGGCCAGTATATCGCCGATATCCAGTTGCGTACCGGTACCGCGGCCGCCGTCAGTTTCAACTCGACCAGCCTGCAGGCCGGCACGAGGGTGTTCCAGGCCACCTTCAATTCCTCGCGCTGGTCGGGCGACCTGTTGGCGCGCGACATCGTGGTAGATGCCGCCACCGGTATCGCCAGCCTCAGCGGCACGGCCTGGAAGGCATCCGACGACATCGATTCGCGCACGCCCGCGTCGCGACAGATCGTGACCTACGATGCCGGCAGCGCTTCCGGGGTGAGTTTCGAGTGGTCCTCGCTTGGCAGCAGCCAGAAACTGGACCTGCGAACCGACAGCAGCGGCGGCCTGGATACCGAGGCCAGCGGGATGGCCAGGCTCGGTTTCCTGCGTGGCGACCGCGACTGCGAGATCGCCTCGCCGGGAACCTGCCGCTACCCCGCGACCGGGTCGGACAGCAACGGCCAGGTGTTCACCAGCAAGTCGTTGCGCCAGCGCCGCAGCGCCCTTGGTGACATCGTGCATTCCAGCCCCTTCTTTGTCGGGCCGCCGTCGACCCCCTATCCCGACAGCATCGAGCCCGCATCTCCCTATTCGGCGTTTGCGATAGCCAACAGCAACCGCGCCGGCATGACCTACGTGGGCGCCAACGACGGCATGCTGCATGCCTTCGACGACAACGGCAAGGAGGTGTTCGCCTATGTTCCGGCCTCGTTGTTCTCCACCGCCGCGGACGAGGGGCTTCACTACCTCAGCGACCCGGACTATGTACACCGCTACTACGTGGATCTGTCGCCCACGGTGCAGGATGCCTATATCACGGTCGGCGGTGTCACCGCGTGGCGCAGCGTGCTGGTGGGCGCGCTGCGCGGCGGCGGCAAGGGCCTGTTCGCCATCGACGTGACCGACCCGTCGGCGCTCGCGGTCAACGCGGCATCGCGGGTGTTGTGGGAATTCACCGACGACAACCTCGGCTACACCTTCAGTGACATCCGCATCGGCAAGATGAACAATGGCAAGTGGGCCGCGGTATTCGGCAACGGTTACAACAACGACCCGGCCGGAGACGGTCGCGCGAGGTTGTATATCGTTTATCTCGACGGCTCCAACATCGCCTCGCCAGTGGTCATCGATACCGGGGTAGGGACGCTGGATTCCGCCAGCAAGGACTGTGCAAACCCCGCCAGCGACTGCAACGGACTGGCGACTCCGAAGCTGGTGGACCTGAACGGTGACGGCACCATCGATCGAATCTACGCCGGAGATCTGCACGGCAACCTGTGGGCGTTCGACGTGTCGGACAAGACCGATACCTCGAACTGGGTTTCGGCCTACGGTGCCTCGCCATTGTTCCGTGCCTGCTCTGCGACGCCATGTACCGCGAGCAACCGGCAGCCGATTACCGTCGAGCCGGACGTCGAAGTGCACCCGACACGGGTGGCGCTGGCCACGGAACCGAACCTGCTGGTGTTCTTTGGTACCGGCCAGTACCTCGTGCAGTCGGACAATGCCGACACGGCGGTTCAGTCCTTCTACGGCGTTTGGGATTCGGGTGTCGGCGCCATCGAGCGGGATGTGTTGAAACAGCAGGTGTTGAGCATCGCCAACGACCCGGCGCTGGGAGAGGTGCGCCTGGTCAGCGACTATTCGGTCAATTACTCGGTCAGTGGCAGCAAGGGCTGGTTTATCGACTTCGATATAAGCGGCGAGCGCTCGGTTGCGAGTCCGCTCGCGTTCGGATCCATCGTGTTCTTCAATACCGTCATCCCGACGGCGATAAACAGCGACGCATGCAGCGTTGGCGGTTCCGGCTGGTTGATGGCCGTCGACCTGCTGACCGGTGGCGAGCCCAAGTTCATTCCGATCGACGTCAATAACGACGGGGTGTTCGATTTCAACGACCAGGTCGGCGCCGACATGGTAGTGGGTACGCAGTCAGACGGCGTGCCGGCGGAGAGCCGTTTCATTTCCAACAAGCGGGTCACGGCGGATTCCACCGGCGCGGTACAGATCGAGAACATCCAGCCGAAGGCGCCCAGTCCACCGGCGCGCATGTCCTGGAGCGAACTCAAGCCATGAGCGGGCGTCGGGCAAGCGGACCATGAACAGGGGAAAGACGATGATGAATATGCGATACATGTCGATGCGGGGGATGGCCATCCTGTTGCTGATCGTGGTGGCTTCCGCTTTCGCGGGTGAAAAGCGGCAGTTCGGCTACGTGGGAGTGGTCGATTCGTTCGACCGCAGCAACGGCTTGCTGGTGGTCGACGACCGGACGTTCCTGCTGCCGGACGATGTCAAGGTGTTCGACCGGAAGGATTCGAAAGTGGCGCTTTCCAGGCTGCGCCAGGGGGTTAAGGTGGGTTTCTATCCACCCCGTGGACAGGGTCGCCGGGCGTTGATAAACCAAATATGGGTGCTGCCGGCGAACTGGAAGGTCCGGCGCGATCTGCCCGTGAGGCTCCCGCATTGAACCGGCGTGCGCCAGGCATCGGCGGGCGGTTCGGTCTGCGTGGTTTCACGCTCATTGAGTTGATGATTGCGGTCACCATCGTCGGCATACTGGCGGCGATCGCCTATCCCGCCTATACCAGCCAGATGCAGAAAACCCGGCGCGCGAACTGCGAGGCCGGGCTGATGCAGCTCGCGAGTTTCATGGAAAGGGACTATTCACGGAACAACCGCTACCGCGACGTGCTGGCCGCCGGCCTGTTTACGCCTGCCACCTGCCCGGTGGACGGCGGTGGAGCGCCAAGCTATACGCTGAGCGTTACGGGCATCAACGCCGCCGGCACCAGTTACGTACTGACCGCGACGCCCACCGCGATGCAGGCGGGGGACAGTTGCGGCGACCTGACACTCAATCACCTGTTGCAGAAAGGGGCGAGTGGCGGCGCGGTGGCCGACTGCTGGTAGTGTTTAGGGTCAGGGCGGAGCTTGTTGCCCGGTCAGCCAGCGAACGTCACGCAGGTCGCCGGTGTGGGCAAATTGGCTCTCGATGACCAGTTCGCTCTCATCGGCCGCCGCCCATCGAACCCGGGTGCGGCTGCGTGACAGGCTGCTGTCCCGGGTGATGCGCTGTTCGATCTCGTAGGTGGTTCCGGCGATGTGGCTGCGCTTTTGCCCGGGAATGTCGACAGCCAGTCGCGACAGGGCTTGTGAGGCAAACTGTTCGTACGAGTGCATTGCGGCGTTCAGGGCATGCAAGCGGTCTGCGTCCCGCCGGGCCGACTGGTACAGTCCCGCCTGCAGCTTCGCCAGGCCAAGCAGGCCCACGGCCAGTACCAGCGCTGCCACCATGGCCTCGATCAGGCTGAACCCCCGGCAGCTTCCCTGCATCAAAAGTCCCTCCAGCTTCCGGGTACCCGAACGGTTTTGAGTGGCGGGAAGTCCGGCCAGGCGGTTGCGCCGGGGACGGATTGAAGGCTGCCGAGCCGGATGTCGCCACCCTCCGGGCGGCCGTGACCGGCGATGGCGAGTGTGCCGAAGATTTCCAGCCGGCCGGCGCTCAGCGGGGCGTCGCAGGGTGCCTCGACGAAGACAAAACCGTAGATGCGCACGCCGTCGGCAAACCGCGGGCACCCGGCCCCGCCCGGGAAATACAGCAGTACATGGTGTTGCGGGGTGCCGAGACTGCGCGACCAGCCATGTTTGGCGAGTTCGGTGTCGTCCGCCAGCCAGTAACGTCGTTGCGCCTCGGGCAGGGCGCGATCCTTGTCCGCGAGTGTCCGCAGGGTTTTCCGGTCGACGCTGAACAGCACGGCATGCAGGTCGTCGTCCCTGCCCAATATCAGCGGCGGTGCGCGTTCCGCGAGTGGTGTGAGTATGCCGAATGCGCGCGCCTGCTGTTGAATCCGGACCACCAGCCCGGGCGAATCAGCGAGCCGGGCGCTGACCGCGATATCGATGAAGTAGGGTGGCCGTACGGTTCGGCTGAGTTCCAGTCGGGTTTCGATGCCGTCCGCCACCAGGTTGCGGGTGGCGGTTTGCACGGGCGGACTGGAGCCGGGTACGGCTTGCCAGTCCGTGCGCCGCGGGAGCGCCGCCAGAACTTCTTCGAGGGTCGCCTCGGCGCGGCTGAACAAGCGTGCATGCCACGCCTGGCCGGCATTGCCGCGGGCTTCGTTGACCAGCGCCCTTGCCGTTGAAAGCGTGACGATGGTCAGCGCGACCATCAGTACCAGGGCCATCAACAGTGTCGAGGCGCCACGCTGCGTCGTGGCCGTCGGCGATCGGGTATGCATCTCAGGGCTCCTCCAGGCGGTCGTTGCGGATGTGCACCCAGCGCGACAGCAGCAGTTGGAAGTCCTCGTCTCCCGGCAGGTGCGCGCCAAGTTGCAGTTCCACCGCGCGTTGCCAAAGGGCGGGCCGGTCCGGCGCGCAGTCGCTGTCGGCATCGGCGAGGTTCAGGCAGGTGCGGTGAATGCGGAAATTCAGTGTGTCAACGACAATGCCGGTGGTGGTGACGGCCTGCCAGTTGCCGGTTCCGCAGCCGAACCCGCGTCCACCGTAACGGGACTGGATGCGTCCGCGGTTCAGCCTGAAACCGAATTGCTCGACGTTGTCGCTGTCGGTGCCGGGTACACAGCCGTTGACTGCGCAGCGCCCCGTGCCGAGCAGGCCGTCACGGTCCAGGTCGTAGCTGTACAGGATGCAGGATGCGTCTGGCTGGCCGTGCAGGGCACCGGTGCGCAGCCGGTTGCCGGGTTGCTGGAAGGGATTGCGGCTTGCGGGTTCGTTGCGTGCGTCGAAGGCGCGGAAACCCGCGCGTCGGATATCGCTGCTGATTGTTTCCAGTGTGGCGTGGATCTGGCTTCGCAGGTCGGTTTCGCGCAACTGGCGGCTGCTGTGGCGGGCGGTCGCGCTGTAGACGGACACCAGGGTAGCGAGAACAGCGAGCGCAATGAGCGAGGCCACCATCAGTTCCACGAGGCCGGCGCCCCGCTGCCGGCGTGATCTCAGCATCGCCCGGGTCCGCTGGCGGCCAGCGTGCAGTTTCGCACCCGCCCGAGAGGGCTGACAATGACCCGCTTCACCTGCCAGGCGCCGGACAGGACGACGGTGGCGGCGGTCGCGGTTCCGCGTACTGGCGAGAAACGCAGAACCCGTTGGGCGCCGCGCAGGGCGAGCCGCACACCGGGAAAGTCGTCCGGCCCGAACAGGTGGGGCAGGCCGTTGCCGCCGGTGCACAGGCGTGGGGCGGTGTCGCAACGGCAGCCGGGATCGGTGCCCCAGCCATAGCACCAGCGCGTGCCCGTGTTGCGTATCGAGAAATAGGTGGCCTGCCGGTGGGCCAGTGCGTGGGTGCGCGCGCGTCGAAGTTCACTGTCCAGTTGCAGGGTCGCGGCACGCAGGCGGGCGTCGCCCACGAAGCGCGCCATGGCGGGCGCCGCCAGTGCGGTCAGCACGGCAAGCACCGCCAGCGTGATCAGTAACTCGACGAGTGTGAACCCCGGGTGTCTCGTATCGTCCATGACACGTTTCCTCAAGGTTTCCGACTTGTTCCCTGTCGTCGCGCCGAGTATAGTCGCTTTCGCGAAGCGCGCAAGGAATGCGGCTTTGTCCCCGTATGAGTGAACGGCAAAAGGAGTTGCCCCATGTACCGATCCGGTGTTCCCGGTTTTTCCTTGCCCGAGTTACTGATAGCCCTGTCAATTGTTGCGATTCTCGCGTCCATTACGGTTCCTTCCTATAGCGGTTACGTGGCCAGGTCGCGGCGCGTCGATGCGATGGCCGTACTGTTGCAGTTGCAGCTTGCGCAGTTGCGCTGGCGCGCCCACCACGGCGAATACAGCGCGGATCTCGACGAGCTCGGTTATGCCGGCGGCAGCTCGCCGGGCGGGCATTACCGCCTGCGCCTGCAACGCGAGGCGGGGGGCGACTTTCTTTTGCTGGCCGTCCCCGCCGGCGCGCAGCGCGGTGACGCCTGCGGGACCTTCGCGCTTTCCTCCGAAGGCCCGGTGTACGGCGGGGGCTACGCGGGCGCTTCCTGCTGGAACCGTTGATGGCCGCGTGAAGCGGGCGGCGGGGTGGTGTCGTGTCTGAGGTCATCGTCGTTGGCGCCGGCATCATCGGCATGTTGACAGCCCGCGAACTGGCGGCCGTGGGACACACCGTCACAGTGCTGGAGCGGGCGCGGCCGGCGCGCGAATCCTCCTGGGCGGGTGGCGGGATACTGTCTCCGCTCTATCCCTGGCGTTACCCGGACGTGGTCAGTGAACTGGCGCGCTGGAGCCAGCGCGCCTACCCGGGGCTGTGCGAGGCGTTGCGCACCGAGACCGGTATCGATCCGGAGTGCGAGCCTTCGGGGCTGCTGATCGGCGAACCGGGCGACCTCGACGACGCGCGCGCCTGGGCGGCGCGTTTCGATGCCGGGCTGGAGGTGACGGACGCCGCCGGCGCCCGCGCGCTGGAGCCGCGGCTGGGTGTCGATTTCGCCACCGGCGCCTGGTTGCCGGCGGTGGGCCAGGTGCGCAATCCGCGCATGGTCCGGGCCTTGCGGGCCAGCCTGGAGCTTGGCGGGGTTGAGATCCGCAGTGACTGCCCCGTACAGGGCTGGGAGCGCAGCGGGGCGCGAATCGCCGCGGTGCGAACCCCTGCAGGTCGCCTGTCTGCCGATGTCTTCGTCGTGG
The DNA here is from genome assembly GCA_015494295.1 of Gammaproteobacteria bacterium. GTDB lineage: Bacteria > Pseudomonadota > Gammaproteobacteria > DSM-19610 > DSM-19610 > Thiogranum. The sequence continues at coordinate 123,509 of WGBO01000006.1, read as the reverse complement.
CCAGCGGCGCCTGGAGCGGCGCGCTGCTCGAACAGACGGGCTTGCGTCTGCCGATAGAGCCGGTGCGTGGGCAGATGGTGCTGTTTCGTGGCCCGCCCGGTCTGCTGCGCCGTATCACCCTGTACGAAGGGCGCTACGCGATCCCGCGCCGAGATGGCCGTGTGTTGTTCGGCAGCACGCTGGAATATACCGGGTTCGAGAAGCGCGCCACGCCGCAGGCACTGGAGGAGCTGCGGCGCGATGCGGCGCGGCTGATCCCGGCGCTGGCGGATCTGCCCGTCGAGTGCCACTGGGCCGGCCTGAGGCCGGGCAGCCCGGACGGCGTGCCGGCCATCGGACCCCACCCGGAAATCGCCAATCTTTACGTCTGTAGCGGCCACTTCCGCAACGGCGTGGTGCTGGGGCCGGCGTCCGCCCGCTTGCTGGTCGACCAGTTGAGCGCTCGCGAGCCGATTCTTGACCCGGCGCCCTGCCAGCCGGCGCGGCTGGCCCGCAGTTCCCTGGCCTGATCTGGACTTCGTCTAAAATGTCAGCGTATACTTGGCGTTATGGCTGAACGGTTTCCCATACGTTTGCTCGACGAGGCGAGTGCCGCGACGCGGCTCAGCGTGGCCGGTATCCAGCCGACCCGGCAGCGGCTGCGTATCGCCCAGATCCTGTTCGCAGAGCATCAGCACCTCAGCGCCGACCAGGTGCTGGAGCGGGTCAACCACATCGGCAAGCCGGTTTCCAAGGCCACCGTATACAACACCCTGGGCCTGTTTGCGAAGCGCGGCATTCTGCGCGAAGTGATCGTCGACCCCAATCGCATCTTCTACGATACCAACAGCACGCCCCACCACCACGTCTACAATATCGCCACCGGCGAGTTGTCGGATATCGAACTGGATGGCGACCTGCAGGGGCGGATTCCCGACCTGCCGGCTGGCACCGAGCTGGAAAGCGTGGAAGTCGTGATTCGCGTGCGCCCGGCCGAATCGCACGCCTGAGCGTTCGCCGACGCGTTTCCGGCCGGTAACGCGCGGATCAATGCAATTTCCCGATCTTGCCGCTAGAATGCGCGCCAGGCAGCTGTATTACACCCCTCATACACACATGACCGAAGGCGGCAGAGGAGACTCGCATGGCAGGTGGTTACATGTCCGGGATTTTTGGCAGCTCGCCTGTCAAACCCATGCAGCAGCACATGGCGAAAGTCATGGCCTGCGTATCGAAACTGGTTCCGCTGTTCGAAAATGTCATCAAGGAAGACTGGGAACAGGTGGAAAGAATCCAGAAACAGATCTCGGATCTGGAGAAAGAAGCCGACGTGCTGAAAAAGCAGTTGCGCCTGCACCTGCCCAAGGGGCTGTTCATGCCGGTGTCGCGCCGCGACCTGCTGGACGTGCTGACCATGCAGGACACCATCGCCAACCGCGCCAAGGATATCGCCGGTGTGATCCTGGGGCGGCACATGGTACTGCCGGAAATCATTCACGACGATTACCTGAAGTACGTTCGGCGCTGTGTGGATGCCTGCGAGCAGGCCAACCGCGCCATCAATGAACTCGACGAGCTCGTGGGTACCGGTTTCAGCGGCCAGGAAGTCAAGCTGGTGGTGCGCATGATCAGTGAACTGGACGCCATCGAAAGCGATACCGACAAGCTCCAGGCCGATATTCGCCACAAGATTTTCGCGGTGGAGAAGGCGTTCGATCCAATCGACGTGATGTTCCTCTACAAGATCATCGACTGGACCGGGGAACTCGCCGATCGCGCCCAGCGCGTGGGCAGTCGCCTGCAACTGATGCTGGCACGCTAGGAGTACGCGCATGGACATTATTGTTGTCTACGGGGTGGTATTCCTGGTGCTCGCCGGCGTGTTCGGGCTGTTCATGGCCTGGGGAATCGGCGCAAACGACGTGGCCAACGCCATGGCCACCTCGGTGGGATCCGGTGCGCTGACCATTCGCCAGGCGGTCGCTATTGCCGCGGTATTCGAGTTCGCCGGCGCCATTCTGGCGGGTGGTCAGGTGACCAGCACGATCCGCAAGGGAATCGTCGATGCCGAGATGCTGTCGGCTTCGCCGGAGTTGCTTGTCTACGGCATGCTGGCATCCCTGCTGGCGGCCGGCATCTGGCTGCTGGTCGCCTCGCGCAACGGCTGGCCGGTATCCACCACCCATTCCATCGTCGGCGCCATTGTCGGTTTTGCGATGGTGGGTATCGGCATGGACGCCGTCAAATGGGGCAAGGTGGGTTCCATCGTCGCCAGCTGGGTGGTATCGCCGCTGCTGGCCGGGTTCATCGCCTACACCCTGTTTCGCAGTGTGCAGAACCTCATCCTGAACCGGGAGGAACCCTTCCTCGCCGCCAAGAAATACGTGCCGTACTACATTTTCATGGTGGGCTTCATCATTTCCCTGGTGACCTTCATGAAGGGTCTGAAGCATGTCGGGCTGCACAATACCCCGATCGAGAACTTCAGCTACGCCTTCGCGGTGGGCCTGTTGATGTTCTTCGTCGGCCGCTACTATGTGTCGCGCATCCAGCTCGATCCTTCCGTCGACCGGGATTTCCATTACACCAACGTCGAACGCGTGTTCAGCGTGCTGATGGTGGTAACCGCCTGCGCCATGGCATTCGCTCACGGTTCCAACGACGTCGCCAACGCCATCGGTCCCGTGGCGGCGGTGGTCGGTATCGTACAGAGCGGTGGTGAAGTGGCCTCGAAATCGCTGTTGCCCATGTGGGTGCTGTTGCTGGGCGGCGCCGGCATCGTGCTGGGCCTGGTAATGTACGGCAAGCACGTGATCGCCACGGTCGGCAACAACATCACGGAACTGACGCCCAGCCGCGGCTTTGCGGCCACCCTGGCGGCCGCCACCACCGTGGTGCTGGCGTCCGGTACCGGGCTGCCCGTTTCCACCACGCACACGCTCGTGGGAGCGGTGCTCGGCGTCGGGCTGGCGCGTGGCATGGAAGCCCTGAACATGACCGTGATCCGCAATATCTTCATGTCCTGGGTGATCACCCTTCCGGCGGGCGGCCTGCTGGCGATCCTGTTCTTCTTTACGTTGAAAGGTATATTTAGCTGAACCAGCACGCCTTTCGGGGTGTAAAAAGGCTTGCCGTCAGGGTAAGATGCGCGTTCTTCGGGCTCGGCGGCAGTCGTTTCGCCGGGTTTCCGTCAGGTCAGACCTGTCAATGCCGGAATAGCTCAGTCGGTAGAGCAGCTCACTCGTAATGAGAAGGTCGGGGGTTCGATTCCTCTTTCCGGCACCATTTACCCCTCCACCAGGCCCCAGGCAGACCTGAAAAAACCAAAAAAACAGTCGGTTATTAAAAATGCAGACCAATGATGTCTGCCTGTACCCATGGACAGCCTTTAGCTTCGCGGGTAACAACGAACTTTTCAGCCGTGTGTCTGGTGCTGGTTCCTGAATCTGTTTGGTTGCCGGGGCCGGGCTTTTGGGAATGTTTGGAGCCGTTCGCGAAGCGGGAATTGATTCCATGACGCCGAAGTGTATGTCGGGCTTCCTTACATTGTTTTGGGTTATCGATTTCCCGATCCAGGCAAGGCTTTTTCAGAATATTCGGTATTTTTTACACCGGCTGGTTTGTTGGGAAACAAGCGTAAGGAATATCAGACAGTTTTCTGGAAAACTTTACACTATTACGCCCCCTGATAGTGCATACGGTGCTAAGCGATTGATATTGCTTGGGTGTGGATGTTGGTTTAATTTTTGCTTAAGAATTGCGGCGAAATTGTATTTTTTGGTGCTGTTTTTCGCGGCGCCCAAACCACCGGGGGAAGTCCGGGATGTCAGGAGGAAGGTTTAATGGAATTGCGTTTTTTTAGCCGCGTGTTTGTCTTGATCGCGGTATTGGGGGGGGTGGCAGCGTCGCCGGCGAAAGCGGTGCTGGTCGATGGCTCGATTTCCTTGAGCGGCGGTTTTGGTCCGGTCGATGCGTCGTTGTTGTCGACGACCCTTGGTGCGGCGACCGGCATTGCGTTCGATGGCAGTGCCAGTGTCGACCAGGCGACGGGTGATTTTGCGGGGCTGCCTGGTGCGGCGGTGACGACTGCCGACTTCCAGTTCGATCCTGCGCTGGCGCCCAATCCCGTCAACCTGTGGACGGTGGGCAGCTTTACTTTCACCATGGACAGCCTGTCGGTGATCTACCACGACGCCTATTTTCTGTTGCTGTCCGGCACCGGCCTGTTGACGGCGCCGGGCTATGAGCCGACGCCGGGCGCCTGGCGTCTGAGCAGTCAGACCGTGGATCAGAATACCTTTACCTGGTCTTCCTCGACCGCGTCGACTGCCGTGGTGCCGGTACCGGCGGCGGTGTGGCTGTTCGGTTCGGGGTTGATCGGCATCGCCGGAATTGCCCGGCGGCGCAAGGCGTAGTTTCTCCCGTCCTGCAGGGAAAACGGCGGCCCTTGGCCGCCGTTTGTATTTCGGGGTTCCGGTAGTCCTGTGTGTTCAGTCGAAACGCATCGACAGGTCGACGGCTTTCACGTCCTTGGTCAGCGCGCCGATCGAAATGTAATCCACGCCGGTTTCGGCGTACTGGCGCAGGTTGTCCAGGGTGATGCCGCCGGAGGCTTCGAGTTCCGCCCGCCCCGCGTTGAGGGCGACGGCCTGGCGCAGCATGTCGACGGAGAAATTGTCCAGCATCACCCGGTCGGCGCCGGCTTCCAGCGCCTGACCGAGTTCGTCGAGGTCTTCCACTTCCACTTCCACCGGCAGGGCGGCGTCCAGTTCGCGGGCCCGGCTGACCGCGCTGGCGATGGAGCCGGCCGCCATGATGTGGTTCTCCTTGATCAGGAAGGCGTCGTAGAGTCCCATGCGATGGTTGTGGCAGCCGCCGGCGCGGACAGCGTATTTCTGGGCGCGGCGCAGGCCCGGGATGGTCTTGCGGGTGTCCAGGATGCGCGTCGGCAGACCTTCCACGGCGCGCGCGTAACGATGTGACAGGGTGGCGGTGCCGGACAGGGTTTGCAGGAAATTAAGGGCGGCGCGTTCGCCGCTGAGAAGGCTGCGCGCCGGTCCTTTCAGGGTGCAGACCACCTGGTGGGGGGCGACCGGTTCGCCGTCCGCGGCATACCAGCGAATGTCCACGCGCTCGTCGATGTGCCGGAACACGGCGTCGAACCAGTTGCGCCCGCACAGCACGGCGTGTTCGCGGCTGTAGACACTGGCTTTCCACACGCCGTCGGCGGGCACCAGCCGGGCGGTGATGTCGCCCTGACCGAGGTCTTCCTCCAGGGCGCGGCGCACGTCTTCGTCGATATGCGCTTCGAGAACCTCGAGCAGCACTATTCGGACAGCTCCAGCAGTTCGATCTCGAAGATGAGCGTGGCGTTGGGTGGAATAACACCACCGGCGCCGCGTTCGCCATAGCCGAGTTCGGGCGGCACGACCAGCTTTCGCTTGCCGCCGACTTTCATGCCAACCACGCCCTCGTCCCAGCCGGGGATGACATAACTGCAGTCGATCGGGAAGCTGAACGGGTCGTTGCGGTCGACGCTGGAATCGAACTTGGTGCCGTCCTCCAGCCAGCCGGTGTAGTGGACGATGGCGGTCTGGCCGCGCCCGGTGCAAAGGGCTCCGTCGCCTTCCACGATGTCCACGTATTTCAGTCCGCTGTCGGTGGTGATTTCGCTCATTCAGTCAGCCTCGTCGTCCAGGTTCAAACCGCGCGAAAAATACTCGTTCTTGAGCCGCGACGCCAGCCCGGCGAGCCGGCCCTTGGTCGTCCGGATCAGTTCGCCCGTGCGGTGCGGGCGGGCGCGAAGGGGTGGCGGGAGTCGCGGGCATCGCGGCATTGTAGCGGAATCCGGCGGATTTTAGACCCGGCGGGTATGACGGCGCCGGTTTTCGCACGCCGATCTGAGCCAGATCAAGGAAAGCGCATGGGCGCGCTTCTAAAATCCATCCTGCCTGTTGATTACCCATACTGTTTGAATTTGCTGGTTTTCCTGACTATCAAATGGCCCACTAACACAAGGTGTCCACGTCTATGAGCGATATACTGGAAGCATCCCTGGAACAAAGCAATGTCGCGGTATGTGTCAAGGACCGCAACAAGTGCGTGTTGAGCCAGAACGACTACTGCCGGGAGCTGTGCGGCGAACGGGTTGGCGAGACGTGCGAGACCGGCTGCATGGAGCTGTACGCCAGCGATCGAACCCAGCAGTGGAAGGACTGGGGTAGTCGGGTCTACAAGAACAGCTTTCTGCATGGTGACTTTTTCGATGTCACCCTGCTGTGCACCACCGAGAGTATCATCACGTTCCTGCAACCGCTCAAGGAGCGTTACGACATGGCGCTTGCCTATTACAAGGAGCGGGGTCTCACCAAGCGCGAGACCGAGGTGGTGTCGCTGACCATTCGCGGTGTCTCCAACCCGGAGATCTGCAAGACCCTGTCGATTTCGCGGGCGACGCTCAGGACCCACCTCAACAACATCTACCACAAGTTCCGTGATCTCGGCGAAACGCCCGAGTTCATGCCGGCCAATCGCATTGCACAGTCCTGACGGCGCGCCGCCGGCGGTTGCGAGACCGGCGTGCCGGGGTCCGTGCCTGCCGGCGCCGCTGGCGTTGCCGTTGCGGCTGGTGCCGGACCGGGTGGTTTCGCAACTGGCGGTCACGGTGCTCAACCGGGCGCTGGCTCAACCCCTGCGCGAGGGCGAACTGGATTTCTTGCGCGGACGCGGCGTGACGATCCGTGTCACGGATGCGGGCCTGGCGATGCACCTCGGGCTGGATCGGCGTGGCCGGCTGGTGGCGCGCCGCTACCCGGCCGGCGACCTGCTGATCGAAGCCAGTGTCTATGATTTTCTGGTGCTGGTCGGTCAGCAGGAGGATCCCGATACCCTGGTGTTCCAGCGTCGCCTGGTGATGCAGGGCGATACCGAACTGGGACTGGAAGTGAAAAATTTCCTGGACGGTCTCGACGTCGAGGCCCTCGGTCTGTACCGGCAGCTTGCGCCCCTGCTGCGCCGCCTGCTGCCGGTATATCGTCGCGCCTTCAGTTGATGCGATCGAAATAACGCAGCCGGTACAGCAGCCGCGTGTGGGCGCTGTCATTGTTGAAGCCGCTGCGGTCGTGCAGCACGTTGTTGCTGACCAGCCCCCAGCCCGGTTGCAGTGTCAGGCGATAGATGAACGGATCGTCCGAGGCCAGCAGCCGCTCCAGTGCCTTCACCGCGGCGCGGGTCTGGGGGTTGTCTTTCCATTCGATACTCCGGGTGCGCGCGGTATAGCGCATGTGCAGGCGGCCGTCGTGGGTGACGGAAAACACCGGGCCGGTGCGCGCCGGGCGAATGACCTTGCCGTTGTCGACGTTGGCGGGGATGGTCATGGCGTCGGGCGCCATCAGCGCGCGGATGTAGACGGGGTTCTGGTCGCGCAGCCGGATGTAGGCGATCTCGTGATCGAGCAGCGCGTTTTCGCCTCCCTCTGCGGCCGGGCTGACGCAATGCAGCAGCAGCGCGTGGATTTGTCTGTCCAGGCTGTTGTAGTAGCCGTCGGTGTGCCAGTGAATCGGGCGGTTGGTGTAGGGGATGTAGTGGGTGCGCCACTGGTCGTCGACGACCTGCAGCGAGGTGATGCCGTCGTCGTCGGCGCCCATGTTGCGGTCGAGGTGGCGCAGCCCGAGTTGTGCGCCGAGGGTGGCCGGGATCAGCTTGTCGGGGTCGTCGCCGCTGCGGCTCGTGTAGATCGCCATATTGGCCTTGTCGCAGCGTTCCAGCAGGGCTTCCCGTTCCGCCTGTGTCAGATGGCGCGGGTCGTCGATTTCCACGATCAGTTGTCCCGCCTCGTCGGGGTAGTCTTTCAGTTTGTCGGTGCGCCAGGCTTCGTAGGCGGCGTCGTTGTTCAGGTCGAAGGGCTTGCTTTCACAGATCGGATTTTTCAGGGGCATGGAACCTTCTCGCCGGCGTGGTGAAGCATGCCGGCCTCACCGTGCCAGTAACCGTTACAGCATCCCGAAGGCGCGCAGGACTGGAGTCCGGTATCGGCTTCCCGGGCGGATATGGCTCCGTCCAGGCACTGCTGAAACAGCTTGATGACGCGCTCGGTATGCAACGACTGCGGGCTGATGCGCAGTACGTCGACGCCCAGCGCGGACAGGTCGTCGATTTCCGTGACAAGATTGCAGCTCGCCGCCGACTGGGTCTGTATCCCATTCAGGGTCAGGAAGGAGCGGTTTTCGCGGGTGGACAGCCGCAGGCCGTCCGGGTAGTCGAGGCAGCGGAACTGACAATCGTCCTTGGGCAGGTTGTGGGCGCGGGCGGTGAAGCAGCGTGCCGAGTAGGCAAGCGGCAGCCGGCCCCAGGCGAACACTTCGGTCTCGATGCCGTCGGGTCGTTGTGCGTGGATGTCGGCAAGGCTGTCGCGACCCAGTTCCACCGGCAGAACCCAGCGCCTCATGCCGCGTTTCGCCAGCAGGTTGAGGGTGCGGTGGTTGTAGATATTGATCGCCGGTCCGGTGACAAAGGGCCGGCCGCGCGCCGCCAGCAGTTGCACGGCGCCCATGTCGTTGGCCTCGATGGTGAACCCTTCGTTCTCGCACAGGCTCCTCAGTGCGCCGAGTTCCGAGCCGGCCTCGATCAGCGTCATGCTGGACAGTACCACTTCCTTGCCGGCCTGCCGCAGGGTGTGGGCCAGTTGCAGCCAGTCGTCGCTGCGCAGCGCGCGGCGTTTCGAGCACACGGTTTCGCCCAGGTAGACGATATCGACCGGGGTCAGCGCGATGTGCTCGTAGAATTCCAGCAGTTTCTCGCGTTCCCAGTAGTAGAGCACCGGTCCAAGGGAGAGTTTCGGTCGCGTGCGGGTGTTCATGCTGCCTCGTTTCATTGCCATGGCCTGTGATAGGCCCCGAGCGTGGTCTGTGCGCCTTCGGAGACCTGTTGCAGGGCGTCCAGCCAGGGTTGCTGTGCCCGGTAGTCGTCCGGATTGCGCGCGCAGGCGTCCAGCGCGGCCCGCCATACGCGCGTGACCTGTCTGACATAGGCCGGGCTGCGCTGGCGACCTTCGATCTTGATCGCCGCGACGCCGATCGACTGCAACTCCGGCAACAGCTCGACCGTGTTCAGGCTGACGGGTTCCTCGATGGCGTAATACACGTTTCCGGCGACCTCGAAACGGCCCTTGCACAGGGTCGGATAAGCGGCTGGTTCGTCGGCCCCGTAGCGGTCGATGAGTACGTCGTTCAGGCGTGATTCCAGGCCCCCGGCGGTTTCGGTCCAGCGCACCGCCGAGGCCGGCGAACAGGCGCCAAAGGTGTTGGGCGACTGGCCGGTGACGTAGGAGGACAGCAGGCAGCGCCCCTCGACCATGACGCACAGGCTGCCGAAACCGAACACTTCCAGTGGCACAGGGCTTTCCGCCGCCACCTGCCGCACCTGCTTCATGGACAGCACGCGCGGCAGCACCACGCGGCGGATGGAAAAGTTTTCGTGGTAGAAGCGGATCGATTCCGCATTGGTCGCCGAGGCCTGTACCGACAGGTGCAGGCGCAACTCCGGCCAGCGTTCCGCGGCATAGTCCATGACGCCGATATCGGCCAGAATGAGCGCGTCGACGCCGAGCGCAGCGGCCCGGTCCACCGCCTGTTGCCAGCGCGTCCAGCCGGACGTCTGTGCGTAGGTGTTGATGGCGACGAATACTTTCGTCCCGCGGCGGTGGGCGTAGTCGATGCCTTCCCGCGAACGCTGCTCGTTGAAGTTGAGGCCGGCGAAATGGCGCGCGTTGGTATCGTCGCGAAAACCGATGTACACGGCGTCGGCGCCGGCATCGACGGCGGCCTTGAGCGCCGGCAGGTTGCCGGCCGGGCACACGAGTTCCATGTTTTGCGGGGCGTCGGGCATGCTTTCAGGCTCCTGACAGTTGGCGCAGCGAAGGGCTGGTTTCGAGGGCGGACTGCTGGCGGCTGCCGCGGCGCGCGAATTCCCGGGTGATGGCGTTCAGCACCTTCCACTTGTGCGCGCACCAGGCGGGTGCCAGCAGGATTCGCGGCGAGGCGGTACCGGTCACGCGGTGGTAGACGACATCGGCGGGCGTGTGTTCGATCAGGTCACAGGCGATGGACAGGTACTCGTCGAGGGTCAGCGGCCGGTACTCGCCGCGCCGCCACTGGTTGGCGAGCAGGGTGCCCCTGACCACATGCAGGGGGTGCAGCTTGAGCCCTTCGACGCCGGGTTCCAGCACCCGTTGCAGGGTGTCCATGCAGTGCGCGCGGGTTTCGCCGGGCAGGCCCACGATCAGGTGGGTACAGACCTTGAGGCCGCGCGCGTGCGCCCTGTGCACGGCATCGAGATATTCGGCGAAGCCGTGGCCGCGGTTGACCCTCCGCAGGGTGTCGTCGCGCGCCGACTGGAGGCCCAGTTCCAGCCACACTTCGTATCCCCGCGCCTGGCGGGAGGCCAGCAGGTCCAGCACCGCGTCCGGCACGCAGTCCGGGCGCGTGCCGACCGAGAGGCCGATCACGTCTTCGTCGGCCAGCGCCCGGTCGTAGAGCCTGGCCAGTCGCCCGGTATCCGCGTAGGTGTTGGTATAGGCCTGGAAGTAGGCAATGTACCTGCGCGCGCCGGTGCGTTTGCGGATGACCCGGCGCCCCGCCTCGATCTGTTCCGCGATGTCCGGAGGCTGGCGTGCATTGGGATTGAACGACGCGTTGTTGCAGAAGGTGCAGCCCCCGCGCCCCCTGCTGCCGTCGCGGTTGGGGCAGGTGAACGAGGCGTTGAGGGCGAGCTTGTGCACGCGCTCGCCGTACTGGCGCAGCATCGTCTGGCCAAAGGTGTTGATATGGTCCGACAGCACCATGCTCATCCCACCACGTCCAGCACACGGCGCCGGAAGCGGACTCCGCGCTGTTCGGCCAGCGCCCGGCAGGCATCGATGTCGACACCCTCCAGCCCGTCGATGGCGGTGGCGGTCACGTCTCCGATGTAGTCCGGCGCCAGTTGCAGGAACTCCAGCATGGCCGGGAATGAGCCTTTCAGCGCCGGCTGGCAATGGCGCCGGTAGGTGGTTTCGTCCTGCGCGTTCATCGATACCGACAGGGCGTCGACGCAGCCGGCGAGTTCCGGCAGCACATTGCGCTTGTGCACCAGATTGGCGAGCCCGTCGGTGTTGAGGCGCACCCGGCCGCCCCCGGCGCGAACCTGCTCCGCGATCTTCAGCAGGGGCTTGAGCCGCAGGGTGGGTTCGCCAAAACCGCAGAACACCACCTCGCGGTAGTCGGCGGGATTGCCCAGCGCGGCGATCACGTCTTCCACTTTCGGGCGTTGTGGCAGGCTCAGGTCGAAGGCGTGCACGCGCGGACTGGCGCGGTGCTTCGGGCAGAAGGTACAGCGCAGGGTGCACCGGTCGGTGATGTTCAGGTAGCGCTTGTCGCCTATCGTGTAGGCCAGAACGGGCTGTCGCATGGAATCCCGGGAATTGACCAGGTGTGGAACCGGGATTCTATCGGTCCCGGCTCCGGCGGGGCTTGATCCAGGTCAACGAAGCGGGGGAAAGCGGGCTGCCCCCGGCGCGACTCAGAACGCCAGGCGCACGCCGGCAAAGATGTGGCGCTTGTCCGGTTCGAAGAAGTTGCGGAAGCTGGGGCGCTTGACGGCGCGGCGGGTATGCAGACAGCCGCCGCGCAGGCTGTAGTGGCGGTCGTCGAACCAGGTCTGGGAATATTCGGGGTAGGGGAAGGCGCGGTAGCCTTCGTAGGGGTGGAAGGTGTTGTCGCACCATTCCCAGGCGCGACCGGTCTGTTCCAGTACGCCGGTACGGCAGGCGGCTTCCCACTGGTATTCGTGCGGCAGCCGCGCCCCGGCCCAGTTGGCGAAGGCGCGTGCCTCGTGGCGGCTGATACCGGATACCGGTTCGTCGGGCGCCAGGTCGTACGGGCCGCGCATGCCGATGCCGTACCAGACGCCGGCGTCCGTGCGCCGCCAGTGGTCGGGCGCCACCACGCCGCTGTGGTTGCGCCAGGCCCAGCCGTCGGGCTCCCACAGTTCCTCGCGCTGGTAACCGCGGTCCTCGATGAAGCCGAGGTATTCCGCGTTGCTGACCGGGCGGGCGGCAATGGCGAAGTCGCCAAGTTCGGCGCGCTGTGGCGGTACTTCGTTGTCATAGGCGACCGGGGGTTCGCCGCCGATGCGGTAGTGCCCGCCCGGCATCTCGACACGTTCCGGGTTCAGGGCGCGGGCTTCCAGCGGCGCCGCTTCGATGCCGTCCGTCGTCGTTTCCGCCAGCGCTTTCTGTGTCAGGACCATGAGCATGGTCTCGTAGTGCTGGCTGTAGTGCTGGATGAGGAAGTGCAGCAGGTAGTCGTCCTGCATCAGTTCGTGGGCGGCCCACTCGGGGCGTAGCTTGGCGAGGAAGTGCAGGTTGAAGTCCTGCAGTTCGCGCGCCCAGGTGAGCAGTGCGTCCTGGCGCGGCAACAGTTCGCTGCGCTGCGGCTTGGGTGTGCGCGGCGGCGTGTAGAAATCGGCAATGGGCGCGGTCACGCTGTCGTCGCCGCGCACCTTCTCGTGCAGCCACAGGCATTCGACGAACACACAGTGTCCCAGGTGCCAGCCCAGCGGACTGAGGTCGGGGTGGTACTGCGACCGGTAGGTGGTTTCGTCCGCATCCTCGGCCAGCGCGTAGACCAGGCTCTGAGCCATCTGCAGTTCGTTCAGGAGATTTTCGGTACTCACAGTGGCAGCAGCTCGGGCGGTTGTTCCGGATCGAGGACAAGGATCTGATGTTCCGGCACGCTCTGCCAGAAAGCGGATTCGGTCAGGGGCTCGGAAGCCACGAGCTGGGCGCCGGGAAACATCTCGTCGTCGGTAGTGTAATACAGTGAGGGGCAGTCGTCACCGAGTGCGTGGCGCACCGCGTACAGGCGCTCGCCGTCACTGAGCACGATGTTGAGCAGGCATTGCTGGTCGCCGGCCCAGTCCGCGATGCTGTCCATCAGTTCCGCCAGTGCGGTTTCCACGGGCATTTCGGGGTTGTCGCCGAGCAACTGGCGCAGTACCGCGAACAGGTACTCGGACTCGGTGTTGCCGCGGATCGCCGCCAGCCGTTGCGGGGACAGGGCACGAATCAGCTGTTGCTGCACGCCGCCGTGGAAACCGGCGATCAGTCCGTTGTGGTCGAACAGGAATTCCTCGTCGGCGAACGGCTGGGTGTTGGCGTGATTCACGGGGTTGCCGGCCGTGGCGCTGCGCACGCTGGCGATCCACAGCGGGCTGCTCAGGGCACGGGCCAGGTGCGGCAGGTTGGGGTCCGACCAGATCGGCGCGGGGTTCACGTAGACGGCCGGGTCGCCGCCGTCGTCGTACCAGGCAAAACCGAAGCCGTCCGCGTTGAGCTTTGCGTATTTCAGTTCACGTGGCGCCCAGCCCTGCACCATGAGGCTGTGCGGCGGGTCGAGCATGAATCGGTTCAGTGCCACGGGCGGGCCCAGGTAGGCGGCGATCCGGCACATGGGGCGGGTATCTCCCGGTTTCGCTTGAGGAGGTCCGATGGTAGCCTATGATGCCCGCAACACCAACCGGTGGCTGAACATGGATGAAATCGTCGCGTCCCGCCTTACGCGTCACAGGGTGCCGCCGGTGGTGGCGGTGCCCGGTATTCTCGAGGACGTCAGCCGCGGCTTGTTCTCCACACCGCGTTACATGCCGCCGAAGTATTTCTACGACGAACGCGGCTCCCTGTTGTTCGACGCCATATGCGAAACACCCGAATACTATCCGACCCGCGTCGAGGAAGCGCTGCTGCGCGCCTGTGCGCCGGATGTCATCGAGCAGGTGCGGCCCCGGCATATCGTCGAATTCGGCAGCGGAACGGCGCGCAAGACGCGGCACCTGTTCGATGCCTGCGGGCGCAGCGGCAGCGCGGCAGCCTACTGGCCCTTCGATGTCTGCGAAACCATGCTGCGCGACAGCGGCATGCGCCTGGTACAGGAATACGACTGGTTGCAGGTCAATGCGCTGGTTGGCGACTACAGCGGCGGGCTGGCCGGCTTGCCGGCGCGGGAAGGGCGCACCCTGTACCTGTTTCTGGGGGGAACCATCGGCAACTTCACCCACGAGGAAGCAGTCGCCTTCCTGTCCGAGGTGCGCGGACTGATGCGCGATGGCGACGCCCTGTTGCTGGGCGCCGACCGCATCAAGGACGAGGATGTCCTGCACATGGCCTACAACGATGCCGCGGGGGTGACGGCGGCTTTCAACCTCAATCTTCTGAACGTGCTGAACCGGGAAGTGGATGCGGACTTTGAAACCGGAAATTTCCGGCACCAGGCGGTTTTCAACGGCGCCGCCAGCCGTATCGAGATGTACCTGGTCTCGCAGTGCCGGCAAAGCGTCTCCATCGGGGCGCTGGACCGGCGGCTGCAACTGGAGGCGGGCGAGCGGATACTGACCGAGATCAGCCGCAAGTTCAGCCCCGAGGGCCTGGAAACCCTGATAGCCCGTGCGGGTCTCGCGGTGCGCCGCCATTACGCTCCCGACGATGGCTGGTATTCGCTGCTGCTCGCCGGGGTTGGCGATGCCCCCGTCACATAACTGTAATATTCGTATGGTCTGCTGTTACGGTGTCGTGACAGGTTGAAACCCCCGATGAAACGTATACTGGTAGTGGAAGACGAACCGGCGATCCGCGAGATGCTGGGATTCTCTCTGACCAAGGCGGGCTTCCGCTTCGAGGAAGCCGCCGACGCGGAGCAGGCGTTACTGGCCATCGCCGCCAATCCGCCGGACCTGGTGCTGCTGGACTGGATGCTGCCCGGCATGAGCGGGGTCGATTTCGCCCGCCGCCTGCGCCGTGACGAACACACCGCCTCGCTGCCGATCATCCTGCTGACAGCGCGCTCCGAGGAGAACGATCGCGTGCGCGGACTGGAGGTCGGCGCCGACGACTATGTCACCAAGCCATTTTCGCCGCGCGAACTGGTTGCGCGCATCCACGCGGTGTTGCGTCGTTCGCAGCCGGAAGCCGATGAATCTCCCATAGTTTTTGAGGGGCTTTCGCTGAACCCGGTGGAACACCGGGTCGAGGCCCATGGCCATGACATTGAACTGGCGCCGACCGAATTCCGCCTGTTATCCTTCTTCATGAATCACCCCGACCGGGTCTACAGCCGCGAGCAGTTGCTGGATCGCGTCTGGGGTCGCGGGATCTATGTCGAGGAACGTACCGTGGACGTGCATATCCGCCGCTTGCGCAAGGCCCTGGCCGCACAGGGCTATGACCGCTTCATCCAGACGGTGCGCG
Source organism: Gammaproteobacteria bacterium (assembly GCA_015494295.1). Classification (GTDB taxonomy): domain Bacteria; phylum Pseudomonadota; class Gammaproteobacteria; order DSM-19610; family DSM-19610; genus Thiogranum. The sequence goes on along the minus strand of WGBO01000006.1, from coordinate 108,253 downwards.
GTGCGGGCTACCGGTTTTCGAGCAAGGCGAAGGTGTGATACGGGCCTGGCAGGACGAATTGTGGCGACTCGCCGGGTTGTTGCTGTCAGGCCTGCTGCTGGGGGCATTGTTCGGACATGTTGCCGCCGGCCTGCTGGTGGCGCTCGGCATCTACCTGGCCTGGCACCTCTACAATCTCAACCGCCTGGTACGCTGGCTCAAGGAAGGCAAGTCCTTCCAGCCCCCGGAGGCAAGCGGTATCTGGGACGAGGCTTTCGAGCGCATCTACCGCCTGCAGCAGCGCAACCAGCAGCGCAAGCGCAATCTGCACCGCCTGCTGAAGCGCCTGCACAAGATGACCACCGCGCTACCCGACGCCACCGTGGAGCTGCGCCCGGGCAGCGAGGAGATCGAATGGTGGAACACCGCCGCCGCCCGTTACCTCGGTTTCGAGTACCCGCGCGACGGCGGCCAGCGCATCAGCAACCTGATTCGCCATCCCGCATTCCTGGAATACCTGCACAGTGGCGACTACGAGCAGGGGATCGAGATTCCCTCGCCGGTCAACGAAGGCCAGACCCTGCGTATCCGCATCGTCGCCTACGGCGGCGGCCGGCGCCTGCTGGTGGCCCGAGACATGACGCACGTGCAAAAGCTGGAACGTATGCGTCAGGATTTCGTGGCCAATGTGTCGCATGAGCTGCGCAGTCCCCTGACGGTGATTTCCGGCTACCTGGAAGGGCTGCTGGATGACGAGGGGCTGGACGCGCGCTGCGCCGACGCGCTGCGGGCCATGGAAGGCCAGACGCGGCGCATGAACCGTCTGGTGGACGACCTGATGTTGCTGGCGCGCCTGGAAAGCGACGAGCCCGGCGTGGGCACGCAGGCAGTGCGGATCGCCGACCTGGTTGCGCAGGTGCTCGACCAGGCGCGCGCGCTGGGCGGCGACGTTGGGCACCGTTTCTCAATCGATATCGACGAGGCCCTGTGCCTGGTGGGGGTCGAAAGCGAGCTGTACAGTGCGTTCTCCAACCTGGTGTTCAACGCGGTGCGCTACACGCCGGCGGGCGGCGAAATCCGCGTGAGCTGGCGGCGCGAGGAGGATGCCGCGGTATTCTCGGTCAGCGACACCGGGCCAGGCATCGAGGCCCACCATATTCCCCGCCTCACCGAACGCTTTTACCGGGTCGATGCCGGCCGTTCGCGGGAATGCGGCGGCACCGGGCTGGGCCTGGCCATCGTCAAGCACGTGCTGCTGCGTCACCAGGGGCGCCTGGAGATCGACAGCGAACCCGGCCGTGGCAGCCGCTTCAGTTGCCGCTTCCCGCTCGCCCAGGTGAGTGATTGTACGGAAGCGAAAGCCCTCGAACTGTAATACAGATGTCATATTCGGCCGCTAGGATGCCTCCCCGGTAACCGGACTGAACCCGTTTTTTTACATCCCCGATATTTTGAGGAGAGAACACATGGCTTTACGCAAGCGCACACTCATCGCCGGCCTTCTGTCGGCCGTCATGGGCGTCAGCACATCGCTGATGGCCGACCCCAAGGTCGACGCCGGCATCCACGAATACCAGCGCGTCAGCGGCGTGTCCGGCAACCTGTCCAGCGTCGGCTCCGACACCCTGGCCAACCTGATGACCCTGTGGGCGGAAGCGTTCAAGCGCGAGTACCCGAACGTCAATATCCAGATCCAGGCCGCGGGTTCCTCCACCGCGCCACCGGCGCTGACCGAAGGCACCTCCAACCTCGGCCCCATGAGCCGCAAGATGAAGGACAAGGAACTGGAAGCCTTCGAACGCCGCTACGGCTACAAGCCCACGCCGATCCGTGTCGCCATCGACGCGCTGGCGGTGTTCGCGCACAAGGATAACCCGATCAAGGGCCTGACCATTCCCCAGGTGGACGCGATTTTTTCCTCCACCCGCAAGTGCGGCTATCCCGAAGACATCACCCGCTGGGGCCAGCTCGGCCTGGAAGGCGCCTGGAAGAACCGTGCCATCCAGCTCTACGGTCGCAACTCGGTGTCCGGTACCTACGGTTACTTCAAGAAGAAGGCGCTGTGCAAGGGTGACTACCGCAACAACGTGAATGAACAGCCGGGCTCCGCTTCGGTAGTGCAGTCGGTGTCCTCGTCGCTCAACGGTATCGGCTACTCCGGTATCGGCTATCGCACCTCCGGCGTGCGTGCCGTGCCGCTGGCCAGGAAGGCGGGCCAGCCGTTCATCGAAGCGACACCGGAAAATGCCGTGTCCGGCAAGTATCCGCTGGCGCGCTTCCTGTATATCTACGTGAACAAGCACCCGAACAAGCCGTTGCCGCCGCTGGAACGCGAGTTCCTGAAGATGGTGCTGTCGCAGTCCGGGCAGATGGTCGTGGTCAAGGACGGCTACATCCCGCTGCCGAAGTCGGTGGTCGAGAAGGAACTGGCCAAGCTGGACTGAACCCGGCCCGGCCGAGGCGTGGAACGGCCCGCAAAAAAGCGCCCGCCGGTGACGGCGGGGGCTTTTTGCGTTTTCGGGGTTGTGGAATTCAGGCCGCGTTGAGCATGTAGCGCAGGGCGTCGAATTCGCGGTAGCCCACGTGCTGCAGCATCAGACCCACCCCGTCATCGTGCTGGTGCACCACGTAGGCGGGCAGCCGGTGTTCGACGGTGCGTCCGCCGATTTCCGCGACAAAGGAGATTTCGAGTCGCGCCTGGGGTGGAATGCGAACGCCTTTCAGATCGACGTACATGCCCTCCAGGCTGATGTTTCGCGTGGTGCCGTTGATGGTGCCAACGGGTGGATAGTGCAGGTTTACGTCCAGACTGATTTCGCGCCGTGAACTCCAGCGGTGTTCGATGCCCATGCGGCATGCCCTCCCTTTAGTGCCAAACGGTTGGCGGTTTGAATCGTTGAGGGAAGAAGCGAGCAAATTCAATGCCAAAGCGCATTTCATCTGACCGGGCCGGTTGTAATACAATCGTCATATTTCTCCGGTAACCTGCGCGGATCATGTCGGAAGCACCCCCCTCCAGCCCTTACAAAAGCAGTGTTCACCTGCGCCTTCGCCTGTTCAAGGATCGCATCACACGGTGGCTGGTCGGCGCCGGCGGTGTTTCGGTGATCGTCGCTATCCTTCTGATTTTTATATATCTTCTCTATATCGTGATGCCGTTGGCCGAATCGCCGGGCATGCAGCGGGAGGCCGCCTATCACCTGCCGAGCGCCGAACAGGCAGTCTACCTGTCGATGGAGGAGCAGGCGGAAATCGGCACTGTCATCGATCGCCAGGGGCGGGTGCGTTTCATGTCGACCGTGGACGGCCGCGAAATCAGCCAGGTCCAGCTTCCCGTGCCCGAGGGCGCCGAGGTGGTCGGCTTTTCGGCGGCGCGCCCGAATTCCGGCATCGTTGCGCTCGGTTTCAGTAACGGTCAGGCACTGGTCATCAAGCTGTACTACCGCGCCAGCTACCCCGACGACAAGCGCGTGATCACGCCGGAGGTCCAGTATCCGCTTGGTGAGCAACCGGTGGTGGTCAACGCGGAAGGCGCCTCGCTCGACCGCCTGGCTATCCAGGAGGACGAGTCCTTCACCATCGTGGGCTGGACACGCGGCGGCCTGTTGTCCGTGATGCGCGCGTCGCCGGAAGAGTCGCTGATGGAGGACGAAGGTGGCTGGACGTTCGAGCGTACCCAGGGTTACAGCGATCTGGGCGACATCGTCAGCCTGCTGGTCGATCCTTCGCAGCGCAACATGTACCTGCTTGGCCGCGACGGCACGCTGGCGTGGTTCGATATTTCCGATCTCGAGCAGACGCACCTGCGTCAGCAACTGGCGGTGACGTCCAAGGACACCGAGGTTCGTGACGCGCGCTTTCTTGCCGGCGGCAATTCCATCCTGGTCGCCAGCGCCAATGGCGAGATCAGCCAGTGGTTCCAGGTTCGGGACGAGCAGGGTGTTTCTCGCCTGCGCAAGATTCGCCGTTTTTCCAACGACGCCGATATCAGCGTGCTGACGCCCGAATACGCGCGCAAGGGTTTCCTGGCCGGGGGTAGCGACGGCGGCGTGGCCATCTATCACGCGACCGCCGGCAAGCGCCTGTTGCGCGAGCGGGTGACAGATGCGCCGCTGCGGCTGTTGGCGGTCTCGCCACGCGCGGACGCTCTGTGGGCGCTCGACGAACAGGGACAGCTCCAGTTCTGGCGCATCCACAATCCGCACCCGGAAGTGTCCTGGAGTTCGCTGTGGGGCAAGGTCTGGTACGAAGGCTACGACGAGCCCGCCTACATCTGGCAGTCCTCCGCCGCCAACAACGATTTCGAGCCCAAGTTCAGCCTTACGCCGCTGGCCTTCGGTACGCTCAAGGCGGCGTTCTACGCCATGTTGTTCGCCATTCCCCTGTCCATCCTCGGGGCCATTTTCACTGCCTACTTCATGGCGCCGAGAATGCGCCAGCTGGTGAAACCCACCATCGAGATCATGGAGGCGCTGCCGACCGTGATCCTGGGCTTCCTGGCGGGCCTGTGGCTGGCGCCGCTGCTGGAGAGCCACCTGCCGGGCCTGTTCGCGATGCTGATGCTGATGCCGCTGCTGGTGGTGTTGGCGGCCTGGGTCTGGCACCTGCTGCCGCGTCATTTCACCCGGCGTATCCCGGCGGGCTGGGAGGCCGCGCTGCTGGTGCCAGTGCTGCTGGGCGCTGGTTATCTGTCGTTGGCGGTCAGTCCGCTGCTGGAACAGTGGTTTTTCGGCGGCGACATGCCGGGCTGGTTGCAACACGAGATGGGTATCGGTTTCGACCAGCGCAACTCGCTGGTGGTGGGCATGGCGATGGGCTTCGCGGTGATTCCCACCATTTTTTCCATCGCCGAGGACGCCATCTTCAGCGTGCCCCGGCACTTGACCAGCGGTTCGCTGGCGCTCGGCGCCACCAGTTGGCAGACGCTGGTGCGCGTGGTGCTGCTGACCGCCAGCCCGGGTATTTTCTCCGGCATCATGATGGGCGTCGGCCGGGCGGTCGGCGAAACCATGATCGTGCTGATGGCGACCGGCAACACGCCGGTGATGGACATGAGCATCTTCCAGGGCATGCGCACGTTGTCCGCCAACATCGCGGTGGAGATGCCAGAGTCCGAGGTGGCCAGCACCCACTACCGTGTCCTGTTCCTGGCGGCGCTGGTGCTGTTTCTGTTCACCTTCCTGTTCAATACCGGTGCGGAGCTGATCCGTCAGCGCCTGCGCAACAAGTACAGCAGCCTGTAGCGGAGGATCGGCATGCGCGAGGATTTCGGCGGCTGGGTAAAGAGTGGCAAGCCATGGATATGGCTTAACGCGGCGGCGGTGTCGGCAAGCCTGATCATGGTGGTGGGCCTGCTGGGCCTGATTGCGGTCAACGGGCTGGGACACTTCTGGCCATCGGCGTTGTGGGACATGCAGTACCGCATGCCGGACGGCAAGGTACAACGTCTGATCGGCGAGATCGCCGACCGCGAGCGGACCACCCTGGAGCGCCTGCGCGAGGCGGGCATGTCGGTGAAGGCCTATGGTGACGTGGTGGACATCGAACGCCTGCTCCTCAAGACCGGCAACCGCGACGTGTCGGGGCTGGATTTCCGCTGGATCAACGCGCCGGACATCCTCAGCCGCGACACGCCCGGGAACCTGGTGGCGCTGGAGCGCACCGAGTGGGGTAACTTCTACGGCTTTATCCGCGACATCCGCGAAGGTGGTGAACTGATTGCCGAAGACGAGGCGGCCTGGCACGAACTCAAGCCGAGGCTGGAGCGCGTACAGGAGATTCGCAAGCGTATCCGTACCCTGGAACGCGACGAGATCGGGGCGATCAACTACAGGCTGGAACAGTTGCGGCTCGACCGGCGGCGCCTGGAACTGGACGGCGAGGATACGCCTGAAGCCCTGGCCGCGATCGAGCGCAAGCGCAAGGAACTCGAGGCCGCCTTCACCGCCCTGCAGAAAAACCTGGAAGCGCGTTATCGGGAAATCCGCCGCGACGCCATCACCATGGAGGCAATGGGCGGCGAACGCGTCAGTATTCCGCTGGCGAACATTGTGCGCGCCTGGCGGCCCAATGCCATGGGGCTGTTCGACAAGACAGGTTTCTACCTGGCCAAGCTGTGGGGGTTCGTCAGCGAGGATCCCCGCGAGGCCAATACCGAGGGCGGCATCTTCCCGGCGATCTTCGGTACCGTGATGATGGTGCTGTTGATGTCGCTGCTGGTGACACCCTTCGGCGTGGTGGCCGCCGTGTACCTGCGCGAGTACGCCACGCAGGGGCCTCTGACGCGCCTGATCCGTATCGCCGTCAACAATCTCGCCGGCGTTCCATCGATCGTCTACGGCGTGTTCGGCCTGGGTTTCTTCGTCTATTTCCTGGGCGGGAATATCGACCAGTTGTTCTTCCCCGAGGCGTTGCCGGCGCCGACCTTCGGTACCCCGGGGCTGATGTGGGCGTCGCTGACGCTGGCCTTGCTTACCGTGCCGGTGGTGATCGTGGCAACCGAGGAAGGTCTGTCGCGCATTCCGCGCTCCATCCGCGAGGGCAGCCTGGCGCTGGGCGCCACCAAGGCCGAAACCCTGTGGCGCACCGTGCTGCCAATGGCGAGTCCGGCGATGATGACCGGCGTCATACTCGCCGTGGCGCGGGCCGCGGGCGAGGTCGCGCCGTTGATGCTGGTGGGCGTGGTGAAGCTGGCGCCGGCGCTGCCGCTGGACGGCAATGCACCCTTTATCCACCTGGACCGCAAGTTCATGCATCTGGGCTTCCACATCTACGACGTCGGTTTCCAGAGTCCCAATGTCGAGGCGGCGCGTCCGCTGGTGTACGCCACGGCACTGCTGCTGGTGCTGGTCATCGTGGCGCTCAACCTGACGGCGATTTCCATCCGCAACCGTCTGCGCGAACGTTACCGCACGCTCGATCACTGATATGCTGGACCTGAATCACGACATGGCTACCACTATGGAAAATGAGCAAACCCCCGGCGCCGGGGACGAGGATATCTGCCTGGAAGTCCGCGGGCTGAACCTTTACTACGACGATACCCAGGCGCTTGAAAACATCAGTCTGCCGATCCCGCGCAAGCAGGTGACCGCTTTCATCGGCCCCAGTGGCTGTGGCAAGTCCACCCTGCTGCGCTGTTTCAACCGTATGAACGACCTGGTCGACAGCGCGCGTATCGAGGGCAGTATTCTGCTCGATGGCGAAGACATCTACGCGCCGGGTGTGCAGGTTGCGCAGTTGCGGCAGCGTGTCGGCATGGTGTTCCAGAAGCCCAACCCCTTCCCCAAGAGCATCTATGAAAACGTCGCCTATGGCCTGCGTCTGCAGGGCGTCAAGAGCCGCCGGGTGCTGGACGAAGTGGTGGAGAAGGCGTTGCGTGGCGCGGCGCTGTGGGACGAGGTCAAGGATCGTCTGCACGAAAACGCGCTGGGCATGTCCGGCGGTCAGCAGCAACGCCTGGTGATCGCGCGCGCCATCGCCGTGGAACCGGAGGTGTTGTTGCTCGACGAGCCGGCTTCTGCGCTCGACCCGATCTCCACGCTCAAGATCGAGGAGCTGATTGACGAACTGAAAGAGCGGTATACCATCGTGATCGTGACGCACAACATGCAGCAGGCGGCGCGCGTGTCCGACCAGACGGCCTTCATGTACATGGGCAAGTTGATCGAGCGCGGGCCGACCGACACGATCTTCACCAATCCGCGCGAGAAGATGACGGAAGACTACATCACCGGGCGCTACGGATAAGGAGTATCGGAGATGGAAAATCTCAACATTGGACAACACATATCACGGCGCTACAACGAGGAGCTGGAGGATATCCGCAACCGGGTGCTGGCCATGGGGGGGCTGGTCGAGCAGCAGTTGAAGGATGCCATGACGGCGCTGGAGAAGCGCGACGCCAGCCTCGCCGCCAAGGTGGTGGACCGCGACTGCGAGGTGAATGCCATGGAAGTGGCCATCGACGAGGAATGCAACCGGGTGCTGGCGCGCCGCCAGCCCGCCGCCAGCGACCTGCGCCTGGTGGTGGCGGTGATCAAGACCATCACCGATCTTGAGCGTATCGGCGACGAGGCGGAGCGCATTGCGCGCATGGTGACGCGCCTGGTCGGCGAGGAGCATTCCACCCGTCTGTTCACCCAGATCCGCAACCTCGGACAGCATGTGTGCAGCATGATGCACGGTGCACTGGATGCCTTCGCGCACCTGGACACGGACAAGGCCGTGGAAGTGTGGAGCGAGGACCGGCTGGTCGACGAGGAATACGAATCGCTGATGCGTGAACTCATGACCTACATGATGGAAGACCCGCGCTCCATCCCGACTATCCTGCAGGCGATGTTCGCCGCCCGCGCTATGGAGCGTATCGGCGACCGCGCCGGTAACATCTGCGAATACGTCATCTATCTCGTCAAGGGCAAGGACGTTCGCCACACCCGCGTCGACAAACCCGCCTGAGGCCCAAAGAAGGGGGCGGAGGCAATTTTCGGCCTCGCGGGTCGGCGCCCGCCGCGGCGTCGTTCAACGGCTTGCCCGCTGACGCGGGTTCCCTGCGCTTCTCGCCGTTTTGCGCGCTCGCTAAACTCGCGGTTTACGCTGCGCGAAAACCGCTCAGACAACGCTCGCTTGATCGCAAAACGCCTGCGATGCTCGGCTGCGCCGATTCACGGCACCGCGGCGGGCGCCGACCCGCGAGGCCGAAAATTGCCTCCGTCCTGTTTTTGAGGTCAGGGGGTGAGGAGTTTTTCGAGGAGGGCTTTCTGGGCGTGCAGGCGGTTTTCGGCTTCGTCCCAGACCACGCTTTGCGGGCCGTCGATGACGTCGGCACTGACTTCCTCGCCGCGGTGGGCGGGCAGGCAGTGCATGAACAAGGCGTCGCTGGCGGCCCGGGCCATGAGATCCCTGTTGACCTGGTAGCCGGCGAAGGCTTTTTCCCGTTCACGCTGTTCCTCTTCCTGTCCCATGCTCGCCCACACGTCGGTGACCACCAGGTCGGCGCCGGTGGCGGCTTCCATGGGGTCGTGGGTGAGCATGACGCGGTCACCTGCGGCGGCGAGGATATCGGCGCGCGGCAGGTAGCCTTCGGGCGCGGCGATGCGTAGCTGGAAGTCGAACTGGCGCGCGGCGTTGATATAGGAGTGGCACATGTTGTTGCCGTCGCCGATGAAGGCGACGGTGGCACCGCGGATGTCGCCGCGCCGTTCGAACCAGGTCTGCATGTCGGCGAGCAACTGGCAGGGGTGGTAGTCGTCGGTCAGGGCATTGATGACCGGCGCGCCCGAGTACTCGGCGAAACGTTCGATCTTTTCGTGCTCGAAGGTCCGGATCATGATGCCATCGACCATCCGCGACAGCACCCGCGCGCTGTCTTCGATGGGTTCACCGCGGCCGATCTGGGTGTCGCGCGGCGACAGGAACATGGCGTGCCCGCCCAGTTGCACCATGCCGGTCTCGAAGGACACCCGGGTGCGGGTGGAGGATTTCTCGAACACCATGGCCAGCACCTTGTGCTTGAGGGGCTCGAAGCCGCGGCCTTCGCGCTGCCACTGCTTCAGTTCGATGGCGCGCGCGAGCAGCGCCCGCAGTTCGTCCGGCGAGAAGTCCAGCAGGGTCAGGAAGTGTCTGGCGCTCATGGGGCTTGGTCCAGGAAGGTTTCGATCAGGCCGCACACGCGGTCGCACAGTTCATCGGCCTGCGCGTCGTCCAGGATCAGTGCCGGCAGCAGTCGCACCACGCTGTCAGCGGTGACGTTGATCAGCAGGCCGGCATCGAGGGCCTGCTTGACCAGTTCGCCGCAGGGCCGGTCGAGTTCGATGCCGATCATCAGGCCGCGGCCGCGGATGTCCCGAACGCCCGGGCGCGCGGCCAGTCGTGCGCGGAAGTTTTCCAGCAGGCGTTCGCCGAGTACGGCGGCGCGTTCGATCAGCCCGTCTTTCTCCAGGGTTTCCATCACCGCCAGCGCCGCCCGCGTGGACAGGGGATTGCCGCCGAAGGTGGAACCGTGGTTGCCCGGCTGGAAGATATCGGCGGCGGGGCCGTCGGCGAGACAGGCGCCGATCGGCACCCCGTTACCCAGCGCCTTGGCCAGCGTCATGACGTCCGGTCTGACGTCGGCGTGCTGGTGAGCGAACCAGCGCCCGGTGCGCCCCATGCCGGTCTGGATCTCGTCGAGCATCATCAGCCAGCCGTGCCGGTCGCACAGTTCGCGGATGGTGGCGAGGTAGTCGTCGGCCGGCAGGCGTATGCCTCCCTCGCCGGTAATGGGTTCGACCAGTATCGCGACCACGTCCGGGCTGTTGGCGGCGATGTTGCGCAGCGCCTCGACGTCGTCATAGGGGGCGCGCAGGAAACCGGGCACCAGCGGCTCGAAGCCTGCCTGGATCTTGCGGTTGCCGGTGGCGGTCAGCGTTGCCATGGTGCGGCCGTGAAAACTGCCTTCGGTGACGATGACCTGGGGTGTGTCGATACCCTTGCGGTGACCGTACAGGCGCGCCAGCTTGATGGCCGCCTCGTTTGCTTCGGCGCCGGAATTGGCAAAGAAGGCGCGAGCCATGCCGGATTTTGCGCACAACGCGTCGGCCAGTTTTTCCTGGTTGTCGATATGGTACAGGTTGGAGCTGTGCAGCAGTTTGCCGGCCTGGTCGCAGACGGCCCCGGTGACAGCGGGGTGGGCGTGGCCGAGGCCGCACACGGCAATGCCCGTGAGTGCGTCCAGGTAACGTTTGCCGTCGCCGTCGAACAGCCAGACGCCGTCACCGTGGGTGAAGCTGACCGGCAATGGCAGGTATGTGTTCATCAAATGGTCGGACATGGGGGTTCCCCAAAAACAAAAAGGCAGCCCATGAAGCCGCCACCGCAAAGCGGGAATTTTATAGAGTATCCCGAGGTTTTCCAAGTTCTTGCCCGGTGGCGGCTACTGGCCGGGCCGGTCGTGGCGCGGAAAAATGCTTCCGTCCCCTTTTGGGGCGGGGATAAAAAAACCCGGCCGGAGGCCGGGTTTTGATCGGTGCGTTCGCTTGTCAGAGCGGCAGGCCGTGTGCAAAGGCGGTCATGCCCAGCAGCATCGGGATGGACAGCAGCGTGTTGGTGCGCGAGGCCATCAGCGCCACGTTCTTGGCGGCCGCGATTTCCTCGGCGCTGTGCTCCTTGCCGTCCAGCCCCAGGATTTTCTTCTGGTTGGGCCAGATCAGCACCCACACGTTGAACAGCATGATGGTACCCAGCCAGGCGCCCATGCCGATCACGGAAGCGCTGCCCGCAAAGGTGAAACTCTCGAAAGTGAACGCCTGGGCTAAGATGCCCATCTTGCCGAGTGCGGCGGCGCCGGACAACCAGGTCAGCACGGCGGCCCAGCGGAACCACAGCAAGGCGCGCGGGGCGACATACTTGTTGATGGCGGCCGGTCCCGGATCCTTGTCGGCCAGTGCCTGACCCACGGCGGGAACCTGCACGAAGTTGAAGTAATACAACAGGCCGATCCAGGTGATACCGACGATGACGTGGAACCAGACGGTCCATTCGATGGGGTTACCCTGACCGTTGCTCATGGCGAAGGCGATGACCAGGGCCAGGATAACGCCAGAGACGATGGTGCCGGTGATGGATTTTAACGGATTCATTGTTACTGCTCCTCGAAACAATGGGTTTTACTTTAGTTTTGTGAAGGTTGGAATAGCCGACTGATTTACTCAGGATTGCGAAGCTTACGGCACGCTATAGGCGAATGCAATATCGGCTTTTCGCTCGGGCATAATACCCGACATGGATAGTATAGAACTTGGTTTGTTTTCCAGCCGCCTGGAAGCGGTGTGCGACGAAATGGGCGCGGTGCTGCGGCAGGCGGCGTTTTCGCCCAATATCCGTGACCGCCTCGATTACTCCTGTGCCGTATTCGACCCGCAGGGCGAACTGTGTGCCCAGGCCGCGCACATTCCGGTCCACCTGGGCAGCATGGCGTACGCGATGCGGAACCTGGTGCAGGGACGGCAGTGGCGGGACGGCGACATGCTGGTGCTCAACGATCCCTACCGGGGCGGTACCCATCTGCCGGACGTCACGCTGGTATCGCCGGTGTTCAGTGACGGAATGTTGGCGGGGTTTGTGGCCAACCGGGCCCACCACGCGGATATCGGCGCCGACAGCCCCGGTTCCATGCCAGTGGGCGCCCGGCTGGAGGATGAAGGTCTGTTGATTCCGCCCACGTTGCTGGTCGAGGCGGGGGAACCGGTACGGCCGGTCCTGGACCGGATTATCGACGCCACCCACAACGCCGTGGTAACCGAAGGTGATTTTTCGGCGCAGATCAGCGCCAACCGTGTCGGCGTGGCCAGGGTCCGGGAACTGGTGGAGCGCGGCGGTTCCGCTGTCTGGCTGTCCGGGCTGAAAGCGATCAACGATTACGGTGAACGCATGTCGCACGAAGCGCTGGTCCGGCTGCCCGACGGTGAATACACGTTTACCGATTACATGGACGACGACGGCCAGGGCAATACCGATATCGAGTTGCGCGTGCGGGTTGCGATCCGGTCGGGCGGGGTGGAGGTGGATTTCACCGGTACCGCGGAGCAGGTGGAGGGAAACATCAATTGCCCGCTGTCGGTAGCGGCCGCAGCGGTGTTTTACGTGTTTCGCTGCCTGATGGACGCGCGCACGCCGGCCTGCGCGGGCAGTTTCCGGCGCATCCGGCTCACGGCGCCGGAAGGCTGTCTGTTGAATGCCCGTCCTCCCGCCGCGGTCGCGGCGGGCAACGTGGAGACCAGCAGCCGGGTGGTCGACCTGGTGCTGGGAGCGCTGGCAAAGGCGATCCCCGAGCGGGTGGCGGCCGCCAGCCAGGGCACCATGAACAACCTGGCGATGGGGGCGCGCAAGGGCCGCGGCTGGGACTATTATGAAACCATCGGGGGTGGCATGGGTGCGGGCCATGCCGGGGGTGGACTCAGTGGCGTACAGACACATATGACCAATACCCTGAACACGCCGATCGAGGTTCTGGAATCGGCCTACCCGCTGAGGATCCGGCGCTATGCGCTGCGGCGTGGTTCCGGGGGGCGGGGCCGCAACCGGGGCGGCGACGGGCTGGTGCGTTGCTACGAGTTCCTGGAACCGGCCAGTGTCACAGTACTGACCGAACGCCGTCGCCACCCGCCCTGGGGCTTGCAGGGCGGTGAATCCGGTGCGCCGGGCGTGAACTGCCTGAATGGTGCGACGCTGGCGCCCAAGGTTGGCGTGGCGGTGAACGCCGGGGACCAGTTGGAGATCCGGACGCCCGGCGGGGGTGGATTCGGGCGCCCCTGAGGAGGATACTGGGAGGAAGCGTCAAAATAACATCACCCGGTGTGAGGGGATTGGCCGGCCATGCGCACGATGGATGTTTTAAAAAGGTCTTTGTTATCAGTCTGTTAGGAGTTAAGTGAAAGAAAAGTGTGATGGAGTTCAGATTTTTGACGCTTTGCCGTTAAGTATCCGGAGGGGAACTTGCCAGGGCATGTGAACTTACATGCACCGCCACGTATGATCTCATATGAAAACAGGGTTTGAATCCGTGAAAATGTCTTTGACAAAACTGCCAGCCGCGTGCGCGGCGTTGCTTGCGATGTTGCTTGCGACCACAGGGGCCGTTCATGCCGAGAAGGGTGGCGTGATCACCGGTGCGGGCGCGCATTTCGCATGGATTATTTTTGACAGACTGAAGCCCGACCTGGAACAGGTGGCCGGGCGCAGTATCGAATTGCACGGCCGCAATTCCACGCTGGGGATGGGCTGCAACGCCGGCATCAAGACAGCGTTGCAGAACAGTCCGGAGAAAGAGACATTCGGTTTCGTGTGCTGTCCCCTGAGCGAGGAAGAAGTCAGTAGCAAGAAACTGCGGGTGTATCCGATCGCGCTGGAACCGATCTATATCGTGGTCAACGAGGCCAATCCCATTACCGACATCAGCGAGGAGCAGGTACGCGCCGTGATGCGCGGCGAGGTGGTCAACTGGAAGGAACTCGGTGGCGCGGACGAACCCATCATTCTTGTGACGCGCCTGCATTGCAAGAAGCGTCCCGGGCACTGGAAAACCATCCTGCCGGATGCCGGACTGTTTCGCCAGCAACGCCTGAACGTGAAGAGCGCGGCCGACATGGTGCGGCGCATCAGTGATTTTTCCGCCTCCTTCGGCCATATCGGTTCGACCTGGGAATTTGGCGAAGACAGCCGGCTCAAGGTGCTTAGCGTCGGCGGTTACATGCCGACCGCGGAAAATCTGCGCAGCGGCAAGTATCCTTTCTACCGGAAACTGTCGGCCATAACCAACCAGCATCCTTCCGAGGACGTGCTCGCCATCATTCGCGAGGTCCAGACCGGTCCCGCGTTCCGGCGAATCGCTGAGAAGTATAATCTTCTGCCCCTGCGGGAAAGCCAAGCAAGGTCTCCATGAACTATACATCCCGTATGTTTCTGTACGTAGGGATGCTGATCGTACTGCTCACAGGGATGATGGTGCTGTCTTTCAAGGCGGCGACCGATATCGTGGTGTCCGGCTCACGCGATCACCTCCGGCACGCGGCCATGCGCAAGCAGGAAGCGATTCGCCTGCAGGGCGAGGAATTGCTCAACTACACCGATATCATCGTCAACGACCTGCGCCTGCAGGAATACCTGTACATCATTACCGAAATTGGTACCGGAAGGGACGGGCTGGCCTCCTACTATGACCGCCAGTTCGGCTCCCTGCCCACCGATGCGCGGGTGATCATTGCGCAGGACGGCACGGTTCTCTACGGCGCCGAATACACGGCCCTGATTCACGCCATTCAGGAACGCGGCCTGGGCAACGGCCGCAAGCAATTCATGTTCCTGTCGCCGGAAGGGCCGGTAATGGTGGCGATGCAACCGTTGTCCTATCAAGGCGAGCGTCTGGCGACCAGCGCCGTGGCGCGTCTGCTTGGTAACGACTGGCTCCGGCGGCAGGAACAGCAGTCGGACGACTACCTGCTGTTTTTCGAGCGCGACGGTTACATGTTGTGGACCAGCAACCCCGAATATCGTCATTTTTCCATCAATTTGCCCCAACGCACGATGGTCGACGGCGATCGTACTTTCTATCTCAATGAGGTCTCGCTCCCGGCCGGCAGCGAGGGGATGCCGCGCCTGTGGTTTGCCGCCTCCGAGACACGCCTGTTGCACATGCTCAATCGCTACCGCGACTGGGCCTACGCATTCACGGTGCTCGGTGGTCTTACCGTGCTGTTCCTTGGCTGGTTGATGGTGCGCAACTTCAGGCGCCCCTTCACCCAGTTGATGGAGGCCACCGAGGCCATGGTTCAGGGTCGCCTGCCGGTCCTGAACCGTTCCGAGTCGCGTACCGAACTGGATATGTTGCTCAACCGTTTCGCCGACGTGCTGGATGCGTTGCGGAGGGAAAAGGCCAAGGTCAAACGCGCGCACAAGAAACTGCAGGAAACCGCGATTACCGACAGCCTGACCGGCATGTACAACCGCCGCTACCTGCAGGAGATCACGCCGGGACTGTTTGCACAGGTGGAACGAGACGGGCGCTACCTGACCGCGATTCTGCTCGACCTGGATTATTTCAAGGCGATCAACGACGAGTTCGGTCACCTAGGCGGAGACGCCGCACTGGTGCATTTCGCGCGCCTGCTCAAGCGCAATTCACGCGCCAACGATCACCTGTTCCGTATCGGTGGCGAGGAGTTCATGATTCTCAACGTTGCCGAGAGTCCGGAAGACAGTGTGACGCTGGCGGAAAAACTGCGCGAATTGCTCAGCCAGTCGCCCGCCAACTACCAGGGACAGTGTATCCCGCTCACCGTCAGCGCCGGCATCAGTTGCTGTTCCGGGCGGAGCGGCGAGGGTTCGCTGTCGCAACTGATGCGTGCCGCGGACAAGGCGCTCTATGAAGCCAAGGCCGGGGGCAGGAACCGCATCGTCGTGCACGCGAGTTGTGAGGCAAGCCGCGGTTTCCCCGTTCACCGCAAGACCGGTCGTTCGCTTTCCCTGGTCCACGACCGGGACCGCAACCACCGTACGCCCTGAAGTCACCCAGTCTTCCTTCCTGTTATCGGGCAGGTGAATGTCGTAGACTGATGGTCTTTCCAGGTGCTGTTTTATCGTTTACGACTATTATGTGTGGAATTTGTGGTGAACTCCGTTTCGACGGCGAGGCTCCCGGCGGCGGGGTGTTGGCGCGCATGCTGGCGTGCCTGCGGCGCCGTGGCCCCGATCACGAAGGGCGTTACAGGACCGGTCCGGTGCAGCTCGGGCACCGGAGGCTGTCCGTCATCGACCTGTCCGACGCGTCCAACCAGCCCTGGGTCGACGAATCCCTGGGACTTGCGCTGGTATTCAATGGCGCCATCTACAACTACCGGGAGCTGCGCGCCCGGTTACAGGGTGAGGGTGTGCGCTTCGTCAGCGAGGGTGATACCGAGGTGGTGTTGCGCGCCTACGCGCACTGGGGCGAGTCCTTCGTCGAGCGCCTGCACGGCATGTTCGCCATCGCCATATGGGACGAGCGGCGCCAGCAGCTCATTGCCGCGCGCGACCGTTTCGGCATCAAGCCCTTCTATTACAGCCTGACGCGCGGGCATTTCCGTTTCGCGTCCAATACCCAGGCGCTGCTGGCAGCCGGCGATGTCGATACCGGTTTCGACAGCGTCGCGCTGCACCACCATTTCACCCTGCACGCGGTCGTGCCGGCGCCGCGCACCCTGTTGCGCGGTATCCGCAAGTTGCCTCCCGCGCACCTGCTGGTCATCGACGCCGCCGGTCGCGAGCGGCTGAAGGCCTACTGGCAGCTCGACGCCTCGCCGCCGGAACGGCCCCTGTCCGAACAGGAATGGCTGGAAGCGACACGGGAAGCCTTGCTGGAGGCGGTACGCAAGCGCCGCGTCGTGGCGGATGTCCCGGTCGGCGTGTTGTTGTCCGGGGGGCTGGACAGCAGCCTGCTGGTGGCGTTGCTCGCGCAGCACGGGGGGAACGACCTGCTGACCTTCTCTGTCGGTTTCGAGGATCACCCGGATGAACGCGGAAACGAATTCGAGTTCTCGGACGCGGTCGCGAAGCGCTACGGCACGCAGCACCACAAGATCCACGTACCGAACCACGAGGTGCTGGACCGGTTGCCCGAGGCCATCGACCACATGGCCGAGCCCATGGTCGGGCAGGACGCGGTGGCCTTTTACCTGTTGTCTGAACAGGTGTCGAGGCACGTCAAGGTGGTGCAGAGCGGCCAGGGCGCCGACGAGGTGTTCGCCGGGTACTTCTGGTACCCGCGCATGCACGCGGCGCACGGCAGTGACGTGGAGCGTTTCCGGCCCTTCTATTTCGACCGTGATCACCAGGAATACCTGCAGATGGTCACGCCAGGGTACGCCGGCCCGGATTACACCGAAGCGCTGGTTGCCGAGCGCCTGGCGGCGGTCAATACCGACCAGTACCTCAACAAGGTGCTGCACTTCGATGTCACCACGCTGATCGTGGACGACCCGGTCAAGCGCGTGGACAACATGACCATGGCCTGGGGCCTGGAAGCGCGGGTGCCCTTCCTGGACCAGCAGCTTGTCGAACTGGTGATACGCATGCCGCCGGAGCTCAAGTTGCGCGAGAACGGCAAGTACCCGCTGAAATGGATGGCGCGTGGCCTGGTCCCGGATGCGGTGATCGACCGCCCCAAGGCCTATTTTCCCGTGCCCGCGCTGAAGTACGTGAGCGGCCCGTTCCTGGATTTCATGCGCGATATCCTGAGCTCCAGGGCCTGCCGCGAACGGGGCTTGTATCGCCAGGGTTATGTCGAGTTGATGCTGAACAGCCCGCGGCAGCAGTTCACCCGCCTGCAAGGCAGCAAGTTGTGGCACCTGGCGGCGCTGGAACTGTGGCTGCAGCGTAATGTGGACGCGCCGGCCTGAGCGGCGCTGAAAACCACGTCAAAAAAGGCTTTTTCGGTAGCCCCGGGCTGCGTACAATTCCGACATTCTGTTGAATGGTTAACGAATTGAGAGGTGGATAGCCATGGATGTGATGGAGCGTATACAGCAAGCCGTCGACAGTCATCCGATTGTTGTGTTTTTGAAGGGTACGCCCCAGCTCCCGAGCTGCGGCTATTCCGCCCGTACCGCGCAGGTATTGCAGGCCTGCGGCGTCGAGTTTGCCCACGTCAACGTGCTGGCGGACCCGGAAATCTTTGAAAACCTGCCGCGTTTCGCCAACTGGCCGACGTTCCCGCAGGTGTACGTGAACGGCGAGCTGATCGGCGGCCACGATATCACCCTGGAGATGTTCCAGAAGGGCGAACTCAAGCCCCTGCTGGAAGAGGCGGTCAAGAAGGCCTCCTGAGGCCGGATCGGCCGGAGCTGGAAAGGCGGGGCAATGCCCCGCTTTTTTGTGCCCGGAATCTAGCTGGTGAACAGGGAGGCGTTGACCAGGAAATGTACCCATATGCTGGCCATGTAGCCCAGTGCGATCGCCCAGCTCCATTTCAGGTGGGCGAAGAAGGTGTAGATGCCCCGCGCCTGCCCCATGACCGCCACGCCGGCGGCCGAGCCGATCGACAACAGCGAACCGCCGACACCCGCCGTCAGGGTGACCAGCAGCCACTGGCCGTGGTCCATGGATGGCTCCATCGCCAGAACCGCGAACATGACCGGAATGTTGTCGACGATGGCTGACAGGAATCCGACCAGGATATTCGCCTGGGTGGCCCCCAGGTCACCGTACATGAGCTGGGAGCCCACCGCCAGGTAACCGAGCGTGCCCAGGCCGCCCACGCTCAGGATGATGCCGTAGAAAAACATAAGGGTATCCCACTCTGCGCGTTCCAGTGACTTGAAGATGTTGAAACCGGATTGCCGGGCCGGTTTGCCCTCCAGTTCCAGGTTGTCGCCGGACAGTGTTTCAACCGGAGGCACGGCAGAGCGGCGTTTCAGATAGTAACCGTAGAATTTCAGGAAACCGAGGCCTGTCATCATGCCCAGCACCGGCGGCAGGTGCAGGAAGTTGTGGGCGGAAACGGCCATGGCGATGGTGAGAATGAACAGGCCGACCACAACCCACGCACCGTGCCTGAGTTCGGCTTCTTCGTGCACGGCCTGCGGCGCGGTGCGGGGCACCGTAAGGCTGAGAATAACCGCCGGTACCAGCCAGTTGACGATGGAGGGCAGCAGCAGGGCGAAGAATTCCTGGAACTGCACGATACCTTTCTGCCATACCATCAGCGTAGTGATGTCGCCGAAGGGGCTGAATGCGCCCCCGGCGTTGGCGGCCACCACGATGTTGATGCAGGCCACCGCCACGAAGCGGTGGTCGGAGCCGCCCACCGCCATTACCAC
The DNA here is from genome assembly GCA_015494295.1 of Gammaproteobacteria bacterium. Lineage (GTDB taxonomy): Bacteria > Pseudomonadota > Gammaproteobacteria > DSM-19610 > DSM-19610 > Thiogranum. The sequence goes on along the minus strand of WGBO01000006.1, from coordinate 88,943 downwards.
GGTGGCCATCAGCAGCGCCGTGGTGAGGTTGTCGGCGATCGGAGAGATCAGGAACGCGAGCAGGCCGGTGATCCAGAAGATCTTGCGCAGCGAAAAGCCGCGGCCGACCAGCCAGGCGCGCAGCGCGTTGAACACGCCGCGTTCGTCCATGGTGTTGATGTAGGTCATCGCCGCCAGCAGGAACAGGAACAGTTCGCCGAACTCCTCCAGGTTGTGGCGCACGGCCTGCTCGGCGGTGTGGGTGTCGCCGTGAGACATGTAGAGCAGCGCCACGATGAGCCAGATGAAGCCTGCCGCCACCATGGTGGGTTTGGACTTGCGCAGGTGCAGCGCTTCCTCCCCGATTACCAGTGCGTATGCCGTCACGAAGATGGCGACCGCCAGCCAGCCTCCCCAGTGCGTGGTGAAGTTCTGTGGCTGCATGGTATCGCCGGAGGCGTGGGCAAGGCCGGGAAAGAAACCCGTCAGCAGCATGACGAGTATGGTCGGGTGCAGACATGCGTTCTGTCGTTTCATGGGCGTGCTCCTTGCGATTGTGTCATGCGGCGCGATTGCGGCCGGTTTTTTTGGCCAGGTACAGCCGTTCGTCCGCTGCCCTGACGATGTCGTGCCAGTCCTCGACAGCTGGGTCGCTTTCCGGATCGTAATGCGCGATGCCGGCGCTCATGGTGATGACGCCATAGGGACTCTTGCAATGCTCCAGGGCGGCGTTATGCAGCTTTTTCAATATGCGCTGCGTGATGCGCTCGCCTTCGCCGGCGTTGCCGGTGTCGGGCAAAAGCAGTAACAGCTCCTCGCCACCATAGCGATAGATACGGTCGGACTTGCGGATTGTGTTCTTGACCAGGGACGCGGTCCGTTCAAGCGCCTTGTCGCCCTGCAGGTGACCGTAGTGGTCGTTGTAGGCCTTGAAGAAATCGATATCCAGCAGTACCACGCAGTAGGGGCGCCGGTGGCGGCGCGCGTGGGCATGGGTGTGCTCCATGTCCACGTCCATGGCGCGGCGGTTGCCAATGTGCATCAGGCTGTCTTCCAGGGACAGTGACTGCAGCTCGGCATTGGCCCTGAGAAGCTGTTCGGTGCGTTCGAGAATGGCGCGCTCGACCAGTTGCTGTTGTTGTTCAATAACGTGGAAATGTGCCTGGGCAAGATCGGTGTGTGTGACCAGGCCCACCAGTTTCTGCCTGTCGTCGACCACGGGCAGGTGACGGATGTCCTGGGCACGGGCGATCACCAGCGCGTCGAACAGGCTCTGGTCGTTGCGCACCGTGCATGGTCGCGTCGACATATGTTCCGCGGCGGGCTCGCTGGCGATGCCGGGGTTTTCAGGCATGCGTTCCATGGCGGCAACCAGGTCGCGTTCCGTGATGATGCCGGCCGGTACGCCATCACTGCCGAACAGGGCGCAGGAATGTCGGCGGCTGCGCATGCGCCGTACCACCTGTTGCAGTGGTGTATCCGGCGCGAGCAATTCGACATCGCGCGTCATGATGTCCTCGATGGGTATCTGTGTCACGAAACGGGGTCCCTGTTGGTAGTGGCTGTCGGGACTCTTAACGGCACGGAGTGCCTGAAATTTAAATGGATTTCAGTGCGTTTTGCAGGGGTATGGGGCGCTGGCGGGGTACGATCAATGCCGCTGGTCGAGTTTTTCCAGTTCCGCGAGGATGTTCATTACCAACCTTTCGCCTTCCTCGCTCATGCCCTCGGTCAGTTCCTCCGGGTCGCGCACACCTTCCACCAGCGGGCGCAGGATGCCCGCCAGGCGGGCCATGTCGCCGCCCGCCATCATCATCTGCTGGGCCATGTTGCCGAGCATCTGGAGGGTTTCCAGGTTGCCGGTACGGGCGCCGTTGATCATGGCGGCGATACCGGGCGCGGCCATGGCGCCGTTCACTCCTTTGTTGAGGTCCGGGAGAGTTTCCGGGTTCTGCAGGCCGCGCAGGATGGAGCCGACAATGACGGCGTCTTCCTCGTCCAGCGTCTTGAGGATATTCGCGTCGCGCGATCCGGCGAGGATCTTGCGGATGGCCGCGACGAGCTGTGTCCAGCCATTTTGTTCCGCCTGTTTCAGGATGTCTTCCAGGTCGGGAACCATGTCGTGGTTCTGGCAGGCGATCACCACGCGGTGAATCAGGCCGGTGTGGGCCTCGATGATCTGCTGGTCTTTTTCGGGGAGCATCACCATGTTCTCAACCTTGCGCGTCGGTGCGTGAATTCCGTTTCCGTGGCATAATAATCCGCTTTACCGGAAATGAACACAGCTTTCAGGGAGCCATTCTGCATGTCCAAAATCAAATTTTCCATCCGGGTATTCTGCGTGTCCATGTTGTTTGGCGGGAGCGCGCTGGCGGCAGACTGGCAGCCCCTGTCCGACAAGGCGCCGGCGCCGGCCGACAACCCGACCACCGCGGAAAAGGTCGAACTCGGCAAGATGCTGTACTTCGACCCGCGTTTCTCATCCACCGGCACGGTGTCCTGCAACTCCTGCCACAACCTGATGCTGGGTGGCGAGGACAACCGCGCGTTCTCGATGGGCGTGCACGGCAAGACCGGTGGTCGCAGCGCGCCGACCGTGTGGAACGCGGCGTTTGCGTCTTCCCAGTTCTGGGACGGTCGTGCGCCGAGCCTCGAGGAGCAGGCCAAGGGGCCGGTGGTCAACCCCGTGGAAATGGGCATGAGCGACCTTGAAAAGGCCATGAGCCGGGTACGCGCCATTCCAGGCTACAGGCCCTGGTTCGAGCGTGCGTTCGGGGGCGATGACCCCATGACGGTGGATAATGCCGCCAAGGCAGTAGCGGCGTTCGAACGCACCATGATCACGCCCAACAGCCCTTATGACCGTTTCGTGAAGGGCGACAAGTCGGCGCTGAGCGAACAGCAGCAGCGTGGCATGAAGGCCTTTGCCGACACCGGCTGCACCAGTTGCCACTCCGGCCCCGCGTTCAACGGCCCGTCCATGCCTGCCGGTACCGGCTTCTTCATGAAGTTCCCCACCTACACGGACAACGCGTACGTGAAGAAATACGGCTTCATGAAAGACAAGGGGCGTTTCGAGGTAACCGGTAACAAGGCCGATATGCATCTGTTCAAGGTGCCGACGCTGCGTAATGTCGCGTTGACCGCGCCGTACTTCCACAACGGTTCGGTCGCCACGCTGAACGAGGCGATCCGTGTGATGGCCCGGGTGCAGCTCAACAAGACGCTCGATGACGCCACGGTCGCGGATATCGAGGCATTCCTGAACGGCCTCACCGGCGAGTTCCCTGAACTGACGCTGCCGCGCCTGCCCGGTACTCCTGGCTGGTCGATCGTGGTCGGCAAGTAAGCCCCGCAACAGGCCTCCAACGCCCCGGCCGGGTTCCTCCCGCCGGGGTTGTTTAATAAAGGGGGAGGGTCACTGGCCGGTCAATTCGTCCCAGCGGTTGACGATGATACAGAACAGCTCGGCAGTGCGTTCCGCGTCGTAACGGGCCGAGTGGGCCTGTTCCTGATCCCACTCGATACCGGCGGCGTGCGCTGCGCGGGCCAGTACTGTCTGGCCGAAAGCAAGACCGGCCAGCGAGGCCGTGTCGAAACTGCTGAAGGGATGAAAGGGGTTTCGCTTTATCTTGCAGCGGTCGGCCGCGGCATTGACGAAACTCAGGTCGAAGGACGGATTGTGGCCCACCAGGATGGCGCGCGTGCAGGCCGCGTCCTTTACCGCCTTGCGGATGGGCGGAAAGATCTCTCCCAGCGCAACGGCCTCTGACTTCGCCATGCGGAATGGGTGGTAGGGGTCGATACCGGTAAACTCCAGCGATTTCTCGTCCAGATTGGCGCCCGGAAACGGCTCCACATGACAGGCGTGGGTTTCCACCGGCTGCAGTTTGCCATTCTCGTCATAGTCCAGCAGCACGGCGGCAATTTCCAGCAGGGCATCCCGCTTCGGATTGAAACCCGCGGTTTCCACGTCGACGACGACAGGAAGGAATCCCCGGAAGCGGTTTGCGAGTTTTGCGGTAGCGTTTTCGTCAGACATTGAGGAAGCATACCGGAACCCTCCCGCCAACGTGAACCTTTCCTGGCCCGTTCAAAGCGCACCGGGCCAGTTTCCGGTTGCCGCGCTCCCGGGGTCAGGTGTGTTGGAGTTTCCAGGCGAGGGGCTGGCCGGCGCGCATGGGGATGAGGCGGTCTTTGCCCATGGGGTAGTGGTCGGGGACGGTCCACGCCTCGCGGGTGAGGGTGATCTGGCGGCTGTTGCGGGGCAGGCCGTAGAAGTCCGGGCCGAAGTGGCTGGCGAATGCTTCCAGCCTGTCCAGGGCGCCGGCCTGTTCGAAGGCTTCGGCGTAGAGTTCCATGGCGGCGTGGGCGGTATAGATGCCGGCGCAGCCGCAGGCGCTTTCCTTGGCGTGTTGCGGATGCGGGGCGCTGTCGGTGCCAAGGAAGAACTTCGGGTTGCCGCTGGTGGCGGCGGCCAGCAGTGCCTGGCGGTGGGTTTCGCGTTTGAGCACCGGCAGGCAGTAGTGGTGGGGGCGGATGCCGCCGGCAAGCATGGCGTTGCGGTTGAGTAGCAGGTGGTGCGCGGTCAGGGTGCCGGCGACGTTGTCCGGCATGCGTTCGACGAAGGCGATGCCCTGTTGCGTGGTGATGTGTTCCAGCACGATTTTCAGCGCCGGGAAGCGTTCGGCGATCGGTTCCAGTGACCGTTCGATGAACATCGCCTCGCGGTCGAAGATGTCGATGTCGGGGTCGGTCACCTCGCCGTGCACCAGCAGCGGCATGCCGGCTTCCTGCATGGCCTCCAGCGCCGGCCAGGTTTTCTCGATGGCGGTGACGCCGGCATCGGAGTTGGTGGTGGCGCCGGCGGGGTAATACTTCACGGCCTTGACGAAGCCGCTGTCGCAAGCTTCGCGGATGGTGCCGGGCGTGGTGTTGTCGGTAAGGTAGAGTGTCATCAGCGGTTCGAAGCCGCTGCCCGCGGGCAGCGCGTCGAGAATGCGTTGCCGGTAGGTTTGCGCCGCGCTTGTGCCGGTCACCGGCGGCTTCAGGTTGGGCATGATGATGGCGCGGCCGAACTGGCGGGCGGTGTGGGCGATGACCGCGCGCAGGCTGTCACCATCGCGGACGTGCAGGTGCCAATCGTCCGGTTGCTGGATTGTCAAGTTCATGATGTAGGGATTCCGGTGGTTTTTCGTTGATTTTCCGACGCTTTTGCGGCTGTTCGCGGCATTTTTCACCTTGACCTCGGCGCCCAAAACACAGATCATATCGCGCTCGGTTTTTGCCGGGTAGCGGGCTGCCCCGCGCGATCCGTGGCGGAGGCGCCGGCATGGCCCGCCGACGTTGCCGGAGCATGCGGAACATTCGGTAAAATATCAATACATTCAATTCATTGACGAGGCCGACCGGGTCTCGGGAACTGCAAGGAGCCTCATGAACGTTGCCGACAAAAAACGGCTGCTGCGCGAAATGTTGTTTGCGCGGCGCTTTGAGGAACGCTGCTACGAAGCGTACGTCGAACGAAAAATCGGTGGATTTCTGCACCTGTACTCGGGTGAGGAAGCCTGTGCCCACGGGGTGCTGGAAGCCGCGCGGCCGGGTGACGACTATGTGATCACCGGCTACCGCGACCATATCCATGCCATCAAGTGCGGCGCCGACCCGAAGAAGGTGATGGCCGAGTTGTACGGCAAGGAAACCGGGTCTTCCAGGGGTCGCGGCGGCTCCATGCACATCTTCGATGTTGAACACCATTTCATGGGCGGTTACGCGCTGGTCGGCGGGCCGTTCCCGCTGGCGGCCGGCATGGCCAAGGCCATCAAAATGAAGGGAACCGACCAGATCTCGATCTGTTTTCTCGGTGACGCCGCGAACAATCAGGGCACGTTCCATGAATCGATGAATATGGCAAAGATCTGGAATTTGCCGGTGCTGTATGTGTGCGAGAACAACCTGTACGGGATCGGCACCCGCATCGACCGCTCCACCGCGGTGGTCGATCAGTACAAGCGTGTGTCCGGTTACGATATTCCCTCCGCCCAGACCGACGGGCAGGACGTGGAAGCCGTGTACAAGGCGGCGAAGAAGGCCGTCGACTACGTGCGTTCCGGCAAGGGGCCGTATTTCCTGGAGCTGATGACCTACCGCTATCGCGGACATTCCATGTCCGACTCCAACGCCTACCGTTCCAAGGACGAGGAACGCATGTGGTCGAAGCGGGATCCCATCATCCTGCTGCGCGACCGCCTGATCGAGGCCGGTGAGCTGACCCTGGACGACTACAAGGCGATGGACACTGAAATTCTCGACGAGATCGAGGACGAGATCATCGCGTTTGCCGAGCAATCGCCCGAGCCGCGTGTCGAGGAACTGGAGAAATACTGCCTGGCGGAGAACGATCCCTGGGTGCTGGGAGGTGGCCGCTGATGGCTGAGATGATGTACTGGGAAGCGATCCGTCGCGCCCACGACGAGGAAATGGCCAACGACCCCATGGTGATCTGCATGGGCGAGGACATCGGTGTCGCCGGCGGCACCTACAAGGCGACCAAGGGCCTGTACGAAAAATACGGTCCCGAGCGTGTCATCGATACCCCGATTTCGGAGAACGGCTATACCGGCCTGGGCATTGGCGCCTCTTTCCTGGGCGTGCGTCCGATCATCGAGATCATGTCGGTGAACTTCGCATGGCTGGCCATGGACCAGTTGTTCAATTCCGCCGCCAAGGTACGTTACATGTCGGGCGGCCAGTTGACGGCGCCGATCGTGATGCGTTCCGCCGGCGGTACCGCCCACCAGCTCGGCGCCCAGCACTCGGCGCGCATGGAGAAGGTGTTCATGGGCATTGCCGGCCTGCGCGTGGTCACGCCCAGCACGCCGAAGCAGGCGTACGGGCTGCTGAAGTCCGCGGTGCGCTGTAACGACCCGGTGTACATCAACGAGCACGAGCTGATGTACAACATGAAGGGCGAAGTGCCCGACGAGGAGTTTTTCCACCCGCTGGAAGGTTCCGACGTGGTGCGCGAGGGTCATGACGTGACCCTGTTCGGCTACAACATTTCCGTGCACTGGTGCCTGCAGGCGGCGGATATCCTGTCGAAGCAGTTTGGTATCGAGGCCGAAGTCATCGATCTTTACGCGCTGTCGCCGCTGGACCGCGCCGGTATCGCCGCCTCGGTGCGCAAGACCCATCGCGCCGTTATCGCCGAGGAAGCCGAGCCCTGCGTGGGTGTCGGGGCCGAGGTGATGGCCATCATCAACGAGGAATGCTTCTTCGAACTCGACGCGCCGCCGGTGCGGGTATCGGCGGTCAACGTGCCTATCCCCTACAACCACACGCTGGAAAAGGCCGCCATACCCAACGCCAACGACGTTGTGGCCGCCGTGCGGAAGATGTTTGGCAAGTAGGCTTTATCAGGAACCTTGAACCGCCAGGATACAAGGGAGACCAGGAAAGATCGTTTCGTGGTGCTGCGCGCGCGAGACCATGGGCTTTCCGTTCTGGCGGTTGGATTTTTATAACTGGATGTATGCATGGCTGAGCCCTACGTAATCAAGATGCCCCAGCTCTCCGACACCATGACCGAAGGTGTGGTGGTGAGTTGGGAAAAGAATATCGGCGACAAGATCGAACGCGGCGACATCGTTGCGACGGTCGAAACCGACAAGGCCATCATGGACGTGGAAGTCTTCCGTGAAGGCTACCTGTCCGGCCCCCTGGCGCCGGTCGACAGCACCGTGCCGGTTGGCGAGCCGATGGCCTACCTGGTCGCGACGCCTGAAGACGTGAACACGGGCGACGCCGCACCGGCATCGGCGGCCGCCAGCGCGCCGCAAACGGAACAGTCTGCCCCGCAGGAAACCGCTGCCGCTGCCGAAGCGCAGGGCGAGCCGGCCAGCGCCGCGCCGGAAGGCGCCTCCCATACCATTATCATGCCGCAGCTTTCCGACACCATGACCGAGGGTGTGCTGGTGAGCTGGGAAAAGAACATCGGCGACAAGATACAGCGCGGCGATATCGTGGCGCAGGTGGAAACCGACAAGGCGATCATGGATGTCGAGGTGTTCCGTGACGGTTACCTGTCCGGCCCACGTGTGCCGGTCGACGCCACGGTACCGGTCGGTGAGCCGCTGGCCTACCTGGTGGACAGCCCCGACCAGGTGGTGGATGAAGACGCCACGCCGGTCACGACGAAAGCCGAATCCGCCGTGTCCCCTGCCGAGTCCGCGCCGGCGGCACCGGCCGCCGCAGCCGCTGCGGCCGCCCCGCGGGTTTCGCTGCCGGCTGGCGGCACTCCCGCGCCGCGTCCCCAGGGGCGCGCCGCCACGCCGTATGCACGCGCCATCGCCGGCGCGCGTGGCATCGACCTGTCCGGCGTGGGCGGATCAGGCCCCGGCGGCGTGATCGTGGCCGCCGACGTGCAGGCCGCGCAGCCGGCCGCCGCCCCGGCCGCGGCCGGTTTCCCGCAGGTTGATGTGCCCGGTAACGGCCGTCCCATGAACAAGCTGGAAAAGGCCATCAGCGACGCCATGACCTCCTCGCTGAGCATGCCGACCTTCCACGTCACCGCCAATATCCGCCTCGGCGCCTTGATCAAGGCGTCCAAGGCGCAGGGCGCCTCGGTCACCGTGGCCATCGCCAGGGCCTGTGCCCTGGCCATGCAGCAGTACCCGAAGATGAACTGGTGCTACCAGCCGCAGGACAAGCTGGTCGAACGCAGCAATGTCGACATCGGCATGGCGGTTTCCGCCGACGGCGGCGGGCTGGTGGTGCCGGTTTTGCGCAACTGTGAGAGCCGTGACCTCGACGAACTGGGCGAGGACTGGAAAGACCTGGTCGAGCGCGCCCGCAAGCGCCGCCTGAAACCGGAGGAATATGCCGGCTCGACCTTCCAGATCTCCAACATGGGCATGTTCGGCGTCAGTCATTTCGACGCCATCGCCACGCCCGGTATCGCCGCCATCCTGGCGATTTCCGCCAACACCGAGCAGGGCAGCCCGTTCACCATCACCGCCGACCACCGCGTGGTGAACGGCGCGGAAGTGGCGCTGTACCTGAAGGCGCTGAAGGAACTCATCGAGCAGCCCGAGGCGTGGATGGGGCCGAGCGGCCCGGCCATCCCCGAAGGCGACTGGGACTACGACGTGGTCGTGGTCGGCGGCGGTCCCGGTGGCGAGGACTGCGCCCGCGACCTGGTCGCGCACGGCCTCAAGGTGGCGATGGTCAACGACTCGCCGTTCCCGGGCGGCGAATGCCTGTGGCGCGGCTGTATCCCCTCCAAGGCCTGGCGCGCCGCGGCCGACCGGATCCGCGACCGCCTGCACGACGGCCACCTCGGCATCACCCCCGGCAAGCCGAAGCTGGACTGGGAGGCGCTGGAGGCCACCCGCCGCAAGGTGCTGGAAACCCGTGGCGACATGGCGCTGAAGACCGACAAGGGCGTCAAGATCAACTACATCCAGGGCTATGGCCGTTTCGTCGACGACCACACCCTGTTCATCGATACTTCCGGCAACCAGGACGACCCGCATACGCGTGCGTTGCCGGCCGACAAGCCGCAGGGCGAGACCGTGACCTTCGGCTGTGCCGTCATCGCCACCGGCGCACCGCCGTTCGTGCCGCCGATCCCGGGCGCGCGCGAGGGCCTTGTCGAGGGCGGCGGCGTGTTGACTTCCGATACTGTGTGGCAGCTCAAGGCGCAGCCGAAGAAGCTGGTGGTGATCGGTGGCGGCGCCATCGGCCTGGAAATGGCGCAGATCTTCCAGGACTTCGGCACCCAGGTTACGTTGCTGGAAGCGAAAGACCGCATCCTCGCCGAAGTGGAGCCGGAGATCGCCAAGCATCTCACCGCCGTGCTCAACGACGACCCGCGGCTGACCGTGCACACCTCGGTGCAGATCGACAAGATCAGCGGCAAGGCCGGCGGCGTGACTGTCAAGTACAAGGACAGCGACGGCAAGGCGCACAGCATCAAGGTCGATTACGTTATCATGGGTACCGGCAAGCGCCCGGTGCTGGACGGCCTGGACCTGGACAAGGCCGGGGTCGCCAGCGAACACAGCGTCATCAAGGCCGACGCCCGCTGCCGCACCAATGTGCCGCACATCTTCGCCATTGGCGACGTCATCGGTGGCCTGATGCTCGCGCACACCGCCGCCCAGCAGGGCCGCGTGGCCGCCGCCACCATCCTCGGCGAGGACATGAAGTACGACCAGGACAAGGACTGCGGCGTGATCTTCACCCGTCCCGAGGCGGCCTTCGTGGGCCTGTCGCTGGAACAGGCCAGGGCCAAGGGCATCGACGCGGTGGAAGCCAAGGTGCCGATGAACATCGATGCCAAGGCCATGATCAACAACGAGCTGCATGGCATGATCAAGATCGTCGCCGACAAGAACACGCAGCGCATCATCGGCGTGCACCTGCTGGCCGACCACGCCGACACGCTGATCGGCGAGGCGGTGATGATGGTGTCCGCCAACATGACGCTGGAGCAGGTCGGCAACGCGATACACCCGCACCCGACCCAGACCGAAATGTTCGGCGAACTGGCGCGGCGGCTGGGATCGCGGCTGCGGCGCAGTGCAAAGATGAAGGCGAAGCGATAGCTCGTCGTCGGTGGTGAAGACGGGAGTGTGTCCCCCGACTTCGCGCCGATGACTTGCCCGCTTCGCGGGTTCCCTGCGCTTCTCGCAAAACGCAGCGCGATCCCAAACTCGCGGTTTCTTTGAAACCGCTCAAACAGGGATCGCTTCATCTGCGTTTTGCTGCGATGCTCGGCTGCGTCAAACGGCCCGAAGTCGGGGGACACACTCCCGTCTCAGGCAGTCAGAGGTCGGGGGCAGGCAATTACTATGGTTGGTGAGGGGATTGTTGATCTGATTTCAAGGCAATGGTTTGCCCGCTGCGCGGGTTCCCTGCGCTTCTCGGTGTTTTGCGCGCTCGCTAAACTCACAGGCTGCAAAAAACGCAGCCTGCTCAAACAACGCTCGCTTCATCGCAAAACACCTGCGATGCTCGGCTGCACCAACGCCTTGAAATCAGATCAACAATCCCCTTTCCCGGTGATGAAAAAAAGGTTCCTACACTATGTCTAAAGTGAATAAAGTCGTCCTCGCCTACTCCGGTGGCCTGGATACCTCCATCATCCTCAAGTGGCTGGAGGAAACCTATGGTTGCGAGGTGGTGACTTTCACCGCCGACATCGGCCAGGGCGAGGAGGTCGAGCCCGCGCGTGCCAAGGCACAGGCGATGGGTGTGAAGGAGATCTATATCGAGGACCTGCGCGAGGATTTCGCGCGCGACTACGTGTTCCCGATGTTTCGCGCCAACGCCATCTACGAGGGCGAGTACCTGTTGGGTACCTCCATTGCCCGCCCGCTGATCGCCCGCCGCCTGGTGGAGATCGCCAAAGAGACGGGTGCGGATGCCATCTCGCACGGCGCCACCGGGAAGGGTAACGACCAGGTGCGTTTCGAGCTGGGCGCCTATGCGCTGAACCCGGATATCAAGATCATCGCGCCCTGGCGCGAATGGGATCTGAATTCGCGCGAGACACTGATGGCTTACGCGGAGAAGCACAATATCCCGGTGGACTTCAACAAGGGCAAGAAGTCGCCCTATTCGATGGACGCCAATTCGCTGCACATCTCCTACGAGGGCGGTATTCTCGAAGATCCCTGGGCGGAACCGGAGGAGAGCATGTGGCGCTGGACGGTGTCGCCCGAGCAGGCGCCCGATACCCCGACCTATGTCGAACTGAGCTACGAAAAGGGCGATATTGTCGCCATCAATGGCAAGGCGGTGACGCCGGGGCAGGTCATGGAGCAGCTCAACAAACTGGGCGGCGACAATGGCATCGGCCGCGACGACATCGTCGAGAACCGCTACGTGGGCATGAAATCGCGCGGCTGTTACGAGACGCCGGCGGGCACCATCATGCTCAAGGCGCATCGTGCCATGGAGTCGCTGACGCTGGACCGCGAGGTGGCGCACATGAAGGATGAGTTGATGCCGCGCTATGCCGAACTGGTGTACAACGGCTACTGGTGGAGCCCGGAGCGGGAGATGTTGCAGGGCATGATCGACGCCTCCCAGGCGACGGTGAACGGCAAGGTCCGGCTCAAGCTGTACAAGGGCAACGTGATCGTGGTCGGCCGCATGTCGGAGACGGACTCGTTGTTCGACGAGCGTATCGCCACCTTCGAGGACGACGAGGGTGCCTACAACCAGAAGGATGCCGAGGGCTTTATCAAGCTGAACGCGTTGAGGTTACGGATAGCGGCGCGTAAAAAACAATAGAAGCGCCAGGGCGCAAGGGACTTTCGCACCCAGGCACAGGAGCAACAAATGCGCATACTTCACGTCATGCTTCGGGTCGGTAACCTGGAGCGTTCCATCAAGTTCTACACCGAAGTGCTGGGCATGAGGCTGCTGCGGCAGAAGGATTACCCGGACGGGAAGTTTACCCTGGCTTTCATCGGCTACGGCGACGAATCCGGGAACACGGTGATCGAGCTCACCTACAACTGGGATACCGATCACTACGACCTTGGCACGGGTTACGGCCATATCGCCCTGGAAGTGGACGACGTGTATGAGGCGACCGACGAGATCCGCAAGCGTGGTGGCAAGATCCTGCGCGAGGCGGGGCCGATGAATGCCGGCACGACCATCATTTCCTTCGTGGAAGATCCCGACGGATATCCCATCGAGCTCATCGGAAAGAAGGGCTGAGCCCGGCGTCTACTCCTTCGGCGCGTTGCCGAACCAGCGTTTGAACCAGTCCTCCGCCGGCTCCGGCTTGCCGTAGAGGTAACCCTGGTGGATCACCTCGGCCCGTTCATTCAGGAAGGCGGCCTGTTCCTCGGTTTCCACACCTTCCGCGACCACCTTGAGGTGCATGTGCTCCGCGACCGCGAGTATGGTTTCCACCAGCGCCGCATCGCCCTTGTCGAAAGGCGCGTCCTGGATGAAACTCCGGTCGATTTTCAGTTCATGGACCGGCAGCCGTTTCAGATACGAGAGAGACGAGTAGCCGGTGCCGAAATCGTCGATCGAGAAGCGAATGCCCAGCGCGGAAATCTCGCTCATGCGCGAAACCACTTCGTTGATGTTCTGAATTACCAGGTTCTCGGTGACTTCCAGGGTCAGGTGGTTGGGGTCGGCGCCGGTTGAGTCCAGCAGATCCTTCAGCCAGGGCACGAAACCGGCCTGCCGGAACTGGCGCGGGCTCAGGTTGACCGAAAGCCTGAACGGGTGCCCCGCCATATCGCCTCGCGCCATGAATTGAAGGGCTTCCGACAATACCCATCCGCCCACGTCCAGGATCAGGTCGGATTCCTCTGCGACGGGGATGAAGGCGCCAGGCGGCACCAGCCCGCGCTCCGGGTGTTGCCAGCGGACCAGTGCCTCGGCCCCGACGAGATGTCCACGGGTGTCGACCTGGGGTTGCAGGAACAGGCGCAACTGGCCGTCGGTAATGGCCTGGCGCAGTTCGCGTTCGGTGCGGAAGCGGCGTTCCACCGATTTCCCCATGTCGGTTTCAAAGAAGGCGTAGTGGTTGCCGCCATGTTCCTTGGCGCGGTGCAGGGCGGTGTCGGCGCGGCGCAGCACGGCGATGGCGGTGTCGCCCGTGTGTTCCGGGAACAGGGTGATGCCGAGGCTGACGGTGATGGAGATTTCCTCGTTGTCCACGGCGATTGGCCGGCGCAGTATCTCCAGGACCTGTTCGGCCATCGCCAGAGCGCGCGAGTCGGGTTGTCGGGCAGGCTGTCCGGCCTCGGGTATCAGAATCGCAAACTCGTCGGAGGCGAGGCGGGCGAGGGTGTCGTGCTCATCGAACAACCCGGCCAGACGCTTGCTCACCGCCTGTAGCAGGGCGTCGCCCAGGGCATGGCCGCGGGCATCGTTGATGTTCTTGAAACGGTCTATGTTGATCAGGATGAGGGCGGCGCGGCGTCCATCGTTCTCCGCGTCGAGCAGGGTCTGGCTCAGTCGCTCCATCAGCAGCGTTCGATTGGGCAGCCTGGTCAAGGAGTCATAATAGGCCAGCTGGTTTATTTCGGCCTCGGCGCGTTTCTTCTCGGTGATGTCCTGCTTGATGGCGACATAACGGCTGATACGGCCATCGGCCTCGCGTACCGGTGAAATAATCGCCCATTCGATGAACTCGCTGCCATCCTTGCAGCGGTTGAACAGCTCGCCCTGCCAGGCTTCTCCACGGAGCAGGGCCGACCACAGGGCCTGGTAGGTTTCTCGCGGTGTCTTGCCCGATTTCAGGATGCTGGGGTTGCGGCCTGTCACTTCCTCGCGGCTGTAACCGGTGTTACGCACGAAAGCGGCATTGACATACTCGATTTCGGCATCGAGATTGGTGATGAAGATGCTTTCCGGGCTTTGTTCCACCACCTGCGAGAGAATGCGGGTACGTTCCTCGGCCTGGTGCCGGCGGGAGATCTGGCGTTCCAGTTCCCGGTTGGCGGCCAGGAGTTCCGCGGACCGCCGTCGTTCCTCGATGATCATGCGGCCGATGAAAACGATGACCAGCAGAACCAGTACGCTGACCGCCAGGCCGGGCAGTTCGTCGATATTGGTGGTGGGATCGGGAGGCCATGCGAGCCCTTTCCGGGACAGGGTGAGCGTCTGGCGCAGGGCCATCAGTGCAACCATGGCGCCGAGGATGCCAATGCGCCAGTCGCGGATCTTGCGCCACAGGTGAAGGCTCCAGCCCAGTGCCAGCAAACGGATCAGTACGGAAACCAGCAGGATGAGGCTCATGTGTCCGTCGTCTGTGAAGGCACCCGTTGTATTCGCGCACCGAGCTGGGAGAGTTTTTCCTCGATGCATTCGTAGCCGCGGTCCAGGTGGTATATGCGGTCGATCAGGGTTTCGCCATCGGCGGTCAGTCCGGCAATGACCAGGCACGCCGAGGCGCGCAGGTCGGTCGCCATTACCGGGGCGCCGCGCAGTCGCTCGATGCCGCGCACGATGGCGGTATTGCCCTGCAGTTCGATATTGGCGCCCATGCGTTGCAGTTCCTGCACGTGCATGAAACGGTTCTCGAAGATGGTTTCCTTGACCGTGGCGGTACCGTCGGCGATGGCGTTGAGCGCCACGAACTGGGCCTGCATGTCGGTGGGGAACGCCGGGTAGGGCGCGGTGGTGAGATTGACGGCTCGTGGGCGTCTGCCGTGCATGTCCACGTCGATGCTGTTTTCGCCCAGTCCGATTTCCGCGCCGGCATCGCGCAGTTTCTCGATGACCGCGTCCAGGTAGGAGGGCTCGGTGTTGCGCAGGTGCACACGCCCACCGGTAGCTGCCGCCGCCACCATGAAGGTGCCGGTCTCGATGCGGTCGGCGGTGATTGCGTGGTTGCCGCCATGAAGGGCGGGCACGCCCTCGATGGTAATGGTGTCAGTGCCGGCGCCATGGATGCGGGCGCCCATGGCCGCCAGACAGTTGGCGAGGTCGGTGACTTCCGGTTCGCGCGCGGCGTTTTCCAGTACCGTGGTGCCGTCCGCCAGTGTGGCGGCCATCATCAGGTTTTCGGTGCCTGTCACCGAAACCACGTCGAAGAAGAAGCGCGTCCCCTTGAGGCGGCTGGCGCGCGCCTTGATATAACCGTCCTCGATATCGATTTCGGCGCCCATCGCCTTCAGCCCCTGGATATGCAGGTTCACCGGCCGCGAGCCGATGGCGCAGCCGCCGGGCAGGGAGACTTCCGCCTCGCCGAAGCGTGCCAGCAGGGGGCCCAGCACCAGGATGGAGGCGCGCATGGTGCGCACCAGTTCGTAGGGCGCGCAGAGGTTGTCGATGCGCGAGCTGTCCGCCACCAGCGACAGGTCGTCGACCAGTTCGATGGCGGTGCCGAAACGGCCCATCAGTTCCAGTGTGGTGGTGATGTCGCGGAGGTGCGGAACATTGCGCAGCGTGAAAGGTTCGGGACACAATAGCGTGGCCGCGAGTATCGGCAGCGCCGCGTTCTTGGCCCCGGAAATGGTGACCTCACCGTGCAGCGGGCCATTGCCAATGATTTTCAGTTTATCCATCTGGGTTGTTTCGTGTCGAACCCGAACCTAATTCTGCACGGCAGCGAAAGCGGCAACGATGCGGTCGATCTGCCCGGGGCTGTGGGCGGCGCTGACGCTGCAGCGCAGCAGGCTGTCGTCGGTTGGGGAGGCGGGCGGCATTACCAGGTTGACGTAGGCGCCGTGTTGCAGCAGCCGGTTCCACCAGTCGATGGCCTGGTTGCGATCATTGATGGTGACGGCGACCACCGGGCTGACTTCGGGGCTGACCTCCAGTCCCAGTGCCTTGAGCCCGTCGTAGAGACGCCGGGCGTTGTCCCATAGCTGGTCACGCAGGTAAGGGCGTTCCTGCATCAGGCGCAGCGCGGCACGGGTGGAGGCGATCACCGAGGGCGAAGGCGAAGCGGTGAAGATATAGGACCGTATCGCGAAACGGATGGCGTTGAGCTGGTCGTGGTTGCTCACGCAGTAGCCGCCGATGGCGCCCAGGCTCTTGCTGAAGGTGCCGACCACGAAATCGACGTCGTCTTCCACGCCGGCGGCCTCGGCGACACCGCGTCCGTGCTCGCCGAGCATGCCCAGTGAATGCGCCTCGTCGACCAGCAGCAGGCCTCCGTACTTGCGCTTGAGCTCGGCGATCTCGGCCAGTGGAGCCTGGTCGCCCATCATGCTGTATATGCCCTCGACGATAATCAGGGTGTTGTCGATGCGGTCGCCGAGCCGGCGCAGGCGCTTTTCCAGGTCGGCGGGGTCGTTGTGCCGGAAACGGATCACGTCGGCGCCGCCCAGGCGCACGCCGTCGTAGATGCTGGCGTGACTGTCGGCGTCCAGCACGATCACGTCACCGGGACCCGCCAGCGTGGAGCCCATGCCCATGGTGGCGGCGTAACCGGTGGAAAACACGATGGCGTGGCGGCGGTCGAAGAACGCGGCCAGCTCGTTTTCCAGCGCCACGTGTTCCGCGAAGGTGCCGTTGGCCATGCGCGAGCCGGTGGTGCCGGTGCCTGATTCGTCGATGGCGCGCTTGGCGGCTTCCAGGCATTCGGGGTCGAAGGTGAGCCCCAGGTAGTTATTGGTGCCGGCCAGGATCACCTTGTGACCGTTGACGATGGCCTCGGTGGAGGACAGCAGCTTCTCGGTGACGGCGCCAAAGGGCATCACGCCCAATTCCTTGAGGTCGGCCTGGATGTCCGCGATCGGCTGGAATTTGTCGAACAGGCTCATGGTGTCAGGACTCGAGTTTTTCCAGCGCCCGCGCCAGGTCGCGCACGGTACGGATGTCGGGCAGGATGTTGAGCGGGATCGACATGTCGAAATGGTCTTCCAGTTGCTCGATCAGCTCCATGACCTGCAGCGAGGTCAGGCCCAGTTCGGCAACCAGCTCGCAGTCCTCGTTGAGCAGCACGCCCTGCTTGGCAAACGGCTTGAGAACCTCGAAGATGCGTTCAAGAAATTCGTTGTAGTCAGGCATGGAGAAAACTCGTCCGGATCGGGGCGTGGCGGTTGCGCCGCATCGCGCAAGCCGCTAGATTCGCAAACGCTGAATTGTACTTGGAGTTGAGCGGCGGCGCCATGGGTGTCAGCCCCGAAATCGTTGCCCATGAACCCCGTCGAACCCGAAACGCCCGGTCTGTCTGCTGCAGGCGACAAATACCCCGTGGTGTGGCTGGTTACCGGCTATCGCGCCGGTGAGCGCAGCCAGGTGCTGGCGCTGGGCGAGGCGCTGGGCTGGCCGTTTTCACTCAAGGAACTTGCCTACCGCCGCACGGAGTTCCGCACCAGCCTGTTTCGTGGCAGCGACCTGCGCGGTATCCGCCGCGAGGCGTCTTCCTCCCTGCGGCCTCCCTGGCCGGACCTGGTGATCTCCGCCGGGATGCGCAACGAGCCGGTGTGCCGCTGGATACGGGCGCAGCAGGGCGGGCGCACGCGTATCGTGCACATCGGCCGGCCCTGGGCGCATCCCGACAACTTCGACCTGGTCGTGACCACGCCCCAGTACCGCCTGCCGGATTACCCCAACATTTTGCACAACACGCTTACCCTGCACCGGGTCACCCCGCAACGCCTGGGGCAGGAGAGGGAGCGCTGGCGGGAACGCTTTTCACACCTGCCGGGGCCGCGCACGGCGGTGATCCTGGGGGGCAACAGTGGCCCCTATACACTGGGTGCAAGGAACGCGCGCGCCATCGCCCGCCAGGTGTCCGCGCATGCGCGGCAGCGGGGCGGCGCGCTGATGATTTCCACCAGCGCGCGAACGGCCCCGGCGGTGATCGACGTGTTTGCGCGCGAAGTCGACGTGCCGCACGCGCTGTACCGCTGGCGGCCCGGCGACCCGGGCAACCCCTACTTCGGCATGCTGGCGCTGTGCGATGACCTGGTGGTGACGGCGGACAGCATTTCCATGCTCAGCGAGGCCTGCGCCACGGGCAAGCCGGTATGGATGGCGCCGCTCGGCGGGTATGGCCACCCGATGCGGGAAGACGTGGCGTTGCCGCTGGACTTCCGTCTCAGCGCATGGACCTACAGCCTGATGATGCGCGTGGGGCCGAGGCGCTTGAGCCGTGACATCCGCCTGGTGCACCGGCGACTGCTGGAACAGGGCCGGGTGGCCTGGCTGGGTGAGCCGCGGGCGTCGTCAACCGCCGCTTCCGGCGATATGGCGCGCGCGGTCGCGAGGGTGCGGGAACTGTTTTAAACCGTTTCCGGCGCTGACAGGGCGCTCGCGCGCCGGGGTTTACTGCTGGTCCCGAACCTGTGTCGCCATCCCGTTCTCCAGCCGGTACACCCGGTCGGCGGCCTCCACCAACGCGGTCTGGTGGGATATGGCGAGAATAGTCAGCTTGCCGCGCAGCGCGGCCATGGTGCGGCCGATGGCCGCCTCGTTTTCCGGGTCCAGGGCGCTGGTGGCCTCGTCGAGGATGAGCAGCGCGGGTTTGTGCACCAGCGCCCGCGCGATGACGATACGCTGGCGTTGTCCGCCTGACAGCCTGGTGCCGCGTTCTCCCACCGTGCTGTGGATGCCTTCCGGCAGTCGCTCGACAAAGTCCCAGGCGCCGGCGTCCTTGAGGGCCTGCACCGCGGCCTGTTCGTCCAGTTCGGGATCGCCAAGGGTGACATTGTGGGCGATGGAGGCGTGCAGCAGCAGGGTTTCCTGCGGCACGTAGCCGATCATGCGCCGCCAGGCACGCATGTCCATGGCGGCAAGCGGCGTGTCGTCGATCAGCACCTCGCCCTGCCGTGGCTTGAGCAGGCCGATGATCAGATCGATGACGGTGGTCTTGCCGGAACCCGAGGGCCCGGTGAGCGTGGTCAGGCGGCCCTGCGGGATTTCCAGCTCGATGTCGCGCAGGACAGTGCGCCCGGGCTCGTAGTCGAAGGTGACGTTGGCCAGCCGGATATGCCGTTCGAGCCGCGGGATGGCACCTTCGCCCAGGTATTCCTCGGCCTGGCGTGCTTCCTCGATGGCATTTTTCAGCGACCAGAAGGCGCTCTCGCCGACGACCATCTTCTGGTACTGCTTCTGGACCTTGCCGAGTTGGCTGAGCATCTTGCCCAGCACCACGGCGAGTACCGTCACCGTGGGGAATGGCATGCCGAGCTTGACCAGGGCGATGAACATGCCACTGGCGAGCACGATGGCGAACATTTCCTCCTGGGCCGCCGCCAGCGCCGCACCACTGAATACCTGTTTGCGGAACGCCTTGTTGAGGCGCGAGGTCTCGGTGGCCAGCACCTTGTCGGCGAGATGTTCCCTGGCCATCGCCTTCAGGGGCTTCACCGATTGCAGGGTGTCGGTCAGTTGCGACAGCAGCGAGGTCAGCAGCCTGGTCTGTTTCTTGCCCGCGCGGCGGGTCATGCGCACCAGGAAATGCGAAATGCCGATGATCACGCTGCCGATGGCGAGCGTGGTGAGGGTGGCCTTCCACGATACCGCCACCGCCACGCCGCCGTAGATGATGGCCTGTACCAGGTAGGTGATGACGGTGGCGCCGTTGACGAAGGAATCGGAGGAGCGCTGCGCCTCGGTCGCCAGGCGGTTGGTGAGGCTGCCGATGGGCTGGTGGATGAAGTATTCCCATTTGCTGCGCAGCATGGCGCGCAGCATTTCCAGCCGCAAATCGGTTGCCACCTGTGCCGCGGTATAGCCGACTTCCTTCTTGGCCACCAGTAACAGCAGGCTCTTGAGGGTGACGCCGACGACGATGATGCTCAGCAGGACGCCGATGGTCGGCGAAATTCCGAGTTGCTGGATGACGTCGATGACCAGTTGTTCGTACTGGTTGGGGGGCGGCCGGTCGGCGCCGCCGGTGTCGTTGTCGATGGCGACGCTGATCAAGGGCAGCAGGGCCGACAGCCCGACCCCCTCGGCGACACCGGCAAACAGCAGCGCCAGCAGCATGACGATGGAGTGCCCCGGGTAGGCCCGGAAAAAGGAGATCATCAGGCGCATGGGCGGGCGGTCAGCAACTGAGAGGGTGGAGGGAAAACATGTAAGCGCCAATTATGCCTTATCGGGCGCGCGGCCGCCAAATGCCCTAGCGCATGCGCAGGAACAGCCAGATGGCCGCGGCGGCGACCAGCGCCGGCGGCGTGAAGGCCACGGCGGCGGGCGGCAGTCCGATCAGGGGGCCGCTGGTGTAGATGATCTGGGACAGCAGGTAGAAGCCGATGCCGACACCCGCCCCGATCGCCAGGTTGCGCCCGAAGGCGGCGTTGCGGCGCGACTGGAGGCCGGCGCCGATGGGGGTCGCCAGCAGCACCATGGCGCCTGCGGTAAGCGGCAGCGCCATCTTCTGCCAGAACACCTGCTCCGCGCGTTGCCAGTTCTGTTCGGTGGCGCGCAGGTAACGCACATAGTCATACAGGCCGGTCAGCGACATGCCGGCGATGGGCAGGGGCAGAACCGGCAACTCGTCAGGGGACCAGAACGGCCCCGTCGCCAGTTGCTTGCGGAAGCGCGTCGTCAGCCTGCCGTCTTCCAGTGTTTTCTGGGTGACGCCCGTCAGCTCCCACTTGCGGTCCTCGGAGGGCTTGGCGGAACGCGCATAGATGAAGTTGACCAGGCGTCCGTCCGGCGCGAACTGGTAGAGGTAGATGCTGGTCGGAACCTTGCCGTGCTTCAGTTTTTGCACGTTGAAGAAGCGGTTGCCGTCCACCGACCACAGGCCCTTGCCGCGCAGCAGGTTGGCGCGCCCGGTGCGCGCCAGGCTTTTCTGGATCTCGGCCTGCTGGTAGAGCGGCGCCGACAGGTACTCGGAGGCGCCATACAACAGCGCGACCAGCGCCAGCGCCGGCACGGCGACGGCGCGGAAGAAATGGCCCAGCGGCATGCCGGCGGCGCGCATGGCGATGATTTCGCTGTTCTTGTTCATTCGCGCCAGCGCCAGTATGGATCCGAGCAAGGCGATGACCGGTATCAACTGCATCGATCGTTGTGGCAGCGTGAGCAGGGTATAGCGCACCGCATCGACTGTCTGGTAGTTGTACTGGACACGATCCAGTTCGTCGACGAAGGCGATCAGGCTGAAGATGGCGGAGATCACCATCCATACCAGGATCCAGTCCTGTACGAGCTGGCGCGCGATATAACGGTCGATGCGTCCCATGTCAGGCTTTCCTGCGGCGTTGCCAGGCCGGCCAGGCCATCAGTACCACGAACAGCGCCAGCGGAAAGAGATAGATCCACCAGATGCCGGGGAAGGGCGGGATCAGGCCTTCTTCCACCCCGTTGCGCGCCACGCTGACCAGGTTGAACATGCCGATATAGACCAGGATGGCGACCAGAAAGCTGTTGTGCCGGCCCTGCCGCGGGGCGCTGCGGCTGAGTGGAACGGCGAGCATCGCCAGCATCAGGGTGGAAACCGGCGTCGACAGACGCCACTGGAACTCCGCGATGTCCTTGGGCGCGTCGGAGTCGTACAGGCCCGGCGTGGGTTCCGCCTTGCGGCGGTAATTGGTGTCCGGTTGTTCGGGCGGGATGTTGATGACGAGCTGGCGGTACTTCAGGGTGATGTCGTGGCTGCCTTGCCTGTCCAGGGTGTAGGCGTAGCCGTCGAACAGTTCGAAACTGCGCGCCTCGCCAAAGGTGACGGGCGGCAGGTAGGCTTCCTGGGCATAGATGACCTGTACCTTTTTGCCCCTGCGGGTCTGCAGGAACACCTTCCTCAGTTTTCCGGCTTCCTTGTCGATGTCGCGCGCGTACAGGACGTAGGTGTTGTTTTGCAGCTCGATGAAGTGGCCGGCTTCCATCTTGCGGATGTCGAATTCCGCCCGTGCTTCCGCCTCCAGGCGGTAGCTCTCCCGGTAGGCCCAGGGGCGTCCATACACGGAGATGACGCCCGCCACCACGGAAATCAGGATGGTGACGGACAGCAGTGCGCGCATGATGCGCGCTTCGCCGACGCCGGCCGCCTTCATGGCGAAGATCTCGGAATCGCGGTACATGCGGCTGAGGGTGGCGATGATCGACAGGTAGAGGGCGGTGGGCAGCAGGACCTCCAGCGCCACGATGGCGCTGAGGCCGATCAGTTGCGCCACGGTTTGCGGATCGATGAGGCCGTTGGCCGCGTCGCCGAGCTTTACCGCGGCCGTGTAGCCGGTGAAGATCACCATCAGCAGGGCGACGCCCAGAAACAGCGGTTTGGTGATCTCCGAGGTGATATAGCGGTCGAGTACCAAGGCGGCTCCGGTTCCGGCGCGGGCAGAATGTGCGGCTATGGTAAACGATTTACGCTGCAGAATCCCGGTGATTAGGGTAAGCTCGCGGCTGGTTTTCAGGAAGCGTTCGTCAGCGTGAACAATCCCGACAAAGAGGCCGGGCAGCCGCCACGGGTATGGATACTGAATGGCCGCAAGGCGGGCGACAACACCCAGTTGCTGGCTTTGGCCGAGGCGCTGGGCTGGCCCTTCGAGATCCGGCGCATTCGCAACCGTCCCTGGGAACTGCTCACCAACCGCCTGCTGGGTGTGACACTGGCGGGCGTAGACCGGAAACGTTCCGACCGGCTGGCGCCGCCCTGGCCGGACCTGCTGCTGACGGCCGGACGGCGCAACGAACCGGTGGCACGCTGGGTACGCTGTCAGTCCGGCGGAAAAACCCGGCTGGTGCACGTGGGGCGCCCGTGGGCGCCGCTGGAATGCTTCGACCTGATCGTTACCACGCCACAGTACGAACTGCCGGCGCGCCCCAATGTGCTGGTCGTTGACCTGCCGCTGCATGGACTCACCCGGCAGGTGCTGGATTGCGAGGCCGAGGCCATGCGGGCGGCTTTCAACGATCTGCCGACACCGCGCTGGAGTGTGCTGCTGGGAGGCGACAGCGGCCCCTTCGTGTTTACGCCGGCCAAGGCGCGACGTCTGGCACGCTGGCTGAACCGTCGGGTGGCGGCGGAGTCGGGATCGGTGCTGGCGACCGACAGTGCGCGGACCCCGGCCGAAGCCTACCGCGCGTTTCTCGACACCCTCGAGGTGCCGGTGCGGGCCTGGCACTGGGGAGGCCAGGGCGAAAATCCTTACCGGGCCTACCTTGCGCTGGCCGACCGCATCGTGGTCACCGGTGAAAGCATGTCGATGCTGGCCGAGGCGTCCGCCGCCCGGCGCCCCCTGTATATCTTCGATCTGTCGGACGCCGCGGCCGGCGTGCGGCGCCCCTGGTGGACGATTGCACACAATTTCCGTTACAAGCCGTTTACCCACCGCCTGGCCATGCGCCTGGCGCCGCGTCGCATGCGGCGTGATGTGTCGCGCATACAGGAGCGGCTGGTGCGCGATGGCGTGGCGGCATGGGCGGGTCAGGATGTCGTGGCGCCCGCGACGCCTCCTGTGGGCAAGGGCGTGGAGGCCGCGGCCGAAGCGGTTCGGCGTCTGTTCGCCAGTGAGCGGGTGAGTCCGGCATGAGGACATGGACTGACAGAACCCTGTTGCGGGAACCGTTATCGCTGTGGCTCTATGCCGGCTACGGCCTGTTCATACTGGGCTTTTTCCTGTTCCCGGAACGCCCCGAGCACTACCGGTTCTACTACGTGGCGGTAATGTTGCCATGCCTGTTGCTGGGCCGGCAGGTGTTGCCTGAACTGTGGCGCGACACGGTATTCCGGCTGTTGCTGTTGTGGGTGGTCTACCAGGTCGCCAGCGGCCTGTGGAGCACACCGTTTTCGGTCAGGGAATTCGGCTTGCTTGCCGGGCGTGGCATACAGGTGCTGGTGTTCGTGGTTGCGACAGTGTTCCTGGTCCGGCGTTTCCCCCGGGCATTCGAACGTTTGCTGGAGGTGCTGGTACTGGCCGTCGCCGTGACGGCGCTGGTGTCCATGTTTGAGTGGTACCGTCATCCCGGACATCCCTTCCCGGTGTCGCGCCTGATCCCGCTGGGGCGCATCAGCAACGCCATTCTCGCCGGCGGGGCTTACGGTGTGTTTTGCCTGCTGGCGTTCTATCAGCTGACCAGGGCGCGGTCTACCATGCTCAGGGCCGTGTTCGCGGCGGGTTTCCTGGTGCTGCTTGGTGCGGTGCTGCTGACTCACAGCCGTACCGCGATTCTCGGGCTCGTCGGCGCCTTCCTGGCCATGTCGTTCTGTTACGGAAAGAAGGCTGTTCCGATAGCGTTGGGCGTAATGGTCGCCGTGTTCGTGATCGCCCAGCTATGGTTTCCCGAGGTGTTTGACCGCTTCCGGATGGCGCTGCACTGGCGCCCGCTAATCTGGGAGAGCGTGCTGGCCCGGGTTGCCGAGGCGCCCTGGTTCGGGCACGGCTACCTTGCCTCGACTGCTGTCGAACTCGAGACGCGGGTTTTCATTCATGCGCACAGCAGTTATATCGGGTTCCTGCGTGACGGCGGTGTTGTGTCCGTCGTCCTGTTGCTGTTGCTGGTGCTGGCCATTATCCGGCGTGTTTCCGGGCTGCGGTGTGGACTCGCGAGGCTCCTTGTGCCCTTGCTGGTATTCGGTTTTCTGTTTATTGCGCCCGATGTCGACCGCCTGATCGTGCGGCCCCGGGAACTGTGGCTGTTTTTCTGGTGGCCGCTGGCGCTGTATATCGCCGGGATTCAGGCTGGCCGTGTCAATGATGCGACCAGCGATTCGTAGCCGTCGCTGCTGCGCGCAACGGAGTAGGACGAGCCCCGTTTTACCAGTTTGTCGCGCGCCAGGGGTTCGTCCAGCGACGCCAGGATGGCTTCGGCCATGGCGCGTTCGTTGCCTACTTCCACAAGGCGACCGTATTGCCCGTTGTCCAGCGCCTCGATAACGCCGCCGGGGCAGCGTGTGCTCACAACCGGGCAGCCACAGGCCATGGCTTCCGGCACCACGCTCGGAAAACCTTCATAGATCGATGACAGCACCAGCAACGAGGCCCGGGCCATGTAGCGGTAGGGGTTGTGGGTGTAACCGGGCATGTCGACGTCCTCCGAGATGCCCAGTTCGCTGATCAGTGTCTGCAGATGGCTGATGCGCTCACGGTTCTTGTGGGGGTCGCGGGCCTCACCGAGAATAACCAGCCGCGCGCGACGCCGCTTGTGCACCAGCGCGAAGGCGCGCAGCAGCGTCGGATAGTCCTTGGCGCGGCCGGGGCGTCCCACGGCCAGCACGACAGGTACGTCGTTGTGCTGGAACCAGGGGTGATCGAGAGCTTCGCTGGCGCGTTCGCCGATATCCTCGGGCACCAGCGGCGTGTAGATGGTGGAAATAGAGGCGCGATCCAGGCCCGTGTAGCCGGCCAGATCGTCGGCGACGGCATTGGATACGGCGATGATGGCGTCGGCCTGGCGGTAGCTATGTCGCAGCAGCGGTATCAGGTGGCGACGCCGCCACTCGCGGGACACCTGGTGCCAACTGGAGAAGTTGGTACTCTGTGTCACTGCGATGCGGGTGTTGACGCCGGACGCGTTGCGCGCCAGCACAGCCTCGATATTCTGGTAGGTCGTCGCCGCGAACAGGATGTCAGGCGCCGATCGGCGCAGGTAGTCCGTCAACGATGGCAGGAACCTCAAGGTCTTGGACGATTTGCCCGCCGCCAGTACCGGCAAGGTGAGCGCGGGCAGCAGCAAGGGGTTGCCGCTGGCGGCGTGCAGGCGGCTTCGCCAGTCGCTGTGCCTGGTCAGGATGGTCCGTGAAATGGCATCGGGTATTTTCTGAAAAAGGGGACCCTTTTCACTGCACAGTACCAGCTCCACCGGATAGCCGCGCGCGCGCAGCGCCGAGGCGATGATCAGGGCGTTACGTTGTACACCGCCACCGCCAAGGTTGGGTAGAAGAAAGGCCAGCCGCTGGTGATGAGTGATGCGGTGCAGGGCCGGGCTGGTGTCGGCTGCCGGTTCGGCCCCGGGTTGTAGCCGTTTTATTTTTGAATGCGGCAAGTTGTTATGCGTCCAGTCTTATTGCCTTGGCCGGTGCCTGGTGTCGTCCGATCAATGCGCGTCAAGCGTCCTTGCCAACAACTCTACATTCGCGTTCCCCCGAAGGCAATACGCAATTATTGCGCCCGCGGTTGTCAGGCCGCGTTCACCAGTGGCGTCGACAAGGGGTGCAGCGGCGCCGGCGGCAGGTCGGGCGTGCGCTCCAGGACCTCGAAGGCGTCGTGGCGCACATGGTTCCGGGCCATCTGCTCGCGCACGAATTCCTCGCTGATCTTGCCTTCGTTGATGCACTCCTTGAGCAGGCCGAAGAAGAAGGCCTCCTGGTTGGGGTCAGGGTGAACCTTGTAGTGACCGAGCAGGGCGTATTCGCCGAATATGCGGCGGCGGGCGCGCATCAGCCAGGCGACGGGCGGGAACAGGCGGAACTTCTCGGCCGGGCGCCAGTCGATTGGCAGGCCGGCCTTCCAGGGCTGGGTCTTGCGTCGCGTGGTGTGCAGCATTCTGGTCTGCGGGGTGAACTTGTCGAAGTCGTTCCACTCGTTCTCGAACAGGCCTATGGTGTCGCGGTCCTCGTACTTGAGGCAGATCCAGGGCATGTAGTCGCGCTTGAACTCGAACAGTTCGTTGAACCACTGCTCCACGTTCCAGTGGGTGAGCTTCTCGTTGTCCAGCAGCATGACGCTGGACGCCAGGCAGCGGTCGATGATGCCCTTGGTGCCGGAGCGGGGGCGGCACATGATAGCCTTGCCCTGCATGTCGCGCGACAGCAGGTCCCAGACGTCGGAGGCGGCGAAGATGTCGGGGTCGATGACCACGGCGCGGCCCTTGTAGCCCATCAGTTCGGGCGGCATGAAGCGCGTGAGGGTGAAGGACTGCAGGTCGTTGTTGAGCCATTTGCGCTTGACGCCGTCGCGGAGGTAGAGCTGTCCTTCGCGCTCGTCGAAATAGGGGTAGTCCTTTTTCTCTATGATCTGGACGTCGAACTTGTCGTTGTTCTGCGAGTAGCGACGGAGTGCGTGTTCGGCGACGTAGGCGCCGGTAATCTGCTTGTGGTTGGTCTGGATGAATACCTTGTATTCCATGGGCGCGATCTCCGTGGGTGTGGCATGGGATCGCGTCATCCTAGCGGTGTGGTGGCGAGGATTGTTTGATCTGGGTCAATAAAACCCTCAGCCCTGCCCGCCCGGTTGAGGCGGACAGGGGGGCGTCAGGCGGCGGACAGTTTCAGCGGCGACTGGCCGGGGGGCGCCAGGTCGGGCGTGCGTTCCAGGACCTCGAAAGCGTCGTGGCGCACGTGGTTGTGCTTCATCTCCTCGCGCAGCATGTCCTCGCTGACGATACCTTTTTCCAGGCATTCCTTGAGCAGTCCGAAGAACAGGTTGGTCTGGTTCTGGTCCGGGTGCTCCTTGTACTTGCCGAGCAGGCCATACTCACCGAAGATTCGCCGCCGTGCGCGCATCGCCCAGGCGACCGGCGGGAACAGGCGGAAACGTTCCGCCGGGCGCCAGTCGATCGGCAGGCCTGCCTTCCAGGGCTGGGTCTTGCGGCGCGTGACGTGCAGCATCTTGGTTTCGGGGCTGAGCTTGTCGAAGTCGTTCCAGACGTTTTCGAACAGGCCGATGGTGTCGCGGTCTTCCATGCGCAGGCAGATCCAGGGCATGTAGTCGCGCTTGAACTCGAACATTTCGTTGAAGGCCTGTTCCACCTTCCAGTGGGTGAGTTTTTCGCAATCCAGCAACATCACGCTGGAGGCCAGGCAGCGGTCGATGATGCCCTTGGTGCCGGAGCGTGGGCGGCACATGATGGCCTTGCCCTGCATGTCGCGAGACAGCAGTTCCCAGATGTCGGCGATGGCGAAGATGTCGGGGTCGATGACCACGGCGCGGCCCTTGTAACCCATCAGTTCCGGTGGCATGAAGCGGGTGGGGGTGAAGGACTGCAGATCGTCGTTCAGCCAGGTGCGCTTGACGCCGTCACGCAGGTACAACTGCCCCTCGCGTTCACGGAAGAACGGGTAGTCCTTTGTGTTGATGATGCGCACATCGAACTTGTCGTTGTGCCGCGAATTGCGGCGCAACGCGTACTCGGCCACCAGGGCGCCGACAATCTGTTTGTGGTTGGTCTGTATAAAAACGCAGTGATCCATGGATCGCTCGGCCTCGTACCCGTCAGGTGATGGCCCGGTGTCACCGGGCCATATAATGATAGTTTCGCTATTGTAGCGGAATTGTTCAGGAATTCCAGTGGCTTAGTGTGAGCCGGTTCAGGTTTTGGCGGTCGCCGCGGCCTCGGTGGGCGCCGGTTCGTAGCCGAATACCGGCGCCAGCCGTTCGCCAAGTAGTTCATTCATCGCGCGAATCTGCGCATCGTCGAAGTAATCCCGGTAGCCGCCGACCTTGGCCTTGCGAACCTTGTAAGAGTTGGGGTTTTTGCGGTCCTTGGGCACCATGCGGCTGCCGCTCAGCCAGAAGGTGCGCTTCTGCTCCATCTTGCGCATGTTCTCGATGGACGCAAATTCCACCGCCGCGCGGATTTCCTCATCGCTGCCCGGTGTGCCGATGAAGTCGACGACGCGCTTGAGCGTACCCTCGGTGTCGGCGCGCAGGTCCTCATAGCGCACGATCAGCAGGTCGCCAACCTTGTCGGCCTCGCTGGCCCACAGGTTCAGGTAGTCGATGATCTTCGGCAGCCCGGCAGGGTGCATGACGAAATCGTAGATGGAGATGTCCGCGCCGTGATCCGGGTAGTCGTTGAGCGCCTTCTTGCCGGGGCGCATCCGGTATTTCCACTGGAAATACTGGGAAACGGCGACATCCAGCGGGTTGCGGATCAACAGCACCACCTTCTTGTCGTAGAAGTCGGCCTTGCTGTCGGCGTTGCCGGTGTAATCCTTGATGTAGTTGTCGTGGGTGAAGAACAGCTTCGGAATCGCCGGGTTCTTGCGGTGCAGGTTGTCGAAACCGATCAGCAGGCGTTCCGGCAGACCGTGGCGGACCTGGTAGAAGCGCGATAACATCACCCGCAGCCAGGTGCGGCCGCTTTTCCCGAACGAGACGATGACCGCGTCGGCCAGTTTCAGCTTGCGGTACTCCTCCTTGCCGCGCAACCAGCGGTCGATGCGGATTTTTTTCTCCTTTGGCAGGAAAAACAGGAGTCCGAGGACCAGGAACCTGGTCAGCTTCTTCAATACGGTGTGCATGTCGGGTGAATCACGAGGCGTTGACGGAACGCGGCAAAATACCACGAACGGGGTGATTTTTCACCCCGGCGCGGCCTGGAACGGGTTCAAAACAGGGTATAGATGAACGGTGCGACCGCCGAGCCCTGCGCCACCACCAGCAGCGCGCCCAGCACCACCAGCACGATAATGATGGGGGCCAGCCAGAATTTCTTGCGGTCCTTCATGAATTCCCACAGGTCTTTGAACAGTTCCAGCATCAGAAAGGTTTCTCCATGTGTTTGGACGGGCGCGCTTTGCTGGCCACACGGTAGCTCGTTGCGTCGGGTTGATGGCGGCGTTGCAGCGGGTCTTTGCCCAGTGCGCGCATGACCAGCCCGGCGGGCAGGACGATGACGTAGAACAGCAGGCCGAGGATGATCCGCGAGTTGATGTAACCCATCAGCGCGCCGAACTTCATCCAGCCCCGGTACAGCGGGTTGAGGCTGGCCGGCGCCAGCAGTCCCCAGGCGACCAGCAGGCCCGCGCCGATCCAGGGCCAGCGCGGCACCGCCGCGCCGAACAGCCAGGGCAGCAGCAGGCCGAACAGGCCGGCGAGTACGGCGCCGGTGACCAGCGCGAAGCGGCGCAGCCCGGCAGTGTCCAGTGAAGGTATGTCGTTGTGTGTGCTCATCAGTCGAGTTCGAATTCCTGTTTCCAGCTGTCGTCACGTTCCCTTTGCGGCTGGTCGGATTTTGCCAGCAGGAAGGGGCCGAGCGCCAGGTAGTCCATTTCGGTGCGCATGAAACAGCGGTAGGCGTCTTCCGGCGTGCACACGATCGGTTCGCCGCGCACGTTGAACGAGGTGTTGACCAGGACCGGGCAGCCGCTGCGTGCCTCGAAGGCGTCCAGCAGGCGGTAGAACGCCGGGTTGGTGTCGGGGTGCACGGTCTGGATGCGCGCCGAGTAGTCGACGTGGGTGACCGCCGGCAGGTCCGAACGGGGAATGTTGAGCTTGTCGATTCCGAACAGCGCCTTTTGTTCGTCGTTCATGTCGATGCGGCGCTTTTCGAGCACGTCGGCGACGATCAGCATGTAGGGGCTGGGCCGGTCGATCTCGAACCACTCGGAGACCCGGTCGAACTTGACCGCCGGTGCGAAGGGCCGGAAGGATTCGCGGTACTTGATCTTCAGGTTCATGACCGACTGCATTTTCTGGTTGCGCGGATCGCCGAGAATGGAGCGCCCGCCCAGTGAGCGGGGACCGAACTCCATGCGGCCGTGGAACCAGCCGAGCACCTTGCCGTCGTCGAGCAGGCGCGCCAGTTCCGGGTAACGTTCGTCCTCGTCGATTTCCCGGTATACGGCGCCCTGACTATCCAGAAAACGGCGGATTTCGTCGTCGTCGAAGGCCGGTCCCAGGTAGCTGCCCAGCATGGCATCGCCGCGCGGTGTGTCGCGTTCCTCGTCGAGGTATTCGTGCCAGGCGCTGTACGCCGCGCCCAGCGCGCCGCCGGCATCACCGGCGGCCGGCTGTATCCAGATATCCTCGAAGGGGCCTTCGCGCAGCAGCCGCCCGTTGGCGACACAGTTGAGGGCGACGCCGCCCGCCAGGCACAGGTGTTTCATGCCCAGCTCCGCGTGCACGGTACGGGCCAGGCGCAGCACGATCTCCTCGGTGACCACCTGTATCGACCGCGCCAGGTCCATCTCCCGCTGGCTGATGGTCGATTCCGCCTTGCGTGGCGGGGCGCCGAACAGGGTGTCGAACTTCGCGTTGGTCATGGTGAGGCCGGTGGCGAAGTTGAAGTAAGACATGTCCAGGCGGAAGCTGCCGTCTTCCTTGAGATCGAGCAGATTGTCCAGGATGCGGTCCACGTAGCGGGGTTCGCCATAGGGCGCCAGCCCCATCAGCTTGTATTCGCCGGAGTTGACCTTGAAGCCCGTGTAATAGGTAAAGGCCGAGTACAGCAGCCCCAGCGAATGGGGGAAGTCGATTTCCCATTCGGGGGTCAGGCTGTTGTCGCAGCCGGTCCACACCGAACTGGTGGCCCATTCGCCGACCCCGTCCAGGCACATGACCGTGGCTTCCGCGAACGGCGAGGGATAGTAGGCCGAGGCAGCGTGGGAACGGTGGTGTTCATTGAACAGCAGTGGCGGAAGATCCTTTTCCGCACAGCCGGCGTGCGCCGCCAGTTCCTTGCGGAGCAGGGTTTTCAGGTAGAGTTTTTCCTTGAGCCAGACCGGCATGGCGGCGATGAAGGAACGCAGGCCGCGTGGTGCGCTGGCGAGGTAGGTCTCCAGCAAACGTTCGAATTTGAGCAGGGGCTTGTCGTAGAACGCGACATAGTCCACGCCGTCCAGCCCGATGCCGGCTTCGTCCAGGCAATAAGCCATTGCCCTGGCGGGAAAGCCCGCGTCGTGTTTCTTGCGGGTGAAGCGCTCCTCCTGCGCGGCGGCGACGATTTTGCCGTCGCGCAGCAGCGCCGCCGCGCTGTCGTGGTAGTAGGCCGATATGCCGAGAATATGCATCGAATAGCGTTCCGGTTTGTGCTGTCGGGACGCTAGTGCGTCGTGGGCCGGTTGAAAACCGTGTGCGCGAGAATTTCCGCCACCACCCTGTTGCCGAGAATGGTGAAATGCACGTTGGCCGGATGATACAGCAATTCGGACGCGGGCAAGGCGCGTGCACGGGCCTGGACGGCGGGCGTCAGGTCCACGAAACGGTAGCCCAGTTCTTCGGCCTTGCCGGCTAGGTAGGCGCGTTGCCGCCGGCTGAACCAGGGCATGAGCTCGGTCAGCTCGGGATCTTCGAAGCGGACGAAGTCGGCGTAGCCGGTGTAGGCGGACGGCGAATAGGACACCACCGGTTCGAAGCCGTACTGCCGTCCCATCGCCACGAAGCGGCGCAGGGCGTCGTCGAAGGCGCTGAAGTCGAACTTGCCGGCCTTCAGGCCGTGCGCCAGTCGAACCTCGCTTTCGTCCGCATTCTGCACATTGAAATCAACGCTTTCGCCCTTGATGTCAAGTGTGTAGTGGAAATTCACATGTTCCGGGGCATCGCCCCCGATCAGCCGGAGGAAGGCGTTCTTGCCGCCCTCGTAGGCCTTGTCGACGACGGCCAGCACGAAGTTGACGGCATAGCTGTCACGCAGCGGCCCTTTGCCCAGCAGTGCGTCGATGTCGATTTCCCGGGTGTTGCGGTCGCCCGCGTCGCGGTACAGCACGCGGTTGTGGCGAGCGGCGGCGACGTGTTCCTGGTAGCGGATGCTGTCGCGAAGGTCATTGCCTTCATAGATGTTCATGACCACATAATCCGGGTGCTTCGCCAGCCCGTAGGCGCGCAGGATCTGCAGGTAGGCGTAGGGACCGATGCCGCCCCTGCCCAGGTTGTAGACGGGGCGGCCGGTCAGTACCCCGAGCTGGCTCGCCCAGGTGGCGCCGGCGTCGGTGACCACGCACCAGGTAAAGGAATCGCCGATGGCGATGATGTCGATCTTGTCCCGGTCGTAGCGATCCCGCGGCGGGTTGCAGAAGCCCTGGTCGTCCATGACCATGGTGCCTTTTTCCCCCTCGCGGTGGAAATCGTAGCTGATCCGGCTGTGCGGCTTGAGGATGCGCAGCCGCGGGCCACCGTCGTCGCGCTCCACGACCTGCATCTGCGACTCGTTCCACAGCGAACGTTTACGGGCGATTTCCAGCCGGGGTTCGTGATGAAAACGCTTCAACAGGGTCAGCGGGATCGCTTCCGGCACGGCGCGCAGGGCGATTTCCAGTCCGCCGGCGAGGATGAGGGCGAACACCAGCCATCCCGCCAGGGTTTTGAGGTATCTTTCCATGATGTCGTCGTGACGCTCCCTGTCTGTTTGCGGGTCAAGTCAGGCGCCTAGCCTAAAGAGGGCGGCGCGCAGCGTCAAACCGGCCCGGCGCACTCGTAATATAGGGCCGTGAAGAATACAATGTTGGCGTTCAAGTCCGCCCCCTGTTGTTGGCGGCTCCCTGGTGTTCGCCCCAACCCGGAACCGCCCCGTGAGTCATCGTTACCGAATCGCCTGGAAACCTCAGAACTACGAAGCGCGCGTCGCGAGCGTCCGTATCCGCTGCCTGAACCCGATGCGCGAACTTCGTGCGCGTGGCGTTCCCATCGAGCTGTACCGCGAACGCCGCGAGGCTTCCTATCGTTCCGTGATTTTCTCCAAGGCCTACAATCCGCGCGACGTGGGACTGGCAAGGCGGCTCAAGGCGCAGGGTGTGGAGATCATCTTCGATCTCTGTGACAACCATTTTCTGCATTCCGACGAACGGGTGGAGCGCCTGCGCGAGATGTTGACGCTGGCGGATCGGCGTGTGGCATCCAGCCATGCGCTGGCTGAGGTGGTGCGTCGCGAGATGGACGACGGGCGGCCGGTGACGGTGATCGAGGATGCCGTCGAGGAGCAGCTTTCGGGGCACCTGCTGGACGTGCCCGGCCGGGTGCGCGCGCGCCTGCAACTGCGGGCGCTGGACCGTTTCCTGCTGCGTAACAGCGGCGCCACGCGGCTGGTGTGGTTCGGCAACCACAAGGCCAGTTATCGCGACTCGGGACTGGCCCACATGTCCCGCTTGCGCGGCTTGCTGGAATCGGTCCGGACCACCTACCCGCTCAGCCTGACGGTCATCAGCAATTCACGCGAGGCCTTCGGAGAGGTGTTTCGGGACTGGAAGCTTCCGGTGTTCTACATGGACTGGAGCGCGCATACCTTCTTTCGCGCCATGCGGCGCCACCAAGTGGCGCTGATCCCCATCGATGTCAATCCGTTTACGGCGGTCAAAACCAACAACCGCATTGCGCTGTCCCTGTCGCTGGGGCTCGGTGTGTTGGCGGACAGCATCGATAGCTACCGGGTATTCTCGGAATGCGCGTTCCTGGATCGATGGGAGGAGGGTTTGTCAGCCTATCTGGACGACCCGGAACTGGCCGCCCGGCACGCGCGTTGCGGGCAGGAAGTGATTGCGGAGCGTTTTACCGTGGATGTGATCGCGGAGCGCTGGCGGCAGTTGCTCGAGTCATGACGCCGTGCCCTGCCCGCCCTGGCGGGTGAACAGCATGAAAAGTTCGTCGCCACGGCCGCTGAGGCTGGCGGCCGGGACATACAGTTTCGACGCCCATTTTCGCATCTTGCGTTTTTTCGACGGCTTGCCCCGGTTGCCGAGCTTGTAGTCCAGGCTGCGCAGCACCAGCTTCGGTTTGACCGGCTTGAGCGTGCGGCTGGCGGTCAGCCCGTGCTGGCTGGCCAACAGCGCGAGGTTCTGTTCCGAGTACAGGCAGATATGGCGCGGTACGTCGTTGGCGTACCAGTGACGCCCGAAAAAGCGGCGTCCCAGCGATTCGCTGTTCGGTGTGCGAATCAGCACCGATCCCCCCGGACGGGTGATGCGGGCGATCTCGGCCATCAGCGCGTGCGGGTCCGGCACGTGCTCGATAAGGTGGTGCGCGGTGACGAAGTCGAAACTGTTGTCGGCGAAGCCGGCTTCGGCCAGGTCGCCCTGCACGATGTTCAGCCCGTGACGGCGACAGATCGAGGCGGCCTTGTCGTTGAATTCGACACCGGTGCACTGCCAGCCAATGGACTGCATGCGCAGCAGGTACTCGCCGTTTCCGCAGCCGATATCCAGAACCTTCCCGTCGGGCACCCAGGGCACGACATCTGTGACCGCCTTCGGCCTGCCTCCGGCGGGGGCGTCAATGTGCGTGTACCCCAGCCGTTTTTTCAGGTACAGGCGTTCGCGTGGGGTAAAACGGGTGCGCGTCGGTTCGACGTAGACAATATAGTTCTCCGGGTAGAAACCGGCAATGGTTTCACCCGCCGGCAACGGATGCTGGTAGACCAGGCCGCACTCCGTGCAGCGGTGATAGTCGTAGCGGGTGTCGCCGCCGAACATCAGGTCGGTGCTGGAGAAGTCGGTCTTGCCCCGGCCCTGGCAAACCGGGCAGGCGCTGGCAGGCGTGTGATTCATTTCGGTTGATCCGGGTGTCGTCGGCCGTGTGCGGGTGGTGAAACGGGGCGCCAGTATACCTGTAAAGTCATCCGGTGTTTCAGCGGGCGCTGGACTCCACCACCGCGCGCACTCGCCCGACCACGCGTTGCAGTTCGTCCGCGGGCTGTCCTCCAGGCGCCGAAAACCCCTGTTCCAGCGGTGCGGCGAGCCGTTTTTCATACAGCAGGCGGTGGACGGCGGTGAGGTCGCGCGAGTAGCGCACCAGCCCCAGGCGGTACAGCGCGCGCGCCAGCGGCAGCAGCAGGCGGTTGACGCCGGAGGGCGCGGCGCCACCGTGCAGCCAGTTGCCCAGCAGTAGTTGCAGGCGGCCGGCCAGTCCCTTCTGGTAGGGCAGGGCGTATATGGCCAGCGGTTTGCCCAGTCGTGCCACCTCGATCATCATCGACATGCTGTCGCCGGTAACGACGAAACGGTCGGCCAGGCCCAGCAGTCCGAGGTAGGGATTGTCGGTGTTGTCCGGCGTCCAGCAGTACAGGCGGCCGTTGGCGGGCAGTTGCGCCTTCAGGGTTTCGATGACGGCCGGTGGTGTGCGGCGGCTGGTGCTCAGGTACAGGAAGCCGTCGCCCGCCGTGGCGCGGACGCTGTCCAGAAGATGGCGGGCGGTTTCGGCATCGAAACGGAAAGGCTTGGTCTGGCCACCGATGAACACCGCGGTCAGCGGGCGCGGCAGATCCGCGAGTCGTTCGCGCCAGGCGCCCGCGGCTTCCTCGATTGCGGCCGCGTTGCTGCGCATCAGCGGAAAGTCGAGGTGCAGTACCCGTTCGTCCTCCGGCATGCGGTACTGGGAAGGCACGACGATCAGGGAAAAACGTTCCATCCAGCGTTTCGGCCGCCCCAGCAGCACGATGCGGCTGTGACCGCCGGACTGTTCCTGTATCCACAGCGCGGCCATCGAGGGGCGGCGGCCGATGGTCAGGATCATGTCCGGCCAGGGTGGTTCCAGGGGATCGGAACGTTGCAGGTCCAGATGGTAGAGGGAGGCCTTGAAGCGCGGCTTGCCGAGCACGTATTCCGGGCGCGGCAGGACGCGCCTGACTTCATATGGCAGCCCCAGGGCTTCGGCGATGATCTCGACCTGGGCGTTGTCCCCCGGTTTGTCGCCGATCACCAGCCAGATGCGCGGCGTTGGTTCAGCACTTGTGTCGTTCATGTCTAGCGAAACACCCCGCGCCGGTACAAATCCCAGAACATGCCCCAGATGAAGATCAGCGGCCAGCGGCGCACGCGTTCGGGTATGTCCACGCGCACTCCGGAATGACGTTCCAGTTTCCAGGCAATGTAGTCCAGGCCGCCGTCGAAGGTGAACAGCGCCTTGAGCAGGCGCGCGACCGACAGCAGTTTGCCCTGGGCGCTGCGCAGCTTCCAGCCGGCGCGGGCGCGCAGGCGCTGGCTGGCCGGGTAATGTGTCCGGTAACGGAGGCCGGGGCCGGTGTCGACGAGTTGCAGTGCCGGCGCCAGCGCGGGCGCGGCGTGGCGGGTCACGGCCTGGTAGTAGCCGAGGTTGGCCTCGACCAGTTCAGCGGCCCGGTTTGCCGACTCGGGGCGCAGTTCGGTGCGGTAGCTGAGGCTGAGTCCGTCGCGCCACAGGGACAGGGTGTCGCCCTGCGCAGGCAGCGCCGGCAGCGCGCGCCGAAGGAAGGTGTCGACGGCGCGGGCCAGGCAGGCGTCGATCCGTTCGCCTGCCTCGCGGTCGCGTTGCCAGGCGATGGCCACCGGCTGGCAGAAGCGTCCCCACAGATAGGAGTGGAACCAGCGCCGCGATGTGCCGCGTTGCAGGTCGGCCTGGCTCAGCAGCGCGTACTTGCTGCGCACGGTGCGGCCTTCGTGTTGAACCTCGGTATAGAACACGTTGGGTGGCAGCAGCCGATTCCAGACGGCGCTGGCCAGCGAAGGGTTCGCGTCGCGGTAACGGTCGACGATCACGTACAGGTCGACCAGACCGTCGTAGGGATCGCCGCTGCGCAGGCAGGAACCGTAGAACAGGATAGCCACCGCGTTATTGCCGTAACGCGTGCGCAGTGCTTCGACCAGCGTGAGCAGCGCCGGGTGGTCGGGCGCCGGTGTCAGTGTCGTCGCGCGCAGCGGCCTGTTGGACCCGTCATCGCTCATGGGCCGACCTTCAGAAACTCGAGTTCCCCGGCCTGCCCGATGCGCAGCGGGCCGTGGGCGCGGCTGGCCCGGTAGAGTTCGCCGTCGATGGTGAAGGTTGCGTCCATGTGCAGTTCGATCGATGCCGTGTCGTGGCTGAAATAGCCGTTGCGGGGCGAGGCCGAGGCGGCGGGCCGTCCCCGCAATACCCCCGGGATGTGACGAAACAGCCGTTTTACCGGTTGCTGCATCCAGGTGCAGTGCAACGGCCCGCGTTCGTTTCCCCACCAGGGACGCATGCCGAGAAACAGGCGTTCCAGGCTGGTCACCAGCAGTATAACAAGGCGGATGTCGCGGGTGTCGCGTTCCTCGTCGAGCCGGATCGAGGCGTCGATGGGGGCGGCGAATGCATCGTCGCCGCGCAGCATGCCCCACACGGCGCGCAGTAGCGCCACGCCGGGTCCGATTTCGTCGACCAGGCCGACGCGGTGCACGTGCCGGTGGCAGTATTCGATACCGCGAACGATAGTGCCGGCGCCGAGGAACATGCCGTACAGGGGCGGCTGGCCGAGCGCGCCTTCCACGCGCAGTACCGACCGACGCAGGCGGCGTTCGCCTGTTGTTTCACCATCCGCCCACCGGCACAGCTCGTTCACGGCGCGCCCGAGCCGGCCGCGCATGCCGGCGTCGGCGGCGTTCATGTTGGTGGTGCCGCCGGGCAGCAGCACCACCGTGGGCGGTTTCTTGAACGGCGTGTTTTCGAACAGTGCGGCGAACACCTGCGCGGTGGTGCCGTCGCCGCCGTTGATGGCGACCACGCCCACGTCGCGGGCGGCGAATTCGCGCAGCGCCTGGGGAATCTCGCTGGCGTCGCGGGTGACGCGGTGCTCGATTCCGTCACAGCGCGAGACGCGGGCTTCCAGCGCCGCCAGCGCGGTGCGGTTGCGGCGGCTGTGCGGGTTGGTGATCAGGCCGACGCGGGGGCGGTCGGTGGTGGCGAGGGTGGAATTCAAGGGCGTTTGTCGGTGTGGATGGGTTACTATTGCCGGACAGGCATCCTAAAGCAAGGCGCATGATTCACCAAATTTCGAACCGGACCCGCATCCTCCATGACTGAGACCAAAACCGCGCCCGGCCTGCGGTTTGCGCACCTTTCCGACCCCCACCTCACCAGCCTGGACACGGTGAGGTGGAACCAGTTGCTGAGCAAGCGGGTGTTGGGCTACCTGTCGTGGCGGCGCGGACGTCGCGCCGAGCATCGCCGCGAGGTGCTGGACGCGCTGGTGGCGGACATGCGCGGGCAGCGTCCGGGGCACGTGGTGATTACCGGCGACCTGACGCATATCGGGCTTCCCGACGAGTTTCGCCAGGCGCGGCACTGGCTGGAATGCCTGGGCGAGGCGGGCGATGTCACGCTGGTGCCGGGCAACCACGATGCCTACGCGCGTCACGACTGGTCCGATACCTTTGCCTTGTGGGAACCCTGGATGCGTTCCGACGCCGGCGCGGCGCGCTCCACGCAGCCGGGCGCGGCCGGGATGTTCCCGAGCCTGCGGGTACGCGACGGCGTGGCCTTCATCGGGCTGTCCAGCGCCGTGGCCACCGCGCCTTTCCTGGCCACCGGCGAACTGGGGGCGGCGCAACTGGCGCGCACCGCCGCGCTACTGCGCGAAACCGGCGCGCGCGGACTGTTCCGGGTGGTGTTGTTGCACCATCCGCCAGCGGTGGGCATGGAGAAGTGGCGCAAGCGTCTCACTGACGCGGCGGCGCTGGGCGAGGTGCTCGCCGACTGCGGCGCCGAACTGGTTCTGCACGGTCACAGCCACCGCGCCCTGTACAGCCATATCCGCCGCCAGTCCGGCGATATCCCGGTGTTCGGCATTCCCTCCGCGTCGGCGATCGGCCGCAAGCCGGGGCGCGTGGCGCGCTACTATCTCTACGATGTGCGCCGCGAGGCCGGCCAGTGGCGTGTCGGCGTGCAGGTGCGGGGCTACCGGGCCGACCGTCACGCGTTCGCGCTGGAACACGAACATCACCTGTCGCCGGCGAGTATCGATTCCACGAAAGCCTGATCGTCCACGGTATCGACATCGATGGCCGCTTCCGGGAACGGCAACAGCAGCGGCCGGATCTCCACGCCCAGTTGTTTCGACAGCCGCGCCGCGGCGGTATCCATGCGCAGCATGCCCAGGGCATAGCGCAGCACCGACCCGAGGCCAAGCTGGCGCACGATATACAGGGGATTCTTGCGTTGCTTCTCCACGGTGCGCCAGGCGTTGGCGACGCGGTGCGAGCGTGGGGTCAGGAAGGCGAACAGGTTGCAGCCGCAATAGCCTTCGTCGCTGAAGCGCATCACCGTCTTGCGCGCGCCGGGAAAGCGCTCGTGGATGGCGCGGATGGTGGTGACGCCGGCGACCACGTCGGCGCCGCTTGCGCGCGCGCGTTCCAGGAAGTCATCGATGATGTCGGGGCGCAACAGCGGGTGGTCCGCGGTGGTGATCAGGGCCGCCTGGCCTTCGGGTAGCTGGCTGAGCGCCTGGTAGGCGCTGCCCGCCGGGCTGCCGGCCGGCGGCAGCCAGCTCGCCGGGCCGTCCTCCACCAGCGACCGCAGGGCGGGCGATTGTTGCAGGCAGTCGTGTTCCGGACCGCTCAGCAGGATATCGCCGACCCGGGTGCTGTTCGCCAGAGCCTCCACCACTCGCCCGACCATCGGGCGGCCGGCGATTTCCACCAGCGCCTTGGCGCACACGCCCGCGTGCGTCAGCAGCGGGTCGTCGCGGTGCCGGTCGGCGGCAAGCACGATGGCGGTGAAGCGGCTGTCGGTCATGCGATTCTCACAGGTTTTTTTCGTACACTCGGTAGCGCTTGTATTCGACACCGCCCAGCTGCTCGATGATATTGCGCATGGCCTGGTTGTTTTCCAGTATCCACGACATTTCCACGTCCTCGATGCCGCGCCGCAGGAAAGGTTTTCGGAGCGCCTCGGTGACCGCAAAGGCCAGCGCCGGTCCCAGCCGCGTGTGCTGGTATTTCTTCAGTACGCCCATCAGCGGAATGCGTGCCTGCGTGGGGTAGCGTACCTTGAGGCGCCACAGCAGCTTAAGCCAGCCCAGCGGCAGCAGTCGTCCGTTGAGATCGCGTATGGCCTGGTTGACGTCCGGTAGGCCGATGATCATGGCGGCGGGTTCGCCGTCCACTTCGGCGATCTGCACGAAGTCGTCGTCCAGCAGCAGGGTCATTGCCTTGCCCACGTCGCGGAACTCCTGTTCCGAGAACGGCACGAATCCCCAGTTTTCCGACCAGGCGTCGTTGAAAATGTGGCGCAGCGTGGACAGTTCCTCATTCAGCCTGGCGCGGTTCAGCGGCCGCATGCGGATGCGCGCGGCGGACCGTTCCAGCAGGCGTTCGACCGTGGGCGAAAACTGGTAGGACGGCGGCTGGTGATAGGCGAGCAGGTCGCGCACCTTGCTGAAGCCGCTGGCCTCGACATGCGCTTCATAGTAGGGCGGGTTGTGCCCCATCATGATGCGCGGCGGGGTGTCGAACCCCTGCACCAGCAGCCCGGCTTCCTCGTTGATGGACAGGTTGAACGGTCCGCGGACGCGTTTCATGCCTTCCTGGCGCAGCCAGTCGGTGGCGGCTGCAAACAGTGTCTCGAAGACTTCCCGGGCGTCCACCGCTTCGAGGCTGCCGAAAAAACCGGTGTCGTCGTGATGGCGGTCGAGATGGGAACGGTCGATCTGGGCGCTGATGCGGCCCACCGGCCGGCCGTCGCGGTACACGACCCAGGCCTGCCAGCGGGCGTGTTCGAAAAAAGGGTTTTTGTCGCTGAAACGTTGTTTCTGTTCGATCAGCAGCGGCGGTACCCAGTGCGGATCCTGTCGATAGATCGACCAGGGCAGGTGAATGAAATCCTTCAGGCGGGCCTTGTCGTCGACGCGGCGGAGTTCAAGGTCATCCCTGGCGGCTGGCATGTGAAATTCGGTTACCTCGTGTGCGGGGCGATGATCATACCGGCCGCGCCCGGACAGGGCCAGCGGGTGAAAACGCGATACGGATCACATATTCTTTATGAGCGAGTGCTTATACTTTACGCAACGCACAATCGCACCGTTTTGTGGCCTGAATTTTGCTTGATCCTGTGGCGACGCTTGTCAGGCACTTGTATCCCGCCGGTTGGCGGGGTTTGAGCGGATGTGTTGCATAATTTCTGTCTCAGATTGGCGACATTTCCGAGATATGTGCAACAAGTGCCGAAAAAACGTTGGAAAAGTATTGTGTTTTCTTCCTATTGTAGGAATAATCCACAACCGGCTGGCTGGACGGTCGAGCGCCTGCGTTGCTGTTGTAAAAAAACAACGCGGGTGCATCGCTTCCCGGCCGGCACTGACTGAAACTTTTTTGGGGTGTTCCTGTCACTGACCGGAACCGAGACACAATCCTCAAAGGGAAAAGACTTTTGGGCGCAGAATCGACACCAACCTTACATAATTTGCCGTTTCGTGCCGCTGATTTCGCTACTCTGCCCGACGCACTCGACTATGCTGCGAAGGGCGATACCGGTGCAAACTTTTACACGGGTCGAGGCAAGCTCTACGCGACCATGCGTTACGCCGAACTGCGTGACGCGGCCCGCGTGCTGGCACGGAAGCTTCTGGGCATGGGGCTGAAAAAGGGCGACCGTGTCGCGCTGGTGGCAGAAACCAATCCGCATTTCCTGCGGTTCTTCTTTGCCTGCCAGTACGCCGGCCTGATTCCCGTTGCGCTGCCTGCCTCCGTCAACCTCGGCGGCCACACGGTCTACGTGACACAACTTCGCGGTCTGCTGGAAAGCAGCATGGCGTCGGTTGCGATGGCGCCCGAGGGTTACACCTCCTTCCTCGAGGAAGCCGGCGAGGGCCTTGGCCTGAAGCTGATCGGTTCGCCGGACGTGTTCGACGCCCTGCCGGAAGCCGATATCGAATTCCAGCCGGTGGATCCGCGCGACGTCGCCTACATCCAGTACACCTCCGGCAGCACCCGTTTCCCGCGTGGCGTGGTTATCGAGCAGGGCGCGGTCATGAGCAACCTGGCGGGCATTATTCGCCATGGTGTGCGCATCGGTCCGGGTGACCGCTGCTTCTCCTGGCTGCCCTTCTATCACGACATGGGCCTGGTCGGCCTGGTGCTGGTGCCCGTGGCCTCGCAGATTTCCGTCGACTACCTCGACACGCGCGAGTTCGCCATGCGTCCGCGCCAGTGGCTGAACCTGATGACGCAGACCAGGGCGACCATCTCCTTCGGTCCTCCCTTCGGTTACGAGCTTTGCACCCGCCGTCTGCGCGACGGCGAAGCCACCCGGTACGACCTCAGCAACTGGCGCGTGGCCGGTGTCGGCGCGGAAATGATCCGCTCCGAGACCCTGACCCGTTTCGCCAAGGCGCTGGCGCCGGCGGGCTTTGACGAAAAGGCCTTCCTCGCCTGCTATGGCATGGCCGAGTGTTCGCTGGCGATCAGTTTCGCGCCCCTGTTTGAAGGGCCGTCCACAGACTGTGTCGATGGCGATCACCATTCGGACCACCAGGAAGCGCTGCCGATCCATCTCTCCGAGAACCCGGGGCGCGCGCGCTGTTTCGTGGATTGCGGTCAGCCGCTGCCCGAGTACGAGGTCGAGATTCGGGACGACGAGGGCAATGTGCTCGCCGATCGCCTGAGCGGTTCCATCTATGTGCGCGGCCCGAGCGTGATGTCCGGCTATTTCAATGCGCCGGAAGAAACCGCGGCCTGTCTGTCCGAGGATGGCTGGTTGAACACCGGTGACGTGGGTTACCGCGTCGACGGCAGCCTGATCATCACTGGTCGCAAGAAGGACCTGATCATCATCAATGGTCGCAACATCTGGCCGCAGGATCTGGAATACCTGGCCGAGCACCAGCCGGAAGTGCGCATCGGCGATGCGCTGGCGTTCTCGGTTCCGGGGCCGGACAACGACGAAATCTGCGTGCTGGTGGTGCAGTGCCGCGAGTCCGACCCGGTCAAGCGCGCCGACCTGACCAATCGCCTGAACCGTCTGGTGCACATGGAACTGGGTATCGACGTGTTCGTCGAACTGGTGCCGCTGCATACCCTGCCGCGTACCTCGTCGGGCAAGCTGTCCCGCTCCAAGGCGCGCCAGAACTTCATCGAGTCGCACGACCTGAACGCGCTGACACCGGTGGTCGGTGACGAACCGGAGTTGAAGCAGGGTTCGGTCTGACGGCAGGGCCGCCAGGAGAAGGGGAAATAACCGGCTTCGGCCGGTTATTTCGTTTCAGGGGCGCGGTTTTTTCCGGTTGGGATGAAGAGCAATGTCGGATGTCATAGCCATTACCGGCGCCAGCGGATTCATCGGGCGCAGCATTGCCCGCCAGTTGCGTGCTCAGGGCTGGCGTCTGCGCCTGTTGCTGCGTTCCGGCTCGGCGGTGGCTGCTTTCGAATCACTGGATGCCGAGGTGGTGCGTGGCGACCTCGACGACGCGCGCGCGCTGTCGCAACTGGTCCAGGGCGCATCGGCGGTCGTTCATTGCGCGGGCGTGGTGCGTGGCGCGCGTCAGCGCGATTTCGACCGGGTCAATGTCGATGGGCTGGCGCATTTGCTCGAAGCCTTGCGGGCATCGTCGCCGGCGCCGCGCCTACTGGCGCTGTCGTCGCTGGCGGCGCGTGAACCCGGCTTGTCGTTCTACGCCGACAGCAAGCGGCGTGGCGAGCAGTTGTTGCAACGCGAGGCGCAGGCGCTCGACTGGCTGGCGCTGCGTCCGCCCGCCGTGTACGGTCCCGGTGATCGTGAAATGCTTCCGCTGTTCCGCGCCATGGCGCGCGGTTTCGCGCCCGTGCCCGGCAGTACCTCGGCGCGCTTTTCCATGATTCACGTCGACGACCTCGCCAGGGCGGTGGTCGCCTGGTTGCGACAGCCGGGCGCGCTGAGCGGTGTCGTCACCCTGCACGACGGGCGTGGCGGCGGATACGACTGGACCGAGGTATGCGAGACCGTTGCTGAACTGTGCCGGCGCAGGGTGCGCCCGCTGCGTATTCCGGCGCCGTTGCTGGATGTGCCCGCCTGGTTGAACGCGCGCCTGTCGCCCCTGCTGGGTCGGGCGCCGATGCTGACGACGCAGAAACTGCGTGAACTGCGGCACCCCGACTGGGTGTGCGACAACGCGGTGATCGGCGCGCGGCTCGACTGGCGGCCGCGCCTGCGTCTGCGCGAGGGATT
This sequence comes from Gammaproteobacteria bacterium, assembly GCA_015494295.1. Taxonomy (GTDB): domain Bacteria; phylum Pseudomonadota; class Gammaproteobacteria; order DSM-19610; family DSM-19610; genus Thiogranum. Next base: position 44,073 of record WGBO01000006.1, on the reverse strand, counting down.
GCTGGAGACGCCCGGCTGGTGCCCCTTACTGGACCGGCGGTAAGGCCTTGCCGGGGTTGAGGATGCCGCGCGGGTCGAACTGGCGCTTGATGGCGTGCATGAGTTGCAGGCTGTCGGTACCGATTTCGCGCGCCACCCAGTCGCGCTTGACCAGTCCCACACCGTGTTCGCCGGACAGCGTGCCCCCCATGTCCAGCACGGTGGCGAAGATCTCGTCCAGGCAGGCTTCCGCGCGTTGCTGCTGGTCGGCCTGGTCCGGGTCGTAGAGCAGGTTGACGTGCAGGTTGCCATTGCCCGCGTGGCCGAAGTTGACGATATGGATGCCGTGGCGGCGCGACAGTTCCGACAACGCGTCGATCAGCGCGGGAATGCGCGATACCGGCACCACCACGTCTTCATTGATCTTCTTGGGCGCTACGCGGCGCAGCGCCGGTGACAGGGCCTTGCGCACGTCCCACAGCGCGCGTACCTCGTCGTCGTTGCGCGCCTGGTGGATGGTCAGGCAGCCGCTGTTGCGTGCCCGACGCGACACCTGTTCGGACAACTCGTCGATCTGGCTGTCCAGCCCGTCGATCTCGATGATCAGCAGGGCGCCGGTTCCCGTTGCCAGGCTGCCGGCCAGTTCCTCGCGCACCATGTCGATGGCGTTGCCGTCCATGAATTCCAGTGCGCAGGGGGTGACCGGGCTGGCCATGATGGCGGCCACCGCCTCGGCGGCGTGTTGCATGTCGCGGTATTCGGCGCGCAGGGTGCGGCGGGCCGGTTGCAGCGGTGTGAGTCTCAGGGTGGCTTCGGTGATGACGGCGAGCGTGCCCTCGGAGCCGATGATCAGGCGCGTGAGGTCGTAGCCGACCACGCCCTTGGTGGTGCGCACGCCGGTGCGCAGGGTGCGGCCATCGCCGGTCACCACGCGCAGTCCCAGGGTGTTGTCGCGCGGGGTGCCGTATTTGACCGCGCGTGGCCCGGCCGAGTTGTAGGCCAGGTTGCCACCCACCGTGCACACCGCGGCGCTGGTCGGGTCGGGCGGCCAGAAGAACCCTTCCGCCGCCGCCGCTTCCTGCACCTGCTGGTTGGTGACGCCGGGCTCGACCACCATCAGGCGATTGTCGCGGTCCAGTTCCAGCACCCGGTTCATGCCGTGCAGCGACAGTATCACGCTGTTGGCGTCGACCGGCACCGTGGCGCCGGTGGTGCCCGTGCCCTGACCGCGTGCAATCAGCGCAACCCCCTGTTCGTGGCAGGCGCGGACCACGCCCACCACCTCGTCGTGGCTCGCGGGCAGTGCCACGGCCAGCGGCTGACCCTGCAGGCGGCTGTTGTCGTAGCCGTAGGTGTGACAGTCGGCGGGGTCGGTCAGCAGGCGCTCGCCAAGCAGCGCGCGCAGTTGCCCAATGATGTCGCCTGACATGAGCGCTCCTGCCGGCACGGAGCCGGCGCTCAGTCGAGGTACTCGAACAGCTTGACGATGCGTTGCACGCCCTTGACCTGCCGCGCCAGTTCGGTGGCGCGGCTGGCCTCGCTGTGAGTGACCAGACCCATCAGGAACACGGTGCCGTTCTCGGTGACCACCTTGATGCGGGTGGGATCGAAGCCGTCGCCGGCCGCGCCCAGCATGGTCGACTTGACCTTGGTGGTAATCCAGGAATCGCTGCTGCGCGTCATCATCGAACTGGGCGCGGCGATCTGGATCTCGTTGTGCACGCGGCGTACCTTCTGTGTACGCCGTGCGATGTCGCCGGCGCGTTCACGCAGTGCGCTGGTCGGCGCCTCGCCCGACAGTAGCACGATGCCGTTGAAGCTGGTGATGTTGATATGCGTCTGCTTGCCCAGTTCCGGGTCCTTGTTGAAGGCGCTGCGTATGCGCAGTTCGATCGACTGGTCCTCGATGACGGTGCCGGTGGTGCGCCGGTCGTGGGCGATGGAGGCGGTTGCCGCCGCGCCGCCGACTACCAGCGGCGCCGCGCAGCCAGCGAGTTGCAGGGATGAAATCAGTAACAGGGCGGGCATCATCAGCCGGCGAATGGTCATAGTGTTCTCCAGTAGCGGGTCAGGGTGGTTTCAGCCGTCGAGGCGGAACGCATCCTGTAACCAGTGTATTTCCGGAGCGTTCGCCTCGCCGTCGATGCATACGACATCGAAGCGGGCGGCGACGTTCCAGGCGTGGTGCCGGTGCATATAATACTGTGCGCAACGGATGATGCGCACCTGTTTGCGTCTGGCGACAGTTTCCGCCGCGCTGCCATAGTCGCTGCGGCGCCGGTAACGCACCTCGACGAATACCAGTGCGTCGCGGTGGCGCATGACCAGGTCGATCTCGCCGCCCCGGCAATGGAAGTTGCGCGTCAGCAGCCGCAGGCCGCGTTGCTGGAGAAAACTACAGGCCAGGCGCTCCGCCCGGCTTCCCGTCTCCCGTTGTGTCATGTTGTCCCTCCGTGGACAGGATTGGTGTCTGTTGCGCCAGTGGCTCCGGTACGCCGCGCCGGAACCGCGCCCATTCCAGCGCGCGGTGCAGGCGTTTGTGTTCGTCCAGCGTCAGGTTGCCGGTGGCGCCGGGGAAACTCGCGAACCCCGGCATGTTCAGGGTGTCCAGCCAGGGCGCGATCTGCCAGGCGTCGTAGCCGAGCGCGAACAGGCGCTGGAACCGCTTGCTGCGTTCCGGCCAGATGGCGGCCAGCATGTCGCGCTTCTGCGCCCAGCGCCCGTCCCGGTCCAGCACCCAGGGGATGTCGCAGAACATCAGGCCGTCCATGTCCCGGTCCAGGCGCGGATCCGAGGTGGCGCTGAACACGTGCGAGGTGCTGTATACCGGCAGGTCACCGGCGTGGTGGAAGCGCAGTTGCGGACGCAGTTGCCGCGCCTGGCGGGGGAAGGCCAGCATGAAGACGGCCTCGACGTCCTGGCGGCGGCGCGGCTCGAAATGCAGTTTCTCTCCCAGCAGGCGCTGCAGGGCGCGGTGGCGCCGCTTGCTGTCGTCCAGATTCAGGGTCTGCTCGATCGCTTGCTTGAAGTCGGCGGTGTGCGGCGGGTAGCGGCCGGTTTCCAGTACCTCGCCGCCGAGGTCGCTGAAGGCGCTGGCGAAGGCGGTGAACACGCGTTCGCCCCAGGGGTTGTCCGGTACCAGCGCCACCACGTAGGGGTGGCCGTCGGTATAGATGCGCTGCGCCGCCTGGCGGGCCTCGTCTTCCGGCGCCAGGCCGAACTGGTAGAGCGGCAGGGAGCTGTCCGTTTCCGCGCCGATCTGGTTCAGCGCCATGACCGGCACCGGCAACATGCCGGATTGCGCGAGCTGACCGATGGCGTCCTTCAGCAGCGGGCCGATCACGAAATCCGCGCCATCATCCACGGCCTGCTGGTACACCGACCACAGCAGCATGGCGTCGCCGCCGGTGTCGTAGAAGCGCAGGGTGGTGTCCGGGCGTTCCTCGTACCAGGCCGCCAGCATGCCGTCGCGGATGGCGGCGGCCGACTCGGCGGCGCGGCCGCTGAACGGCAGCAGCACGGCGATGTGCCGCGGGCGGGTGGTGAGCTTGCGCACCTGCCCGAGCAGGTCGGGCAGCAACGCGCTTTCCGCCGGGTGCGCCGGATAGCGTTGTCGCCAGGCGGCCAGTTGTTCCATCCAGCGGCGCTGGTCGCCGTGCGTCTGGCGGGTGAGCAGCAGCAGCTCCATCCAGCCGCTCAGCGGATCGGGCGGCGGGCCGAAGCGCAGCTTGTCCAGCGCTTCGTCGGTGAGCGTGGAAAGCTGTTCCCAGATCCGGTACTGGTTTTCCAGCTTCTGTTCCGGGTCGTCGATCAGCCCGTCCAGCCAGATGAGCTGGCGGGCCGCTTCCAGTGCGTTGCCGCGCATGGCGTAGGCCATGGCGCGAAGCTGGTAATAGCGGTAGCCGTGGTCGGGCAGCAGTTCGGGATTGCGGATCGGTTGCAGTTTCTGCAGCGCCGCGTCGGTATGGCCCTCGGCCAGATCGAGGCGGACATTCAACAGCAGGTGGCGAATACGCCGGGTGTCGTCGAGCGCGCGGGTGTCGATGCTGGCCAGCAGGGGTTTCAGGCGATCCCAGTACTCACCCTTCTCCAGCAGTTCGGCGGCCTTGAGGCGCAGTGCCGCCCGTTGCGCGGGCGCCGCGCCGCGGGCGGCTTCCAGGTATTGCTGCGCCGCGCCAAGCAGGTCGCCCTGGTCGACGCTGGCCTGGATCCGGCTGTCCAGGGTGGGCGGCGCGGAGCTTTCGACCGGCGCCACGGGCGCGCTGCCGCAGCCGGCGAGACCGAGCAGCAGAACCGGCAGAAGCACGTATAATCCGGGCAAGAACACGAAGGGCGGTACCTGATGTTTTCGAGACAAGCCATTGTAAAGAGGTGCGGGCGGATGTGCATGTCCTTTTGTCGGCGCGCGCGCCGGCGGGCAGGGCGATCGTGAGCGCGGAACCGGGCCGGGGCGTGCTGTACGTGGTGGCGACGCCCATCGGCAACCTCGGGGACATCAGCGCGCGCGCCATCGAGGTGCTGGGCAGGGTGGATCGCATTGCCGCCGAGGATACCCGGCACAGCCGGCGCCTGATGGAGCACTTTGGTATCCGCACCCCGATGCTGGCGCTGCACGAGCACAACGAGCGCAGCGTGGCGAAAACGCTGGTGGAACAGTTGCGGGCCGGCGAATCTATCGCCCTGGTGTCGGATGCCGGCACACCCCTGATCAGCGACCCGGGCTTCAACCTGGTGAGGCTGGCGCGCGAGGCCGGCGTGAAGGTGGTGCCGGTGCCGGGTGCGAGCGCCTTGCTGTGCGCCCTGTCCGCCGCCGGACTGCCCACCGACCGTTTTGTGTTCGAGGGGTTTCTTCCGGCCCGTTCCGTGGCGCGGCGCAAGCGGCTGGAACAGCTCGCGGCGGAGTCCCGCACCCTGGTGTTCTACGAATCCAGTCACCGTATTGTCGAAAGCCTGGCCGACATGGCCGGGCTGTTTGGCGGCGAGCGACGCGCCGCGCTGGCGCGCGAGCTGACCAAGCAGTTCGAAACCATTCGCCAGGCGCCGCTTGCCACGCTGGCGGAATGGGTGGCGGCTGACAGCAACCAGCAGAAAGGGGAAATGGTGGTGCTGGTGGAAGGGGCGGGTGATCCGGCGGGGGTGATGGACGCGGACGCCGAGCGCGTCCTCACGGTGTTGATGGAAGAACTGCCGGTCAAGACCGCCGCCAAGCTGGCCGCGCGCCTCACCGGCCTCAACAAGCGCGAGCTCTACGAGCGCGGCGTCGCCCTGAAAAAGCAGCTCCCTGGCTTGCGCGGCTAGCGCGCGCCGGCCGGCTGGTGCTGGTTCAGCGCCCATTCCACGTGTTCACGGACCAGTTCGGAAGGGTGTTCGAGACGCGCCCGCAGTGCCGCCGTCACCGCTGCTGAACCCGGGCTGTTACCCAGCGCCACGGCAATGTTGCGCAGCCAGCGCAGGTGGCCGATGCGGCGGATCGCGGTGCCCTCGGTATTGCGCAGGAATGTCGCCTCGTCCCAGCCGAACAGTTCGATCAGGGTGCTGCTGTCAAGACGGTGGCGCGGGTTGAAATCGGTTTCGCCGCTGGGCCGCGAGAAGCGGTTCCAGGGACAGATGAGCTGGCAGTCGTCGCAGCCGTAGATGCGGTTGCCGATGCCCTTGCGCAGCGGTTCCGGGATGGGGCCGTGCAGCTCGATGGTCAGGTAGGAAATGCAGCGCCGCGCATCCAGGCGGTAGGGCGCGATGATGGCGCGCGTCGGGCAGATATCCAGGCAGGCCTGGCAGCGGCCGCAGTGGTTGTCGGCGGGGGTGTCGACGGGCAGCGGCAGGTCGGTGAACAGTTCGCCGAGAAAGAACCAGGACCCCTCGCGGCGGTTGATCAGGTTGGTGTGCTTGCCGATCCAGCCCAGGCCGGCCTTCTGCGCCAGCGCCTTTTCCAGCACCGGCGCGCTGTCGGTGAAGGCGCGGTAGCCGAACGGGCCGACGCGTTCCGCGATCCGGTTGGCGAGTGTCTGCAGGCGCTTGCGCAGCACCTTGTGATAGTCGCGGCCAAGCGCGTAGCGGGCCACGTAGGCGCGCGCCGGGTCGTCCAGCACGCGTTCAGCCGGGTCGGCCTGGCGCGGCCAGTAGTCCATGCGCACCGAGACGATGCGCAGGGTGCCGGGCACCAGCTCACCCGGACGGCTGCGTTTGCTTCCGTGCGCCTCCATGTAGTGCATGTCACCGTGGTGGTGGTCTTTCAGCCAGTTCAGCAGGTGGGTCTCGTCCTCGTCCAGCCGCGTGTCGGTAATACCCACTTGCTGGAAACCCAGTTCGCGCCCCCATTCCTTGATATCGCGCGCCAGCCGCGCGAAGTCGATCGCTGCGCGCGTTGCCGGAGGCGGGGATTTGGGGGAATGCGTCACGGTGCGGTATGGTTCGCGAATGCCTGTCGGAAAGGGACATTGTATGCCGGAAACCGCTGCCGTGCCGCTCTATACCGCGGCCGCCGTGCGGGAACTGGACCGCATGGCCATCGATGAGCATGGCATTCCCGGTTACGAACTGATGTGCCGGGCGGGCCGCGCCCTGCGGTCCTGCATCGGCCGTCACTGGCCGGCGTGCCGGCGCGTCAACATCCTGTGCGGCGCCGGCAACAACGGCGGCGACGGCTACGTGCTGGCGCGCCTGCTGCGGGAGGCCGGCGTCGAAGTCGGCGTCCAGTACCTTGCCGACCCCGGCGGGCTGCGCGGCGACGCGGGCAGGGCGTTTGCGGATTTCCGCGCCGGCGGTGGTGAGGCGGAGGCGTTCGAGGGAACGTTGGGCGACGCGCCGCTGCAGGTCGACGCACTGCTCGGCACCGGCCTCGCCCGGCCCGTGGAAGGCCGCTGGCGCGAGGCTGTCGAGGCCCTCAACGCCCGGTCCGCGCCGGTGCTTGCCGTGGACATACCCAGCGGACTGTCAGCGGATAGCGGCGCGGTGCTGGGCGCCGCGGTGCGCGCCACGCGCACCCTGACCTTCATCGGCCGCAAGCGCGGCCTGTATACCGGCCAGGGCGTGGATTGCGCCGGCGACATCGAGTTCGATGACCTGGCGGTGCCCGCGAGCCTTTACCGGGCGCAGCCGCCACAAGCCTGCCTGCTGCGCGAGCCGCCGCCGGGCGCGCTGGCCGCCCCGCGGGCGCGCGGCAGCCACAAGGGTGACTTCGGGCATGTGCTGGTGGTGGGTGGCGAGCAGGGTATGGCTGGCGCCGTGCGCCTGGCCGCAGAGGCCGCCGCCCGTTGCGGCGCGGGACTGGTATCGGTAGCCACCCGCGCCGCCCACGCCGCCGGCCTCAACGCCGGCCGGCCGGAACTGATGGTGCACGGCGTGGAGCGCGCCGGCGCGCTGGACCCGCTGCTGGCGCGCGCCAGCGTGGTCGTGGTCGGACCGGGACTGGGGCAGGGCCGCTGGTCGCGGACGTTGCTGGAAAGGGTTCTGGACACCGGCCTGCCGCTGGTCGTGGATGCCGACGCTCTCAACCTGCTGGCGCGCGACCCGCTGGCCCGCGACAACTGGATCCTGACTCCGCACCCCGGCGAGGCCGCCCGCCTGCTCGACACCGGCACCGCCGCCATCCAGTCCGACCGTTTCGCCGCGCTCGCCGCCCTGCGCAAACGCTACGGGGGCGTGGCGGTGTTGAAGGGTGCCGGCACCCTCATCGACGATGGCGGCCTGCCCGCCGTGTGCGGCGCCGGCAACCCCGGCATGGCCAGCGGCGGCATGGGCGACGTGCTCAGTGGCGTGCTGGGCGCGCTGCTGGCGCAAGGCCTGACGCCCGGCGAAGCCGCTCGCGCCGGCGTCTGCCTGCACGCCCGCGCCGCCGACCGGGAAGCCGCCCGCCATGGCGAACGCGGCCTGCTGGCCTCCGACCTGATACCCGCACTGCGCGAGGCCATCAATGGACGCGGCTGAATACTCCCTGTCCGACAGCGCCGCCACCGAAGCCCTCGGACGGCGCCTGGCCGCCTGCCGTCAGCCCGGTACCCTGATCTTCCTCGAAGGCGACCTGGGCGCCGGCAAGACCACCCTGGTGCGCGGTTACCTGCGCGGCCTCGGCCACCAGGGCGCCGTCAAGAGTCCGACCTACACCCTCGTCGAACCTTACGATATCGACGGCTTGCGGCTTCACCACCTCGACCTCTACCGCGTCGCCGACCCGGAAGAACTCGAATGGATCGGTATCCGCGACCTGTTTGACGCCGACAGCATTTGTCTGATCGAATGGCCTCAGCGTGGCGCTGGCATGCTGCCCGCTCCCGATTTGAGTATCCGTCTGAGCATTGCCGGCGGTGGCCGCCGCGCCGAACTGATTCCCGCCTCCCCGCACGGCGAGGCGATGATTCAGTGTTTTTTTACTGCCGCGGAAGTCTCCGGCACCTGACGAGCGGAAGGGGCGTCCCCGCGCCGGCAGCCAGCGGCTTGCCCGCTACGCGGGTTCCCTGCGCTTCTCGCCGTTTTGCGCGCTCGCTAAACTCGCGATCCGCGCCAGGGCGCGAATCGCTCAGACAACGCTCGCTTGACCGCAAAACGGCTGCGATGCTCGGCTGCACCGAATGGCTGCCGGCGCGGGGACGCCCCTTCCGCTCGTCAGGTGCCTCTCTCCCGCGGAACGGTTCCACCGCCGATTAGCGCCGTATCCAAACCATGTTTCGAGCTATCCTTCCTATCTCGTGGACATCTAAGGAAATTTGTTGAATTTATCCGGGGGATGCGCTATACCTTCCCGGTAACGCCATACCGACCGTAAGGAATAACAAGTGTGAAGCGTCCCGGCCTGTTGCTTTTGCTGCTGCTGATCTGGATTGCCCCCGTGGCGCAAGCCGCTTCGCTGAAGGTCAGCGGTGTGCGCCTGTGGGCCGCGCCGGACAGCACCCGCGTGGTGTTCGACGTTACCGGACCAGTGGAGCACCAGTTGTTCACCCTCGACGGTCCCGACCGCCTGGTCATCGACCTGAAGCATGCGCACATGGACAAGGGCGTGGTCAGTCAGTTGTCCGCCGGCGGCGTGGTCAAGGGTCTGCGCAGCGGCACCCGCAACAAGGACGACCTGCGCCTGGTGCTGGATCTTTCCGGCCCGGTCAAGCCGCGCAGCTTCGTGCTCAAGCCCAACCAGCAGTATGGTCACCGGCTGGTGATCGACCTGTTCGGGGCGGATGCGGCGAAGCAGCGCAAACCGGTGACCGTCAAGCGCGCCGCGCCACCCTCGCGCCTGCGCGACCTGGTGATCGCCGTCGATGCCGGACACGGCGGCGAAGACCCCGGCGCGCGCGGCCACCGCGGCACGCGCGAAAAGGAAGTGGTGCTGGGAATCGCCCGCAAGCTGGCCGCCATGATCGACCGGGAACCGGGCATGAAGGCGGTGCTGGTGCGCGACGGTGATTACTATATCGGCCTGCGCAAGCGCATCGACAAGGCGCGCAAGCACCGCGCCGATCTGTTCATCTCCATTCACGCCGACGCCTTCCGCGACCGCCGCGTGCACGGTGCGTCGGTCTACGTGCTGTCGCGGCGCGGAGCATCCTCGGAAATGGCGCGCTGGCTGGCCGCGCGCGAGAACGCCGCGGACCTGGTGGGCGGCGTCAGCCTGGACGACAAGGACGACCTGCTCGCCGAGGTGTTGCTGGACCTGGCGCAGACCGCGACGCTGGAGACCAGCACCGGCGTCGCCAACAATGTGCTGGCCGAACTGCGGCGGCTGGGCAAGGTGCACAAGCGGCAGGTGCAGCACGCCGGTTTCGTGGTACTGAAATCCCCGGACATTCCTTCGCTGCTGGTGGAGACCGCGTTCATTTCCAACCCCTCGGAAGAAAACCGCCTGCGCAGCCGCAAGCACCAGCAGAAGGTTGCGGCAGCCATTTTCCGGGGCGTGCGCAATTACTTTACCGCCAACCCGCCGGCCGGCACGCGGCTGGCGAAGCGCGGCGCGCCGCGCCGCCACGTGGTGCAGCGCGGCGATACGCTCAGTCATATCGCCCGCCGTTACGGCGTGAGCATGTCCGCGCTGCGCAGCCACAACCGCCTCAAGGGTGACCGCCTGCTGGTTGGCAACGTGCTGACCATTCCCTCGCAGGGCGGCTGATCGGCGTACCGCCCGGTTCGCACCGGCCGCGCGTTTCACGGTACCATTCCGGCATGCGTATCCATGCCCTTGAACCCCAGTTGATCAACCAGATCGCCGCCGGCGAAGTCATCGAGCGCCCGGCTTCGGTGCTCAAGGAGTTGCTGGAGAACAGCCTCGACGCCGGCGCCACGCGCATCGAGGTGGATGTCGAGGAAGGCGGCAAGCGCCTGATCCGGGTCCGCGACAACGGCCACGGCATTCACCGCGACGACCTGGGACTGGCGCTGTCGCGCCATGCCACCAGCAAGATTGCTTCGCTGGAGGACCTGGAGCAGGTGATGAGCCTGGGTTTTCGCGGCGAGGCGCTGCCCAGTATTGCTTCGGTGTCGCGCTTGCTGGTGCAGTCGCGCAGCGCCGACAGTGACAGCGGCTGGCAGGTGCGCGGCGACGGCCGCGAATCGGCGCTGACGCCGGAGCCGGTGGCGCACCCGCCGGGCACCACCATCGAGGTGCGCGACCTGTTCTTCAACGTGCCGGCGCGGCGCAAGTTCCTGCGCACCGAGAACACCGAACAGAAGTACCTGGACGCGGTAATCCAGCGGATTGCGCTGAGCCGGCCCGATGTCGAACTGACCGTGCGCCGCAACCGCAAGGCCCAGTACCACCTGCGTGCCGGCGCCGGCGAGGCCGAACAGCTCATGCGCATCCGCACCCTGCTGGGCGGCGCCTTTGCCGACCAGGTGTTGCGCGTCGAGCACGAGGCCGCCGGCCTGCGCCTGGCGGGCTGGGTGGCGCAGCCAACCTTCTCGCGCAGCCAGGCCGACCTGCAGTTTTTCTTTGTCAACGGGCGCGCGGTGCGTGACAAGCTGCTGGCGCACGCGGTGCGACAGGCCTATCAGGACGTGCTGTTCCACGGCCGGCACCCGGCCTTTGTGCTGTTCCTGGAACTGGACCCGAAACTGGTGGATGTCAACGCCCACCCGGCGAAGCACGAGGTGCGCTTCCGCGAGTCCCGGCTGGTGCACGACTTCCTGTTCCGCACCCTGCACGCGGTGCTGGCAGACCTGCGGCCCGGCGATGACCAGCCCGCGCCGCAACCGGTGCGGCAGCTGCCGGGGCTGGCGGGCGGGGGCGGGTATGGCGGCGCGCCACCGCCCCGGCAGGGCGGTTTCGGCCTGCCGGTGGCGGAGCAGATTGCCGGTTACGATCGCCTGCACGGCGCGGCGCCGGCCGGCGCCGCGACCGCGACGGCCGCCGTGGCCATGCCGGAAAGCACACCGGCGCAAGCCGGCGAGGAGGAGGTTCCACCGCTGGGCTTCGCGCTGGCGCAGCTCAAGGGAGTCTATATTCTCGCCGAGAATGCGCAGGGTCTGGTGCTGGTGGATATGCACGCCGCCCACGAACGCATTACCTATGAACACCTCAAGCGTAGCTTCGCGGAGGACGGAATTCGCTCCCAGCCGCTGCTGGTGCCGCTCAGCCTGGCCGTGGGGCCGGCCGAGGCCGAACTGGCGGAAGCGCGCCGCGACTGGTTCGCCTCGCTGGGCTTCGAGATCGACCGCCAGGGGCCGGAGCAACTGGTGGTGCGCCAGGTGCCGGCGCTGCTCGCCGCCGGTGACGTCGAGGCGCTGGTGCGCGACGTGTTGTCCGATCTCAACACCCACGGCAGCAGCCAGCGTATCGAGGCGGCGCTCAACGAGCTGTTGTCGACCATGGCCTGCCACGGTTCGGTGCGCGCCAACCGGCGCCTGACGCTGGATGAAATGAACGCCTTGCTGCGCGACATGGAACGCACCGAGCGCTCCGGCCAATGCAACCACGGGCGTCCCACCTGGGTGCGTTTCAGCCTGGCCGAGCTGGACGCGCTGTTCATGCGCGGGCAGTAGCCGACCATGAGCCGGCCGCTGGTGGTGTGCCTGATGGGGCCGACCGCGTCCGGCAAGACCGGCGTGGCGGTGGAACTGGTCGGGCAGTTGCCGCTGGATATCGTCAGCGTCGATTCGGCGCTGGTGTACCGGGGTATGGACATCGGCACCGCCAAGCCGGACGCCGACACCCTGCGCCGCGCGCCGCACCGGCTGATCGACATTCGCGATCCGGCGCAGGCCTATTCGGCGGCGGAGTTTCGTGACGACGCGCTGCGGGAGATCCACGATATCCACGTCACTGGCCGTATCCCGTTGCTGGTGGGTGGCACCATGCTCTATTTCCGCGCCCTGGAGCAGGGCTTGTCGGCGCTGCCTCCGGCCGACCCGGAAGTGCGCGCCCGGCTGGAGGCGGAAGCGCGCGAGCACGGACTGGCCGCCTTGCACGCGCGGCTGGCCAGGGTCGACCCGGTGGCGGCGGCGCGCATCCACCCCAATGACCCGCAGCGCACCCAGCGAGCGCTGGAGGTTTACGAGATCACCGGCACGCCGATGACCGAGCTGTTCGCGCAGCCCGCGGCGCCGCCGGCCGAACTGGAATTCCTCAAGATTGCGCTGGTGCCGGAGGACCGCGAGCGGCTGCACGGCCGCATCGACCGGCGTTTCCGGGAGATGCTGGCGCGGGGATTTCTCGACGAGGTGCGGGCGCTGCGTGCGCGCGGCGACCTGCACCCGGAGTTGCCGTCGATGCGCGCGGTGGGCTACCGGCAGGCCTGGGCGCATCTGGAGGGGAACCTATCGGAGCACGAATGGGTCGAACGGGCCATTATCGCGACACGCCAGTACGCCAAGCGGCAGTACACCTGGTTGCGCGGCGAAAGGAATACCTGCCGGCTTGATCCGTCCAACAGGGACACGGTCGCCGCCGTGCGCACGCTCATCGACCGTGCTGGCGCAGCAGGCGATTGAATGTGCTATAGTTTTGCCCGCAGGGAAAAACGTTTAACCACACGGAGAGTGGCGCTTAAATCCGTGTACACCGTGGGCGAAAGCCCGGCAGGAGAACGCAGGTGCACGTTACTAGAAGAAGGAGAAATGACATGGCCCGAGGGCAGTCGCTGCAAGAACCCTTCCTGAATGCACTCCGCAAGGAGCGTATTCCCGTTTCCATTTACCTTGTGAACGGCATCAAATTGCAAGGGCAGATCGAATCGTTCGACCAGTTCGTGGTCTTGCTCAAGAACAGCGTCAGTCAGATGGTGTACAAGCACGCCATTTCGACCGTCGTGCCGGCGCGCAACGTGCGCCTGGCGAGTGGTGATGACAATCATAATTCCGACGCCGGCAACAGCTGATTCCCATCGAGAGTACAGAATGCCGGTCCCCGTCGTGAACGGGGCCGGCATCGACCATCCGCATGTTTGAACGTCCCCGCAGCGGTGAGCGGGCGATACTCGTTCACGTCGATTTTCCCGGCGAGTCGGAACCCGAGGATCTGCTCGAGTTCACCGATCTTGTGCGTTCCGCCGGCGCCGAGCCGGTGGGCACCGTCACGGCCAGCCGCAACGCACCCGATTCGCGCTTCTATGTCGGTTCCGGCAAGGCGGAAACCATCCGCGACCTGCTGGTGGACGAGGAAGCGGACCTGGTCATCTTCAACCACGAATTGTCGCCGAGCCAGGAACGCAACCTGGAGAAGCTGTTCAGCGCGCGGGTGCTGGACCGCACCGGCCTGATCCTGGACATCTTCGCCCAGCGCGCACGCTCCTTCGAGGGCAAGCTGCAGGTGGAACTGGCGCAGTTGCGGCACCTGTCCACGCGGCTGATCCGCGGCTGGACCCACCTGGAGCGGCAGAAGGGCGGTATCGGCCTGCGTGGTCCGGGCGAAACCCAGCTCGAGACCGACCGCCGCCTGCTCGGCAACCGCATCAAACAGATCAACAAGCGGCTGGAAAAGGTGCGTGGCCAGCGTGCCCAGGGACGCCGGGCGCGTGACCGCGCCGAGGTACCGTCGGTGTCGCTGGTCGGCTATACCAACGCCGGCAAGTCGACCCTGTTCAACCGCCTGTGCGCGGCCGACGTGTACGCCGCCGACCAGTTGTTCGCGACCCTCGACCCCACGTTGCGGCGCTTCGACCTGCCGGGCTTCGGACCGGTGGTGATCGCCGACACAGTGGGTTTCGTGCGCAAGCTTCCGCACGAACTGGTGGCGGCGTTCCGCTCCACGCTGGAGGAGACCCGCGAGGCCGACCTGTTGCTGCACGTGGTGGACGCCCACGACCCGGAGCGCCAGACGCGCATCGAACAGGTCAACGAGGTGCTGGCCGATATCGGCGCCGGCGACGTGCCGCAGTTGATGCTCTACAACAAGATCGACCTCAGCGCCGAACCCGCGCGCGTGGTGCGCGACACCGCCGGCAAGGTCAGCCGCGTGTGGTGTTCGGCCGCCACCGGCGAGGGCATGGATCTGATCGAATCGGCCTTGTGCGAATACTTCATGCCGGACCAGGTGCGCGGCTGGTTGTACCTGCCGGCGCGCGCCGGGCGTCTGCGTGCGATGATCTACCGCACCGGCGAGGTATTGCACGACGAACCGGACGCGGAGGGAGGCTGGTGGCTGGAAGTCAGCATCAGTGGTCAGGAACTTGACGGTCTGTACCGGCGCGAGGGCCTGGCATATACCCTCCACAAGCGTCGGGATTCCCTCGATGTTGTTGCGGGCGCGGCACAAGCTCCCTAGAATCCCCAGTTTCGAGCACGATAAACACGCATCAGCGTACAGCGGAGTCATACATGGCCTGGAATGAGCCGGGAAACAGCAATAACAAGGATCCATGGGGAGGCCGGAACGACCAGGGGCCTCCGGATCTCGACGAAGTCGTCAAGAAGATGCAGGACAAGCTCGGCAGCCTGTTCGGTGGCGGCGGTGGCCGGCGCGGTGGCGCGGGCGGCGGCTCCGGCAGGGGGATGGCCGGTTTCGGTCTCATCGCCGGCATTGTGTTCGTGGTCTGGATGGCTTCCGGCATCTATATCGTGGACGCCGGCACCCGTGGCGTGGTGATGCGCTTTGGCGCCTACACCGAGGCCACCATGCCCGGTCCCCACTGGCACCTGCCGTATCCGATCGAGCAGGTCGAGATCGTCAACGTCGAGCAGCGCCGTTTCGTTGAAATCGGTTACCGCTCCGGCGCCGGCGGTCAGGCAGGCCTGACCGTCGAGCGCGAGGCGCTGATGCTCACCAAGGACGAGAACATCGTCAATATCCAGCTCGCCGTCCAGTACCAGATCAACGACCCGCGCAAGTACCTGTTCAACGTGCGCCAGCCCGAAGCGGTGCTCAAGCAGGTGGCGGAAGCCGCGGTGCGCGAGGTGATCGGCAAGAACGAGATGGACTTCGTGCTCAAGGAAGGCCGCGCCGAGGTGGTCAGCCGGGTCAAGGCCGACATGCAGACGATTCTCGATCAGTACGACGCCGGCCTTCTGGTGTCGGACGTCAACCTGCAGGACGCGCAGCCGCCCGAGGAAGTGCAGGGTGCCTTCTCCGACGCCATCAAGGCGCGCGAGGACAAGGAGCGCCTGAAGAACGAGGCCGAAGCCTACGCCAACGAAGTGGTGCCGAAGGCGCGCGGCCGCGCCGCCCGCCAGACCCAGGAGGCGCGGGCCTACAAGGAATCGCTGATCGCCAAGGCGGAGGGTGAGGCGCACCGCTTCACCGCCCTGCTGAAGGAATACAAGAAGGCGCCGGACGTGACGCGCGAACGCCTGTATATCGAGACCCTGGAATCGGTGCTGAAACGGACCAACAAGGTGATCGTCGACAGCGACAGCGCCAACAACCTGATGTACCTGCCACTGGACAAGCTGATGGACCGCAATACCGTACAACGCAGTCGCGAACCCGATACCAGCAGCAACAAGGGTATCACCGGGTCGCGCGGTGAGGCGCCGGTACGACCGGTGCGACGCACGAGGGAGGCACGCTGATGGCTAACGGCAAGGGGTTTTTCCTGGTGCTGGCGCTGGTCGTGCTGGTCATCGGCAGTTTCTCGATGTTTCGCGTCAGCGAATGGGAAAAGGTCATCATGTTCCGGCTCGGTGAAATCCGCGAATCGGATTTCGAACCGGGCCTGCACTTCAAGGTGCCGTTCATCAACAACATCCGCAAGTTCGACGCGCGCCTGCTGACCCTGGACGTGGAGCCGGAGCGTTTTCTCACCGCGGAGAAAAAGAACGTCATCGTGGATTCCTTCGTGATGTGGCGCATCGACGACGTGGCGCGTTTCTATACCGCCGTGTCCGGCGACGAGCGGCACGCGCGGCTGCGCCTGGAACAGATCATCAAGGATGGCATGCGCGGCCAGTTCAGCAAGCGCACCATCAACGAGGTGGTTTCGGGCGAGCGCGACGAGATCATGCGTGCCCTGACCAAGGAGTCGAACGAACAGGCGCGCGAGATCGGCATCGCCATCGCGGACGTGCGCATCAAGCGCATCGACCTGCCGGCCGAGGTCAGCAACTCCGTGTACCGGCGCATGCAGGCGGAACGCGCGCGGGTGGCCAAGGAGTTCCGTTCACGCGGCTTCGAGGAGGCGGAGAAGATTCGCGCCAACGCCGACCGCAAGCGCCAGGTCATCATCGCCGAAGCCTACCGCGATGCCGAGCGGGTGCGCGGTGAAGGTGACGCCATCGCGGCCGAGATCTACGCCAAGGCCTACGGTCAGGACAAGGAGTTCTACAGCTTCTACCGCAGCCTGGAAGCCTACCGCGAAAGCCTGGGCGGTAGCGGCGATGTGATGCTGCTCAAGCCTGACAGCGACTTCTTCCGGTATTTCCGCGACGCGGAGTAGTCGCGCGCCAGTCGCGTAATGGCATATAATGCGAAGCCCGGACGATGTCATGTCGTCCGGCTTTTTTTTGGAGCCCGTGATGTGGACTGATCTTTGGGCGGCCCTGGCCCTGCTGATGGTCGTGGAGGGCATCGCGCCGTTCGTCAATCCGGGCGCCGTGAGGCGCGCCATGGCGACACTGGCGCAGATGGACGATCGCAGCCTGCGCATTGCCGGCCTGTTGAGCATGCTGGCCGGCGTAGCCTTGCTGTACTGGGTTCGCTAGGACGACACCGACGTGATGAAACGCAAAAATCGCTGGTTACTGCCGGAGGGTATCGAGGAGCTGTTGCCGGAGCCGGCCGCGCGGCTGGAACGGTTGCGCCGCGAAATCCTCGACCTGTATGCGAGCTGGGGTTACCAGATGGTCATCCCGCCGTTCGTCGACTACCTGGATTCCCTCCTGACCGGCACCGGTCACGACCTCGACCTCCGTACTTTCAAGCTCATCGACCAGTTGTCCGGCCGGCTGCTGGGCCTGCGCGCCGACATGACGCCGCAGGTGGCGCGCATCGACGCGCACGGCCTGAAGCGCGAGGCGCCCAGCCGCCTGTGTTATATCGGCACCGTGCTGCACACCCGGCCCGAGGGCTTTTCCGCTTCGCGCAGTCCCCTGCAGGTGGGCGCGGAGCTGTTCGGGCACGCGGGCGCGGAAAGCGACGTGGAAATTCTTCAGTTGATGGTCGAGACACTGGCATTGACCGGCATCGAGGACCTGTACATCGACCTGGGGCACGTGGGCATCTACCGCGGCCTGGCGCGTGACGCGCAACTCGACGCCGGGCAGGAGGCCCTGCTGTTCGACGCCCTGCAGCGCAAGGCCATTCCCGAGATCGAGGAGTTCCTGGCCGGCATGGCGCTGTCCACGGCGCAGCGTGAGCGGCTCGCCGGGCTGGCCACGCTCAACGGCGAGCGCGAGGTGTTGCGGCGCGCGCGCGACCTGCTGGCGGGCAGCAGCGAGGGGGTCATGGCGGCGCTGGACAACCTGGAACACATCGCCGACCTGGCCGCGCGGCACCTGCCCGAGGTGACGCTGCACTTCGACCTGGCCGAACTGCGCGGTTACCAGTACCAGACAGGGGTCGTGTTCGCCGCCTTCGTCGCCGACCGCGGCCAGGAGATCGCGCGCGGCGGTCGCTACGACGATATCGGCAGGGTGTTCGGCGTGGCGCGGCCCGCCACCGGCTTCAGCACCGACCTGCGGACCCTTATGGAACTGGGCGCGCGCCAGTGGCCGGCGCCGGCAGGCGGTATCCTGGCGCCGGCGGAGAACGACGCGGCGCTGGACGAGCGTGTGCGCGAACTGCGCGCCGCCGGTGAAACCGTGGTGCGGCAACTGCCGGGGCAGGGCGGGAGCATCGCGGAGACCGGTTGCGACCGCATGTTGCGCTGGAATGGATCGGAGTGGACGGTCGAATCGCTCGGCAACTGACGCGGCGACGGCTTTATTAAACCTTTCAGAAACAGGATTGAGAGTTCCATGGGCAAGAACGTAGTCATTATCGGCACTCAGTGGGGTGACGAAGGCAAGGGCAAGATCGTCGACCTGTTGACCGACCGCGCATCGGCGGTGGTGCGCTTCCAGGGTGGTCACAACGCCGGCCACACGCTGGTGATCGAAGGCAAGCAGACGGTGCTGCACCTGATTCCCTCCGGTATCCTGCGCGTCGGCGTTCGTTGCCTGATAGGCAACGGTGTGGTGCTGTCGCCCGGCGCGTTGCTGAGCGAGATCGAAACGCTGGAGGCCAGTGGCGTGCCGGCGCGCGAGCGGCTTGGCATCAGCGAGTCCTGCCCGCTCATCCTGCCCTACCACATTGCGCTCGACCAGGCGCGCGAGATCGCGCGCGGCAAGAAGGCCATCGGCACCACCGGCCGTGGTATCGGGCCGGCCTACGAGGACAAGGTGTCGCGGCGCGGCATCCGCCTCGGTGAACTGCTCGACCCGGAACATTTCAAGGAACGTCTGCGCGAGGTCATGGAATACCACAACTTCGCGCTGGAGCATTACTTCAAGGCCGATACCGTCGACTACGAAAAGGTGCTCGACGAGGCGCTGGCGCAGGGCGAACAGATCGCACCCATGGTCGAGGACGTGCCGGGCACGCTGCACCGCCTGCGCGCGGAAGGCAAGAGCGTGATGTTCGAGGGCGCCCAGGGCGCGCTGCTGGATATCGATCACGGCACCTATCCCTACGTGACGTCTTCCACCACCACCGCCGGCGGCGCCGCCAGCGGCAGCGGTGTGGGGCCGCGTTCGCTCGATTACGTGCTCGGTATCGTCAAGGCCTACACCACGCGTGTCGGCGCCGGCCCGTTCCCGACCGAGCTGTTCGACAAGGACGGCGAATACCTCGGTGAGAAAGGACACGAGTTCGGCGCCACCACCGGCCGCCAGCGTCGTTGCGGCTGGCTCGATATCGTGTCGCTCAAGCGTTCGCTCGAAGTCAACAGCGTCACCGGCATCTGCATCACCAAGCTCGACGTGCTCGACGGCATGGAGACGGTCAAGATCTGCGTCGCCTATAAACTCGACGGAAAGGAAATCACCGTGCCGCCGGTTGGCGCCGATCTGCTGGAGAAGTGCGAACCGGTGCTGATCGAAATGCCGGGCTGGAAGGAATCCACGGTCGGCACCAAGTCACTGGAACAGTTGCCGCAGGCCGCGCGCAACTACCTCGACAAGGTCGAGTCGCTGTGTGGCGTGCCGATCGACATCATCTCCACCGGCCCCGACCGCGAGGAAACCCTCATCAAGCGCCACCCCTTCGAATAAAAGGGGGTTAGAGTCGGTGCCAGCGTTCTGCGAGGGCGCGGTAGATGCGTTGCGGGTACCACACCTTGCCCACGCTGCCGTTGTAGCGCGCAAGGGCGCGGGTGCGGTCGCCGTGTTCGCGGTCGAGGTAGAGCCGCAGGATGGTGCAGCCCATGCGCAGGTTGGTGCGGATGTCGAACAGGTCGTCGTCCGGGCGCCCGATTTCCTCCAGCCAGAAAGGCATGACCTGCATCAGGCCACGGGCGCCGGCAGAGGATATGGCGAACCGGTCGAAGTTGCTTTCCACCTCGATCAACGCCAGCACCAGTTCCGGCGGCAGGCCCGCGCGAGTGGCTTCGTAGTGGACGGTTTTCAGGATCAGCAGGCGTTCTTCCGGGTCGGGCACCTTGCGTGCCAGCCGGTGCGACATGTCGGTGAGCCAGACCTCGGCATCGAAACGGTCGTTGAAACTGTCGGACGATTGCACGGCCTCGATGAGCAGCGCGCGCATTTCGGCGTCGGGGCGTTCCTGGGTGGCGGCAGGGGCCGGCGCGCCGAACAGCAGCGCGGCCAGCAGAAGCAGCAGGCGCGACGCGGCGCGCAGCCGTTCAGGCGAGCTGCGTGTTGAGGAAATCGATGATCCCGTCACGCGCGATATCCTGGTTGTCGCCGCCGGCGCGCGCCTTGTACTCCACCAGTCCCTTGTCCAGATTTTTTTCACCGATAACCACCCGATGTGGAATGCCGATAAGTTCCATATCGGCAAACATGACCCCGGGCCTTACATCCCGGTCGTCGTAGATGACGTCGATGCCCGCGGCCAGCAGTTCCTCGTAGAGCGCGTCGCAGGCTTCGCGCACGCGCTGCGACTTCTTGCGGTTCATGCCCAGCAGCGCCACCTGGAAGGGCGCCAGCGCCGGCGGCCACAGGATGCCGCGGTCGTCGTGGTTCTGCTCGATGGCGGCGGCCACCACGCGCGACACGCCGATGCCGTAACAGCCCATTTCCATGACGATTTCCTTGCCGTTCTCGTCGAGCACGGTGGCATTCATGGCGCGGCTGTACTTGTCGCCGAGCTGGAACACGTGGCCGACCTCTATGCCGCGCGCGATCTTCGCCACGCCCCTGCCGTCGGGGCTGGGGTCGCCCTCGACCAGGTTGCGGATGTCGGCTGTCCGCGGTTCCGGGCAATCGCGGCTCCAGTTGACGCCGGTGAGGTGCTTGCCGTCGGCGTTGGCGCCGCACACGAAGTCGGCAAGATGCGCGGCGGCGTGGTCGGCGATGACGGGGACATCCAGTCCCACCGGTCCCAGCGAGCCGGCGCCGCAGCCGGCGGCGGCGCGGATCTGTTCGTCGCTGGCCAGGGTCAGCGGTTGCGCGACCTGTTCCAGCTTCTCCGCCTTGACCTCGTTGAGCGTGTGGTCGCCGCGCAGGCACAGCGCCACCACGCCGCCGTCGGCGCCTTCCACCAGCAGGGTCTTAAGCGTCTGTTCGGGTTTTACGCCGAGCGCCTTGCTGACGTCGTCGATGCTGTGCGCGCCGGGCGTGTCGACGGTTTGCATGTCCTGCGCGGGCGCCGGGCGTTCGCCTTCCGGGGGCAGCGCTTCCGCGAGTTCCAGGTTGGCGGCGTAGTCGCTTTCGCTGGAGAATACGATGGCGTCCTCGCCGGAGTCGGCCAGCACGTGGAATTCGTGCGACAGCGCGCCGCCAATGGAGCCGCTGTCGGCGCGCACGGCGCGGAAGTCCAGTCCCATGCGCGTGAAGATGCGCGTGTAGGTGTCGTACATCTGCTGGTAGGTCTTGTCCAGCGAGTCCTTGTCGATGTGGAAGGAGTAGGCGTCCTTCATCAGGAACTCGCGCGCGCGCATGATGCCGAAGCGCGGCCGGATCTCGTCGCGGAACTTGGTCTGGATCTGGTAGTAGTTGAGCGGCAGTTGCTTGTAGCTGCGCACCTCGCGGCGCACCAGGTCGGTGATGATTTCCTCGTGAGTGGGGCCGATGCAGAATTCGCGGTTGTGACGGTCGCGGAAACGCAGCAGTTCCGGCCCGTACTGTTCCCAGCGCCCGGATTCCTGCCACAGTTCGGCGGGCTGTACCGCCGGCATCAGCAGTTCCAGCGCCCCTGCGCGGTCCATTTCCTCGCGCACGATGGCTTCGGCCCTGCGCAGCACGCGCAGCCCCAGCGGTTGCCAACTGTACAGGCCGGCGGCGATCTTGCGGATCATGCCGGCGCGCATCATCAACTGGTGGCTGACGATCTCGGCGTCGGCCGGGGTTTCTTTCACGGTGCTGAGCGGGAACTGGGAGACTTTCATGCGGGTTTCATCGATATATTGGGATCAAGCGCCGGATTGTAGCGGGGGGTAGGGGGCGAGTACAGGCGGGGCGCCTAGAAGGTGCCCCCGTTCCAGCCCCACATGTGGCGGGCCGCGTCGGCGAACTCGATGTAGACGCGATCCGGCGCCAGGTCCAGGCTGTCGCCGAGCAGGTCGGCCAGGGCGCGCGACAGGTCGGCGGTGCGGTCGCCGGGCAGGCCGATACTCTTCAGTTCCAGGTAGGCGAGCGGGTCGGCGCTGCCAGCGAACAGCATGTGCGGGTTGTGTTCGACGCTGACCATGACATAGCGCTCCGGCTTGCCAAGCTGCTCGGCGACGGTCGCCGAGCCGCGCGCCAGCAGTTCGTTCGCGGTCGCGTCATCGACAGGTACATTGGTCTGGATCTTCAGCAGTGGCATCGTTTCTCCTCCTTGCCTGGTTCACGAACAGTGTTCGGCGAGATATTTTTTCGATTCGTTCATGCGCCGCTGGCGCTCCTGGTCGTCCATGCGCGTCACGCTGCCGTCCGGCATGCGGTACAGGCGGTTGCCGCCCGTCTCCAGCAGGCGGATGGAGGCGCGGGCGTTCCTGCAATTCTGTTCCACCAGCGCCGCCTGCTCGCGCTTTTCACGCGCTTCTGTCTCGCGCTCGCGTTCCTGTTGCTTGCGTTCCTCCAGCGCGCGCAGGCGTTCCTGCACGTCGGGCCGCTCCGTCGGCGGGCGGCTGGCGGGCGGGGGTGGCGGCTTGACCGGCTCGGCCGCCACGCCGGGGGGCGGGAACTGGCCGAACTGGACCTGGCCCTGTGCGTCCGTCCATTTGTACATGGCGGCCTGGGCCTGGCTTGCCGCCAGCAGCAGCAGGGTGCCGAGTAAGCTGCGGATGTTCATGTTACTGTCCCCGGTAGTCACGGTATTTCAGATACTTACCACGCCCGGCAAGGGGCGGCAAGTAACGGGTTCACGGCCGCGGCGGAAAAACATTGAACGGCGTTCCGGTTTTCATCGGAATCAGGTCTGGATTCTGCTCTGAAACGGTGGCAGTATTAGCCAGTTCTGAACCAGCACTTTTGTGCATGTGCCCGATATACGGGCTTTTTTTCTGGTATTGAATTTTTTGCCTGCACCCGGGAGAGAAAACAGGTGGAGCTGACTGGCGCGGAAATTTTCGTACGCTGCCTCGAGAAACAGGGCGTCAAGCACGTGTTTGGCTACCCTGGCGGCGCGGTATTGCCGATTTACGACGCGTTCGACCAGCAGGACTCGGTCGAGCACATCCTGGTGCGCCACGAGCAGGCCGCGACCCACGCGGCCGACGGTTACGCGCGCGCCACCGGCCGTCCCGGCGTGGTGCTGGTGACCTCCGGTCCGGGTGCGACCAACGCGGTGACCGGTATCGCCACCGCCTACATGGATTCGATTCCGCTGGTGGTGTTCGCCGGTCAGGTGCCGACCGCGCTGATCGGCAACGACGCCTTCCAGGAAGTCGACAATGTCGGCATCACCCGTCCGTGCGTCAAGCACAACTTCCTGGTCAAGGATGTAAAGGACCTGGCAATGACCATCCGCAAGGCCTTCTACGTGGCGACCACCGGCCGCCCCGGCCCCGTGGTGGTGGATATTCCCAAGGACGTCAGCACCCTGAAGGCGGAGTTCCATTACCCGAAGCATGTGAAGATGCGCTCCTACAACCCGGTCAGCAAGGGTCACCCGCGCCAGATCAGGAAGGCGATGGAGCTGATGCTGTCGGCCAAGCGTCCGATGCTCTACACAGGCGGCGGGGTGATCCTGGGCAACG
The DNA here is from genome assembly GCA_015494295.1 of Gammaproteobacteria bacterium. GTDB lineage: Bacteria > Pseudomonadota > Gammaproteobacteria > DSM-19610 > DSM-19610 > Thiogranum. Next base: position 20,407 of record WGBO01000006.1, on the reverse strand, counting down.
CCAGCAAGCAACTGGTGGAGCTGACAAAGGCGCTGGGCTTTCCCATTACCAATACCCTGATGGGGCTGGGCGCCTACCCGGCCACCGACCGCCAGTTCGTCGGCATGCTGGGCATGCACGGCACCTATGAAGCCAACATGGCCATGCACAACTGCGACGTGCTGATCGCCATCGGCGCGCGCTTCGACGACCGCGTTACCGGCAACATCGAGAAATTCTGTCCGACCGCGAAGATCATCCACGTCGATATCGACCCGGCCAGCATCTCCAAGAACGTGGTGGTGGATGTCCCCATCGTGGGTCCGGTGGACCAGGTGCTGAAGGCGATGATTGCGCACCTCAAGGAGAACAAGGCGAAGCCCGACGCGGCGGCGCTCAAGGCCTGGTGGAAGCAAATCGAGGAATGGCGCGCCATGGACTGCCTCAAGTACAGTACCGACAGCGAGCAAATCAAGCCGCAGGCGGTGGTCGAGACGCTGTACAAGGTGACGAAGGGCAATGCCTACATTAGCTCCGACGTCGGCCAGCACCAGATGTTCGCGGCGCAGTTCTACAAGTTCGACAAGCCCAATCGCTGGATCAACTCCGGTGGCCTGGGTACGATGGGCTTCGGCCTGCCGGCGGCGATGGGCGTGCAGATCGCGCATCCGCGCAGCACCGTGGCCTGCATCACCGGCGAGGGCAGCATCCAGATGTGTATCCAGGAGCTGTCCACCTGCCTGCAGTACAACCTGCCCATCAAGATCATCAACCTCAACAACGGTTTCCTGGGCATGGTCCGGCAGTGGCAGGAGTTCTTCTACCAGGGGCGTTACGCCATGTCCTACATGGAGTCGCTGCCGGACTTCGTGAAGCTGGCGGAGGCCTACGGCCACGTCGGCATGCAGATCAGCAGGCCGGAGGATGTGGAGAGCGCGTTGAAGGAAGCAATGAAGATCAAGGACCGCCTGGTGTTCATGGACTTTCTGATCGACCCGAACGAAAACGTCTATCCGATGATTCCGGCCGGCGCCGGTCAGAATGAAATGATACTGGTGTAGTCATGCGGCATATCATATCGATACTGATGGAAAACGAGGCCGGCGCACTGTCGCGGGTGGCGGGCCTGTTCTCCGCGCGCGGTTACAACATCGAGTCGCTGACGGTGGCTCCGACCGAGGACCCCTCGCTGTCGCGCATGACGCTGGTGACCACCGGCACCGACCAGATCATCGAGCAGATCACCAAGCAGCTCAACAAGCTGATCGACGTGGTGAAGCTGATGGACATGTGCGAGGGCGAGCACATCGAGCGCGAGATGATGCTCATCAAGGTGCGCGCCGTTGGCGAAGGCCGCGAGGAGATCAAGCGCATGGCGGATATCTTCCGCGGCCGCATCATCGACGTCACCGATGCGCTCTACACCATCGAGGTGACCGGCACCAGCAGCAAGCTGGATGCCTTTATCGAAGCAATCAACACCGGGGACATCATCGAGGTGGTGCGCTCGGGCGTGACGGGCATTGCGCGCGGTGAACGCGCCTTGCATGTTTGAACGAATTTGAAATCCAGTCAGGGTAAACAGCTATGGCACTAAATATCTATTACGACAAGGACGCAGACCTCTCGATCATCAAGGGTTCGAAGGTCAGCATCATCGGTTACGGTTCGCAGGGCCACGCCCACGCCAACAACCTCAAGGATTCCGGCGTGGATGTCACCGTCGGCCTGCGCGAGGGTTCGGCCTCTGCCGAGAAGGCGAAGAACGCCGGCCTCACCGTGAAGAGCATCGAGGACGCGGTGAAGGGGGCCGACGTGGTGATGATTCTCGCCCCCGACGAGCACCAGGCAAAGCTGTACCGGGACAAGATCGAACCCAACATCAAGCAGGGCGCGGCGCTGGCCTTCGCGCACGGTTTCAACATCCACTACGAGCAGATCGAGCCGCGCGCCGACCTGGACGTGATCATGATCGCGCCCAAGGGCCCGGGCCACCTGGTGCGCTCCACCTACACCCAGGGCGCCGGCGTGCCCTCGTTGATCGCGGTGTTCCAGGATGCCAGCGGCAAGGCCAAGGACATTGCCCTGTCCTATGCCTCGGCGAACGGCGGCGGCCGCGCGGGCGTCATCGAGACCACCTTCAAGGAAGAGACCGAGACTGACCTGTTCGGTGAGCAGGCGGTGCTGTGCGGCGGCGCCACGGCGCTGGTGCAGGCCGGCTTCGAAACGCTTACCGAGGCGGGCTATGCGCCGGAGATGGCGTACTTCGAATGCCTGCACGAACTCAAGCTGATCGTCGACCTGATGTACGAGGGCGGCATCGCCAACATGCGCTATTCGATCTCCAACACCGCCGAGTACGGCGATCTCACCCGCGGTCCGCGTGTCATCACCGACGAGACCAAGGCGGAGATGAAACGCATTCTCACCGAGATCCAGAACGGCGAGTTCGCGCGCGAGTTCATCCTCGAGAACCAGGCCGGCGCCGCCACTCTCAAGGCCAAGCGTCGCCTGGGTCGCGAGCACCCGATCGAGCAGGTTGGCGAAAAGCTGCGCGGCATGATGTCCTGGATCAGCGACAACAAGATCGTCGACAAGAAGGTCAACTAGACGCTAACCCGGCGGGGCTGCATCGGCAGTCCCGCTTTCTTTCTTCTTCGAGCCCCACGCCATGGCGACAGGCCGTTATCCCTATTTTTCCCGCGCCGGCTGGCCGCTGTTCCTGGCGGTTGCCGCCGTTGGCCTGCTGGTCATGAACCTGGCCGGCTGGGCCTGGTCGCTGCCGTTCTGGCTGTTGTGCCTGTTCATCGTCTACCTGTACCGGGATCCCGAGCGGGATATCCCCGCCAGCCCGCTGGCGGTCGTCAGCCCGGCCGATGGTGTCATTATGGCGGTGGAGGATGTTCGCGATCCCTACCTGGACCGCGATGCGCGCCGGGTGTCGATCGACATGAGTCACATCGGCGTATACAGCACGCGCAGCCCGGTGGAGGGCAAGGTGCTGGAACCGCCGCACGGTGGCGACGGCGTGGAGCGGCCGCACGGTGTGTGGCTGAAAACCGACGAGGGCGACGACCTGGTGATCGTCATGCACCGCGGGCCGCTGCACAGCCTGCCGCGCTGTTTCGTCGGTATCGGCGAGCGTGTCGGGCAGGGGCAGCGCTGCGGTTACATTCCGATGGGCGGGCAGGTGGAGATCTACCTGCCGTCCAACAGCCGGGTGCAGGTCGAGCCCGGCTCGCACGTCAAGGCCGGATCTGATGTAATAGCGCTTCTGGTCCACAAATAGGCCTGATGCCGGTTAACCGTATGGACGAAGTACAGCAGGAGCGCCCCCGCCGCCGGGGCATCTATCTCCTCCCCAACCTGTTCACCACGGCCGGACTGTTCGCGGGTTTCTACGCCATTGTCGCGGCCATGAGCAGCAACTTCGAGGCTGCCGCCATCGCCATTTTCGTGGCCATGGTCATGGACGGCATCGACGGCCGGGTGGCGCGCCTGACCAACACCCAGAGCGAGTTCGGCGTGCAGTACGACAGCCTGTCGGACATGGTGTGTTTCGGGCTGGCGCCGTCGCTGATCGTGTTCGAATGGGCGCTGCGCAGCATGATCGAGCAGGGCTGGATCTGGAGCAAGCTCGGCTGGTTGTCGGCCTTCGTCTACACCGCCGGGGCGGCGTTGCGGCTGGCGCGTTTCAATACTCAGGTCGGCAGCGCCGACAAGCAATACTTCCAGGGCTTGCCCAGCCCCTCGGCCGCGGCCGTGCTGGCCGGGCTGGTATGGTTCGCGGAAGACAATCAGCTCAGTGGCGAGGACATGTGGATGGTGGGCGCGGTGTTGGCCGCCACCCTCGGCGCGCTCATGGTCAGCAACATTCGCTACTACAGCTTCAAGGAAATCGACTTCAAGAACCGGGTGCCGTTCGTGGCCCTGGTGCTGACCGTGGTGGTGTTCGTGGTGATCTCCAGCCACCCGCCCAGCGTGCTGTTCTTCGGTTTCCTCCTCTACGTGATCTCCGGGCCGGTTCTCACCCTCTACCAGATTCGTCAACGGCGCCGTCAGCGCCGCCAGTCCAGCTAGTTCTCCCGCCGGCCGGGAAAGCCGGTTTTTCGTGCCGCCGCAAGCCATTAATTGTCGATTACGCTAAAAATATTGAATTGAAATAATATAATTAGCGTATACGCTAATATTGGATTTAATGTATACTTGCCACATATGACAATACCTGTTCAGACTACGGATGCATTGGCCGGCGGCCTGTTGCGTGACATTCTCAACCAGGCACGGCAGCGCGGCTGGTCGCAGAGTGAGCTGGCGCGGCGCGCGGCCTTGCCGGATTCCAGTATCTCGCGGATCAAGCGTACCGGGCGCGCCGACCTCGGCACGCTGGCGCGGCTGGCGCGGGCGGTGGGCCTGCGGCTCGTGCTGGTGCCCGACAGCGACTTCACCGAGAAACTGACGCGCGGAGACCTGTTCTGATGCGTGATGTGCCATTCAGTGTGTGGACGCGCGCCGGTGGCTCCCCGGCAAGGATGGGGAGCCTGTACGTGACCGATACCGAGGCGCGCTTTTCCTACGACCCCGCTTTCGTCGACAGCGGCGTGCCGGGGCTGAGCCTGGTGTACGCGCCGCCGCTGTTTGCCGACAACACCATCGTCCGGCGCGGGCGCGGTGAGCTTCATCCCCGTTTCCGCGCCCTCATTCCGCCCGCCGACGAACAGAACTTCCAGCGCAAGCTGATGCTTGCCTTTCTGCGCGAGAAGGGTGTCGAGCCCGGCAGCGGCTTCGAGGCCGACCTGGCGCTGCTGGCGCAGACCGGCCACGGCGGCATCGGGCACGTCGACGTGTTTGCCGACGACGAGGCGGCGTTGCGCTGGTATGACAGCGACGACAGCGGTCCGCTGGTGCCGGTCGGAGAGCGTTTCGGGTTCTCGCTGAAGGAGATGGTGTCGTGGCTGGATGCCGACGCGCGTTTCATTCTTGAAAGCCTGGGGCCGACGCCCTCGGTGGGCGGCGCGATCCCCAAGCTGCTGGTGGCGATCCCGGCGCAGGGCTGGGACGGGCGCATCAGCCTCCCCAATCGCGGCGGGCGCAAGGAGCGTATCGACGTAGTTCTGAAAATCGAGCGCAGCCAGGCCTACCCGGGGCTGGTGGCGCTGGAGGCGCTGGCGCTCGATATTCACCGCGAGGCGGGTTTCGAGACGCCGCGTTACTGGCTGGCCGAAGTCGGCGGCATGCCGGCGCTGGCGGTGGAGCGTTTCGACCGCGATGCCGAGGGCAGGCCGCTGCCAATGGAAAGTCTGTACTCGGTGCTGGCGGCGGGTGCGCGCGATATCCACCGTCACACCGACGGTTCGCTGGACCGCATCGGCCGGGTGATCGAACTGGCGGATCCGCTGCTGATCGCCGACAAGCGCGCGGCGCGCTTGCATTTGCTGGAGCGGGTGTTGCTGGCGCTGCTCACCGGGAACGGCGACCTGCACCTGGAGAACCTGTCGCTGATCGGGCCGATGGGCGCGGCGCGCTTTTCACCGGTTTACGATCCCGCGCCGATGCGCGCCTACCGCATGCACGACATGCTGTGCGCGGTGCCGTTCGGGGAATACGGTGAGCACGCCGACGATGACGATGCGCTGTGCGCCGCCTGCCTGCGTTTTGCCCGCAACATCGGCTTGCGGCGCGACGACCTCGCCGGAAGTATCGAGCGCCTGTTGCAGGTGACGGCATCTTTCGAGGCGCGTCTCGGGGGCTTGCAGGCGGTGCCGGCCGAAAACCGCCAGCGCCTGATCGACATCCACCGCCAGATGCGGACCCGCCTCGCCGCGCTGCTGTAGGCGCGCTTCACTCCGTGTCGGCGTCGCGCCGCCAGCCGGACCAGTCGCTGCGGTTCTCGGCCACGTGGAACAGCGCGGCCACCACGCGGCGGTCGTACTTGCTGCCCGCTTCCTTCAACAACTGGTCGAGGGCTTCCTCGATGCTTACAGCTTCCCGGTAGGCGCGCGGGCTGACCAGCGCGACAAAGGCGTTGGCGACCGCCAGGATGCGCGCCGTCAGAATGATCCGGTCGCCGCTCAGGCGTTCGGGGTAGCCGCTGCCGTCCATGTGCTCGTGTTTCTGGCGGATGGTGTCGAGCACCGGTCCCTCGAATTCCAGGTCCTCGAGCAGTTCCACGCCGAATTGCACGTGGCGTTGCAGCAGGGCCTGTTCGGCCTCGGTGAGCGGTTCGACCTTGGTGAGGATTTCGCGCGGCACGAAGATCTTGCCCAGGTTGGCGAGGCTGGCCGCCAGGTCCAGGGACTGGCGCTGCTGCTCGTCGAGCCCGAGTTCGCGCGCCACCGCGTTGGCGACCACTACCATGTGCGCGGTGTGGTCGGCCGAATAGGGGTCGTGCAGGTCGACGACATGCATCAGCGTGGCCACCAGCCGGCGCATCAGGCGCGCGTGTTTCTGCTGTGCCTGTTGCAGCTCGGTGATGTCGTGCAGCACCAGCAGGATGGCGTTGTCGCGCGCGCCGACCCGGTCCACCGGCACCAGGGAACACTGGAAGGTGCGGGTGTCGCCGCACAGGTTCATCTCGAGGGTGCGGTGCCGCGCCTTGCGGTCGCCGGCCAGTTCGTCAGCAAGTTCCTGCAACGGCGCGGCGTTGGCGGGGCCGAAGATGCCGTTGAGCGTGTTGCCCACCAGTTCGTCGGTCGTGGCGCCGCTGCAACGCGCCACCAGGCTGTTGGCAAACAGGACCCTGCGCTGTTCGTCGAGCAGCAGGATCAACGCTTCGGTGTTGTCGGTGACGGCGCGCAGCAACTCGGTCTGGTCCTGCAGTTCCAGGGTTCTGGCGCGTAGTTCATCGGCGTCGCGGCGGGCGCGCACGCTGCTGCCGTGCCACCAGGCCGCGATCAGGATGGCGGCGATCACGAACAGCAGAAGCGAAAAGGTCAGGATCAGCGAACGGCGGTGGCGGTCGGACTCCTGCAAGGCTTGCGCCGCGTTCACTTCCTCGACCAGCACCCAGGGCAGGGAACGCAGCGGGCGGCTGGTGGCCAGTACCTCCTCGCCGCGGTAGTTGATGAACTGTCCGAAGCGGCCGGGTTGACGCACGGCGGCGGCCGCCGCCAGATCCTGCCGTTCGAGGGGCAGCGCGCGTTGCGTGGGCACGCCGCCGGAAGACAGGGGTGACAGGTAGACGACCTGCCGGTCGCGTTCCATGACCAGCAGCGACTCGTCGCCGGGGTCGACGGGGACACCGCGTTTCAGCAGCGGGTAAAGGGTGCGCGCGGCGTTGTGGACGCTCAGCACCACGCCGGCGTGCCGGCCGCCGGCGTCGGCGCCGAGCACTGCCGGCACCGGCACCGCGATGCCGAACAGCACCCGGTCGTGCGCGTCGAGGGTCAGGCGGCTGTGGCCGGGCCTGCCCTCGCGCAGTGCCGTGTCGATGGCTTCCCTGAGCGCCGTGCCGATTTCCGGCATGCCGCGCGTGGCGACCACCAGGCGGCCCTCACGGTCGAGCAGGGCGAGGCCGGTGTCGAGGCGCTGCGGCAGGTTGGCGGGTATGGCTGGCTGTTCCGCCATGGCGCTGAGGCCAAGGCGCTCCGCGCTGGCGACGATCAGGTTGCGCAGGTAGGTCAGTTGTGCGGGTTCGGTGTTGTCGGGCGTGCTGCCACGTTGTGACAATTGCCACAGGTAGAGTTGCAGCGAGGCATTGTTCGTCAGTTCGCCCAGCGCGTCGCGTTGGGTGTCCAGCCAGTCCTCGATGGCCTCGACCCGTGTTTCGGCCACCAGGCCCAGGCGTATCGCCCAGTCGTCGAGGTCGCGCTGGCGTTCGCGGTCGACATAGGCGTTGATCAGCGCACCGCCCGCCAGCAGGATGGCGAACAGGAACAGGATACCGTTGCGTATCGGTCGGGTGTCGGTCTGTGTCAAGGAAGGTGCGCGCCCATGTCAGTTGTGCAGGTGAATCCACCAGTGCGACTCGTTGATTGAATACACCGGCGCGTAGTGCACGATCTTCCGGTGCGAGATCACTTCCTGTATCTGGTTGTCGAGTATCAGTATATCGTCATGGTCGGCAACCGCGAGCACCGCGTGCGGAATGCGCAGGTTGGTGTCCTGCAGGACCACGATGCGCAGGCGTTCGGGATCGTAGCCCAGCCAGCGCAGCGAGAACAGCTTGGTGATGGCGTAGTCCTCGCAATCGCCGTTGTTGTACAGGAACTCCTTCGGGATCGCCCAGTAGTCTTCCACGCCGTAGTTGTCGATATCCAGCACGTAGTCCTTGCGGTTGGCGTAGCGGTTGACCGCGTCGAGTTGTTCCGCGGCTGGCAGAGCGCGCAGCGTGTCGAGAAAGGTCAGCCAGTTTTTCAGATGGCAGCGGTTCAGGCGCGGCGCCTCGCAGTCCCCTTCGGGCACATCCATAAGTACATGTCTTTCAAGAGCTTGAACCCATTGCCCGAAGATGGCCGTGCCGGATTGCAGGGACTGCTGGTAGCCGAACAGGTTGTCAGGGAAGGGCGCCGGCGCGGCCGCGGCGCGGCCACACAACAGTGTAGCCGCGAGCAGTGCGCGAACGAGGACGGAACATGCTGGCAGGGGGCTCAATTGTGTTTGCAAACCAAGTCTTTTAACATTCGAAGGTTCCGGAGGCACGTATTGGGGTCCGGAGCATGCATTTATAAACAGGGTGTTAAAGCTAACCGGGGAAAGGTCATGGTTCAAGTTATAAAAAAGGTTTGCTGCAAGGGGGTGTTGCTGGGGATGTTGCTGGCGTTCGGGGTGTCGCCGCTGGCCGTAGCGCAGGTTGACGTCGATCCGGAAGTCGAGGCGAAGTTCCGCGAGGGGCTGGACGCCATGCAGGACGATCGCCTCAAATCGGCGATTCGTGCGTTCAGCCAGATTCTGGACATCAATCCGGGTCTCGACCGCGCCCGGCTGGAGCTCGCGCTCGCCTACTACCGTTCCATGCGCTACGAGGAAGCCGAGAAGCTGGCAAAGGAAGTGCTCGACAAGCCGGCCACGCCGCCCGAAGTGCGCGTGACCATTCTGGCCTTCCTGGCCCAGATCAAGCGTGATTCCGAACAGTTCGGGCAGAAGCACAGCTTCAAGCCGTTCGTGTCCGCCGGGGTCATGCACGACAGCAACGTCAACGTCGGTCCGGCGGACAGCCGTATCCGCGTTGGTGACGTGGAACTCAATCTTACCCCCAATTCGCTGGCGAAGAGCGACAATGCCTACATCGTCAACGTGGGGCTCGATCATATGTTCCAGTCCGGCAAGCGCGTCGAAGTCGGCGAGCGCACCGGCATGCTGGTGTGGCAGACCGGCGCCAGCCTGTATTCGCGGCGTTACAACAAGTTTGGTGATTTCGACCTGGCGGTTGCCAGTTTCAGTACCGGCCCCGCGGTGCTCATGCTGCGCCACTGGCGTGCCGCGCTGAGGTTCCGCTCCGACTACATGAAACTGGGCGGGCACGCGCTGGGCTGGTTCAATTCGCTGGCGCCTTCGGTCACATGGCAGTACGACAACAGCGAACTGACCTGGGACGCGGTCTACACGCGGCGCTTCTACCACCGGGATATCGATGCCGGGCGCGAGGGCGATTACGTGGGGACCGGCCTCAGTTTCGGGCGCTACTTCAACAATCGCCGGGTGGTGGCCACCGCCGGGGCGCGCGCCATCAAGTTCTTTGCGGAAGACGATCAGTACGGGTATCTTGGCGGCCAACTCAACCTGGGCATCAGCACCGATACCTGGCACAACGGTTCAGCCTATGCGCGCGGCCGCGTGTCGGTGTTCCAGTACGACGGGCGCGATCCCCTGTTCGACAAGGCGCGCGACGATGTTGAATACCGGACCACCGTGGGCCTGGTGCATGAATACAAGGACGATGACGACCTGCTCAAGGGCTGGGTCGTGAGTGGTTACTGGGAGCGCACCTTCAACGATTCCAACATTGGCGATCTGTACACCTACATTCGCAACCAGTGGATGCTGAACCTGTCCCGGACATTCTGACAGCAAACGCGCAAGGGTTGTCGGTAAAGCTTACATTCATGTTTGGGGTGTTGCGATGTTGGGGTTGTGATGTAACTGGCTGATAAAAAATAACAAGTTCCGATTTCTTGGGGGCAGGGCTGCTGTGAGAATGACGGGATAGTTTACATTTTTCCCGCCTGAAGGAACTAAAATTTGACCTAACTCACTGTTTTTAAAGATGGTTTTGGTATCGGCATAAAGGTTGCAAGTAAGTTGCCAAATTGACATGTTGTACCTGGAAACGCTGTTTAAGGACTCGGGGGGATACTCAGGAATGAACACCACAAGAACACTCGTTGTGGCGGGCATTGCGCTGGCGCTGGGAGTCAGTGCGGCCGCGCAGGCTGCAAAGCAGAAGGAGGAGGATTCCGCGTACAAGTGGGGCCGCTGGGCGGTGCTCAGCCCGGCTGCCGGTGGTGAACCGTACCGCCAGCCGCTTGCGCCGGACGTCGACAACAACGCGCGTCCGGGGGAAGCGGAAGAATTCGAGCCACGGGTGTTGACCGAGGAGACCAACCCGACCGAACCGCCGGTCGAGATTGCGGGTTTCTGTGACGCGGGCGCCTCCTGTGGTTATGCGACCTACGCGAACAACCCCGAGGGCGAAGGGCGGTATCAGGCGGAATCCGTGCCCGAGGGTTTCGACCTTTCGAACAGCAACGCCAACGGGCCGGTGCTGGCGCGCTTCGATCTTGAAACCGCGCCGGGAACCGACCAGTTTTACGCGGCGGAGGTCGATTCCGGCAATCAGACCGCGCGTTTCCGAGTCTACGATACGGGTAATCCTGACTTTCCCGATGTCGACTCGGTGCAGATGGATGGTGGAAGCGTCTATTTCTCCGGTGTGGAACGTACCCGCGAGGCTGTGCGCCAGGCCGACGGCAGCGATGCCATCGTTTCCACCGAGAGGCAATCCAGGATTGAAAAACAGTACGATTTCACTGCGGTGGATACCGGCGCCTGGAATGACACGACGAACACCCGCACGCGGATCAACGACGGCATCGCGCCGGTTGTCCAGTTCGATTTCTCGTCGAGAGGCGGGTTTTTTGCCTATGGGCAGACTGCGACCATCGAACAGATGGAACAGTTTGCCGCGGGCAATGTGACAGCCGTGTACCAGGGTACGGTTATCGATTACGGCTCGTCCGTCACCATGGAGTTCGACCTGGGCGAACGGACGGTGAGGGGTACGTTCGCGACTGAGAACGGCTTTAACGGTTTCGTGGCCGACGGTCACGTGGACGGCGTGAATTTCGCCGGTGGCGAGGGTGACAGGCGTTTTACCGGGAGTTTTTTCAGCGGTGCGGAGAATGTTTCCGGCGCGGTAAGCAACGGGGCTCAGCTCGGTGTGTTTTCCGCGGACCATGTGCACCCCTGATCAGGCGGTGAACAACAACAGGATAGACATCCACAAGAGCACATAAAGGGTGTCGTTGGAGGATAAGGTGAAGAAACTGAATATTGTATGGCTGGCCCCCGTGCTGGCGCTGTATGCGGGCATGGCGCAGTCGGCGCTTGTCGACTTCGTGTTGAGCGGTGATATCACCTCCGCGGACGCGGGCAACGGCTTTGGCGTGAGCGCCGGTGATACGATTACCGTCACCGGAACGTTCGATGACAGCCTGCTCACCGGTAGCGGCAACGAGACCGTGTTTTTCGATGCCGCCAGTGGCAACAGCCTGTCGTTTTCGCTTGGTTCACAGAGTTTCACCCAGATGGACGACGTCGACTACGGCGCTGGTGGAGCGCCAAAACTGACGTTCACCGACGGATCCTTCACCGGTTTCCATTACCTGGCCGAGTTTGGCAGCTACGGCTACTTCAGCTCGGTGGGTACCCTCATCGACGCGGGTGACGACAATTTCTTCAACAATATTGTCGGCGGCTCCTGGGTTCAGTATTCCCTGACGACGCCGGTTCCCGTCCCCGCGGCCCTGTGGCTGTTCGGCTCCGGCCTGCTGGGCCTGGCCGGCATCGCCCGCCGCAAACCCTGAGCTACAGCTCGGTTGCCCGGTTATATACTGGGGGCATGCTGGAGCTTGTTCTGATTCGTCATGCCAAGTCCTCGCACGCTGATTATGGCGTGGGGGATTTCAGGCGCGGGCTCAATGCGCGGGGCGAGGCGGATGCCTTGCAGGCAGGCCGGCGGCTGGCAGAGCTGGGGCTGGCGCCCGACCTGGTGTTGACCAGCAGCGCGCACCGCGCGCGTGAAACCACCCGGCGCCTGGTGCGGGCGTTCGCGCCGCCCGGGCCCGAGGTGCGCGAAATCAGCACGTTCTACCTGGCCGAGGCCGACGCGTTGCTGGCCGAGATCCAGCGTGTCGACGCGGCCTGGCGGCGGGTGGCGGTGGTGGCGCACAACCCGGGTATCAGCGTGTTGCACCACCTGCTCACCGGTGAGTCGGTGGATATGCCGACCTGCGCCATGGCTGTGATCCGCTTTGAACTGGATGACTGGCGGGCGGTGCACGCCGACAGCGGCCGGGTGTCCCACTACGAGTATCCGGCGCTGTGGCGCGAGGCCTGAGCGCCGAAAGGGATTGCAGTCGCGGCGCGCTTTGCCTATAGTTTTCCCTCCATTTGACGACAGACACGGCATGACACAGCTTCGCGACAATTCGACGCTTTCCCTCCCGGTCCGCCATCCGCGCGGTCTGTTGCTGCTCGTCCGACTGCTGCCGCTGCGCGGCTGATACTCTGCCTGGCGAGGCCAAACGCAACACCCCGAAAATACAGATGAATTTGATGCGCAAGCGGCGCCCCTTTTGGTATGCTGCGAGCGCGTGACGCGGCGCGGGCCGCGCTGGAGCAGAACATGAGCAGCGATCAGTTAATCATTTTTGACACGACCTTGCGCGACGGCGAGCAGAGCCCCGGCGCATCCATGACCAAAGACGAGAAAGTGCGTATCGCCAAGGCGCTGGAACGTCTGCGCGTCGACGTCATCGAGGCTGGTTTCCCGATCGCCAGCCCGGGGGATTTCGAGTCGGTTCAGGCGGTGGCCCGCGCGGTGAAGGAGTCCACGGTGTGCGGTCTGGCGCGGGCGCTGGACAAGGACATCGACCGGGCCGGCGAGGCGCTGGCCGATGCGGCCTCGGGGCGCATCCATACCTTCATCGCCACGTCGCCGATCCACATGAAGATGAAACTGCGCATGGAGCCGGAGCAGGTCATCGAACAGGCCGTGAAGGCGGTCAAGCGCGCCGGCCGCTACACCGACAATATCGAGTTCTCGCCGGAGGACGCGGGCCGTTCCGAGCTGGATTTTCTGTGCCGGGTGCTGGAGGCGGTGATCGACGCGGGTGCCACCACGGTGAACATCCCCGATACGGTGGGTTACAACCTGCCGCACCAGTTCGGCGACCTGATCCGCCAGCTGATCGAGCGGGTGCCGAACTCCGACAAGGCGATATTTTCCGTGCATTGCCACAATGACCTGGGCCTGGCGGTGGCCAATTCCCTGTCCGCCGTGCTCAATGGCGCGCGCCAGGTGGAGTGCACCATCAACGGTCTGGGCGAGCGCGCCGGCAACGCGGCGCTGGAGGAAGTAGTGATGGCGGTGCGTACCCGTCGCGACGTGTTCAGCTGCGACACCCGCCTGGAAACCCCGGAGATCATGACCTGTTCGCGCCTGGTGTCGAGCATCACCGGTTTCGCGGTACAGCCCAACAAGGCCATTGTCGGCGCCAACGCGTTCGCGCACGAATCCGGCATTCACCAGGACGGCGTGCTCAAGAGCCGCGAGACCTACGAGATCATGCGCGCCCAGGACGTGGGCTGGGCGGCCAACCGTATCGTGCTCGGCAAACACTCGGGGCGCAACGCCTTCCGTACCCGGCTGGAGGAACTCGGCATTCATTTCGAGTCGGAGGAGGCGCTCAACGAGGCATTCGCGCGCTTCAAGGAACTGGCCGACAAGAAGCACGAGATCTACGACGAGGACCTGCAGGCGCTGGTGACCGAGGCCAATCAGGAAGCCGGGAACGAACAGTTCAAGCTGGTCGCGCTGCGGGTGTGTTCCGAAACCGGCGAGACGCCCAACGCGGACGTGACGCTGAATATCAACGGCGAGGAAGTGCGCGCCAGCGCCGCCGGCAGCGGTCCGGTCGACGCCGCCTTCAAGGCCATCGAGTCGATTGTCGACAGCGGCACCGAGTTGTTGCTGTACTCGGTGAACAACATCACCAGCGGTACCGACGCGCAGGGCGAGGTCACGGTGCGGCTGGAGAAGGGCGGCCGCATCGTCAACGGGCTGGGCGCGGATACCGATATCGTGATCGCCTCGGCGCGCGCCTATGTCAACGCGCTGAACAAGATCATCGAACCGGAAGGGCGCGAGCACCCGCAACGGGCCGAGGTCTGAAGCCATGGGCGGTCAGGGCGGCACAGCGCGGGAGGAACGGCAGCAGCAATACCTCGACGCCATGGGCATTCTGCGCTGGCGCCTGAAGCACGATCCGCAGCGGGCGGACGATGCCGCGCCCAGGGACGAAATCGCCGCAGCGCAGGATGTTCCGCCTCCCGTGACTGGCGCGCCGGCAGCCGCCGCGTCTCCCCCGCCACGGGGTGGCCCCGTTGCGCCGTCGGTCCCGGAGGCGGCATCGGCGGATCTGCCGTCCCCCGGTCCGCGCGCGGACGATGTGGCCGGCCTGGACTGGGAGGCGCTGCGCGCCCGCGTCGAGGCCTGTACCGCCTGCGAGCTGCATCGCAGCCGTACCCGGACGGTGTTCGGGGTCGGCAACACCGATGCCGACTGGCTGGTGGTCGGCGAGGCGCCGGGCGCCGACGAGGACCGCCAGGGCGAACCCTTCGTCGGTTCCGCCGGGCAATTGCTCAACGCCATGCTCAACGCCTGCGGCCTGAAGCGGCAGGAGGTGTATATCGCCAACATCCTCAAGTGCCGCCCGCCCAACAACCGCGACCCGCGTCCCGAGGAAGTGCTGCAATGCGAGCCTTTCCTGATGCGGCAGATCGCCCTGATCCGGCCGAAGCTGATCCTGGCCGTGGGACGCATCGCGGCGCAGAACCTGTTGCGCTGTGACACGCCGATCGGCAAGCTGCGCGGCCGCGTGCACCGGTTCCGCGATACCGGCATTCCACTGATCGCCACTTACCATCCTGCTTACCTGCTGCGCGCTCCGGCCGAGAAGGGCAAGGCGTGGCAGGACCTGCAGCTCGCCATGCGCGTGGCGCGCGAGGGCGCTCCATGAGCGCGGTACTATCCGGCGCGGCGGAGTGCTTGCGGCCGATGACCGTGGACGACCTCGCCCGGGTCATGGAGATCGAACCGCGCGCCTACGAGTTTCCCTGGAGCGAAGGTATTTTCCGCGACTGCCTGCGGGTCGGTTATTGCTGCTGGTGCTGCGAGCACGACGACGAACTGGTGGGCTACGGCGTGATGAGCGTGGCCGCCGGCGAATCGCACATCCTCAACCTGACGGTGCGCCCGGAGTCGCAGGGGCAGGGCATCGGCCGGCGCATGCTGGAAAATTTCATCCGCCTGGCGCGCAGGCACAACGCCGATACCCTGATGCTGGAGGTTCGTCCCTCCAATACAACGGCCATCCACCTGTACGCGTCCATCGGTTTCAACGAAATCGGGCGGCGCGCCAACTACTATCCGGCGCGTGGCGGCCGCGAGGACGCCCTGATCCTGGCCCTGGACCTGTCTTCGGACTGAATACAACACCCTGATTCATGGACTGAAGTTTACTCGACAGACGGCTGTGTCGAATCTCTGGCGGCGCGGGTGTATAGTGAATGGCGGCAGTCGAAAGGCCACGTCAGAATGGCCCTTCCAGAGTTGCACGACGGGTAGCCAGGTTGCGCGGCATGAAAACAACAACAAGACGGGTTCCGGCCCTTTTGCTTGGCCTGATGGTGACGTTGATGCCGTGGAGCCTCCCGCTGCGCGCGGCGTTGCCCGCTCCCGGATCCGTGATTCCCGACCAGTACATTGTCGTCTATCGTCCCGGCGTCGATCCCGACCGGATGATTCGCAGGTTGTCGGCGCGCTTCGGTATCAGTGCCCGTTTCAACTATCGTCACGCCCTGCGCGGTTCGGCCATGCGCATCCCGGCGTCCATGCTGCGCCTGCTCAGGCTCGACCCGGACGTGGCCTACGTCGAGCCAGACAGGGTAGTGTCACTGGCGGCGCAGACCCTGCCAACGGGCGTCAACCGCGTCAACGCCGACGCCGACCCGACAGCCGCCATCGACAATGTCGATACCCGGGTCGATGCCGATATTGCCATTCTCGATACCGGCGCCGACCTTACGCATCCGGACCTCAACATTTTTCGCTATGCCTATTGCCAGCAACAGGGCTTTTTCAATTATGCCTGTGTCGAAAACGACGCCGGCGCCAACGATGGCAACGGCCATGGCACGCATGTTTCGGGCATTGCGGCTGCCCTGGACAACAACATCGGCGTGGTCGGCGTGGCGCCGGGCGCGCGCATCTGGGCGGTGAAGGTGCTCGAAGACGATGGCAGCGGTTCCCTGAGCCAGGTGCTCGCCGGTATCGATTACGTGGCCGCCAACGCGGCAGAGATCGAGGTGGCGAACCTCAGTCTTTCCACCAGCACCGCGTCGCAGTCACTGGATGACGCTATTGCCAATGCGGTTGCCGCCGGCGTCACCTTCACGGTTGCCGCCGGTAACAGTGCAACAGACGTGTCACAGGTCTATCCGGCGGGGCACCCGGATGTCATCACGGTTTCTGCTCTAGCGGACTTTGATGGTTTGCCAGGAGGCAAGGGGACGCTGTCGCTCAATTTCGGTTCCTGTGTAGAGAACCAGGACGACAGCTTCGCGTGTTTCAGCAACTATGGCTCGGGGGTGGATATCATGGCGCCGGGCGTACAGATCCTTTCCACTGTTCCCGGCGGTGGCACCGGTTACAAGAGCGGCACCAGCATGGCTTCCCCCCACGTCGCTGGCGCCGCCGCCCTGTATCTTGCCACCAACCCCGGCGCCTCGCCGGCCACGGTCAAGGCCGCGTTGCTGGCGATGTCCGATACCACGCCCTGCGCCAACAGCGCCGACGGCCACTGCGCCGACGACCCCGACGGGATCCAGGAGCCGCTGTTGCTGCTGGCCTGCGATGACGTGGATGGCGATGGTGTGTGCGACGAGGTCGACAACTGCCCGCTGGTGGCCAACCCGGACCAGCTCGATACCGACGGCGACCTGGCCGGTGACGCCTGCGACGCCGACGATGACAACGACGGACTGTCTGACGATTTCGAGCTGTCGATCGGAACCAGCACGGTGCTCGTCGATACCGACGGTGACGGTCTCGACGACTATGCCGAGGTCGCCTACGACGGCGACGCCACCACCTGGACGCCGGGTCTCGACACGGATCCGACGCTGGCGGACACCGACGGCGACGGTCTTTCCGATGGCGCCGAGCTCGCCACCCACGGCACCGATCCGCTGGCCCTGGATACTGACGGTGACGGTTTCGGCGACGGCGCCGAAGTGGCGGCCGGCAAGGATCCCGTCGACCCCGCCAGTTACCCGCTGATCGGCGACGGCGACATCAACGTGGACGGCTTCGTCGACGTGCGTGACGTACTGCTGGCGCAGCAGATTCTGCTGGGGCAGCGAACGCCGAGCGCGGTGGAACTGTCGCACGCCGACACCGCGCCGCTGATCAATGGCATTCCCGCCTCGGACGGGCGGTTCACCCTGGGAGACCTGTTGCTGATCCAGCGCAAGGCGCTGGGCCTGGTCGCTTTCTAGGGAGCTTGCACCGGCATGCTATAATGCCTGATTTTCCTGACGGGTAAGTCTCCGTAACCATGAGTTCGATCACCGACGAAGCGGCCCGGCGCCGTACATTCGCCATCATCTCCCACCCGGACGCGGGCAAGACCACGCTGACCGAGAAATTGCTGCTGTTCGGCGGCGCGATCCAGCTTGCCGGTACCGTGAAGGGGCGCAAGGCGGCGCGCCACGCCACCTCCGACTGGATGGCCATGGAAAAGGAGCGCGGCATTTCCGTGACCTCATCGGTCATGCAGTTCCCCTACAAGGACGCCATGGTCAATCTGCTCGACACACCGGGCCATGAAGACTTTTCCGAGGACACCTACCGTACCCTGACCGCGGTGGACTCGGCGCTGATGGTCATCGATGTGGCCAAGGGCGTGGAGCAGCGCACCATCAAGCTGATGGAAGTGTGCCGCCTGCGCACCACGCCGACCTTCACCTTCATCAACAAGCTCGATCGCGAGGGACGTGACGCCATCGACCTGATGGACGAGGTGGAGAGCGTGCTCGACATCAAGTGCGCGCCCATCACCTGGCCGATCGGCATGGGCAAGCGTTTTCGCGGCGTCTATCACATCGAGCAGGACAGGGTGTACCTGTACCAGGCTGGCGACAACAGCAAGAAGCGCGACGTGACTGTTATCGAGGGGCTCGACAACCCGCAGCTCGACGAGGTGCTGGGCACCCAGGCAGAGGAACTGCGCGAGGAGATCGAGCTGGTTCAGGGCGCCAGCCACAGTTTCGACAAGGACGCCTACCTGCGCGGCGAACTGAGCCCTGTGTTTTTCGGTTCTGCCATCAACAACTTCGGTGTACAGGAGTTGCTGGACTATTTCGTCGAGTACGCGCCGCCGCCCCAGCCGCGCGAGACTACCACCCGCAGCGTCGAGCCGACCGAGGAAAAACTCACCGGCTTCGTGTTCAAGATCCAGGCCAATATGGACCCGCAGCACCGCGACCGCATCGCTTTCTTCCGGGTGTGCTCCGGCAGCTACAAACGCGGCATGAAAATGCGCCACGTGCGTATCGGTCGCGAGGTGCAGGTGGCCAATGCCATGACCTTCCTTGCCTCCGACCGGGGCCACGTCGAAGAGGCCTTTCCCGGCGACATCATCGGCCTCCACAACCACGGTACCATCCGCATCGGCGACACGTTCACGCAGGGCGAGGAACTCAAATACACCGGCATCCCCAATTTCGCGCCGGAACTGTTCCGGCGTGCGGTGCTCAAGGATCCGCTGCGCATGAAGGCTTTGCAGAAGGGCCTGGAACAGCTCAGCGAGGAAGGCGCCACGCAACTGTTCAGGCCGCTGAAGAATAACGACCTGATCCTCGGCGCCGTCGGTGTGCTGCAGTTCGAGGTGGTGGCGCAGCGACTGAAGGACGAATACAAGGTCGAGTGCGCGTTCGAAAACATTTCCGTGGCCACCGCGCGCTGGATCGAGTGCGACGACCCTAAGATCCTCGAACGTTTCCGTGAGAAGGCCTACGACAACCTCGCCCTCGACCAGGCCGGCGAACTGGTCTACATCGCCCCTACCCGAGTCAACCTCGACCTCGCCATGGAGCGCCACCCGGACATCCGCTTCCTCGCCACCCGTGAAATCTGAGCCCCTTGAACCATTGAAAGGTTCAGGCGAGGTGGTGTGGGGTGTGTTGTTGCAGGTGTTCGACGAACAGGGCCAGGCGGGCGGGTTGCAGGCGGCGTTCGGGCCACACCGCCCACACACCGGCGCTGCCGCAGTCGTAGTCCGGTAACAGCACTTCCAGACGTCCGGCGCGGATATCGTCGCGGACCATGAAACGCGACAGCGCGCCGATGCCCGCGCCTTCCAGCAGCAGCTTGTGCAGGACGGTGGCGCTGTTGGTCCTGAGCCGGCCGCCGGCCTGCACGCGGTACTCGCGCCGGTTGCGGCTGAAGGTCCAGTGATAGGGCGTCGGCAGCAGGCTGAAGATAATCCATTCATGATCGCTGAGCTGTTCCGGCGCGGTGGGGCGGCCGTGGCGTTCCAGGTATTCCGGCGAGGCGCACAGCAGGCGCCGGGACTCGCCCAGGCGCCGGGCGACCAGGCTGGAGTCGGCGAGCCAGCCGACCCGCACACTGAGGTCGATGCCTTCCTTCACCATGTCCACCACCCGGTCGTCCAGCAGCAGCTCCACGTTCAGGCGCGGGTGGCGCTGCGCGAAGTCGTGGATCATGCTCGCCAGCGGTCCGGCAAACCCGACCGGTCCCGCGACCCTCAGGGTGCCGGAAGGTTCGTCCCTCAGGCGGTTGACGCGTTGTTGCGCCTGTTCGGCTTCGGCAAGGATGCGCGCGCAACTGCGGTAGTAGGTTTCGCCGGCTTCGGTCAGGTTGAGCTTGCGCGTGGTGCGCGTCAGCAGCCGCACGCCCAGGGACTGTTCCAGCAGGCTGACGTGGCGGCTTACCGCCGAGCGGGCAATACCCAGCCGGCGCGCGGCGCCGGCAAAGCTGCGGCTTTCCACTACGCGAGCGAAGATCACCATGCGCTTGAGTTCGTCCATGAGCGTTACCGTCTAATTTTGATACCAAAGAGTTAGTAACAACAGGCATTGTTGCGGATTTTGTCCAGGAATACCATTCGGTTTCCTTTACTTTTAG
>WGBO01000005.1 GCA_015494295.1 Gammaproteobacteria bacterium | reverse complement strand
CCCACCCCCGACGCGAGCCCGGAACCGGCCGCAGCGCCACCCACGCAAAAACCGGAAGCGACACCCCCCGCCACCGGCCCGCACCGCGAAGACTGGCTGCTGGCCCAGCCGCCGGCCAGCTTCACCCTGCAACTGCTCGGTTCGCGCGACGAGGCCTCGATCCGTGCCTTCATCCGCGAACACCGCCTCGACCCGGCCCACACCGCCTGGTACCGGGGCCGCTACAAGGGGGCCGACTGGTACGTGCTGCTGTATGGCGTCTACCCCGACAAGGCCGCGGCGCTGGCGGCGCGCGGCACCCTGCCGGCGCAGGTGCGCAAGGGCAAGCCCTGGCCGCGCAGCCTGAAATCGGTGCAAAACAGCATCCGCGAGGCGCGCCAGCCCTGAGCGGCGGCGCATTCCGCATGATAAACAAGGTTTAACCGGGAAAAACGCTGGCGTCGGGCCGCCATCTCCATTATTCTTTCCGGCCCAAATTTTTACGTTCGGGTGACACCGCCCCGCCGCCAAGGGCGAAGGGCGGTTTTGTGCGCGCATGCGCACAATTTCCCGGGAATTTAGACAGTTAACCAGAGGTCGGACATGAGTCACGGGGCTTTTCCGGAAAAGCAGGGTCTGTATGACCGCGAAAACGAGCACGATGCCTGCGGCGTCGGCTTTGTCGCCCATATCAAAGGTGAGCAGAGCCACGCCATCGTCAGGCAGGGTCTGCAGATTCTCGAAAACCTGACTCACCGTGGCGCCGTGGGCGCCGACCCGCTGGCCGGCGACGGCGCGGGCATCCTGATCCAGACCCCGGACACCTTCCTGCGCGAGGAATGCGCCACGCTCGGCTTCGAACTGCCGGCGCCCGGCAACTACGCCGTCGGCATGATCTTCCTGCCACGGCAGGCGAAGACCCGCACCGAGTGCGAGGCGCTGATCGAGCGCACCGTGCGCGAGGAAGGCCAGGAATTCCTCGGCTGGCGCGACGTGCCGGTCGACAACAGCGGCCTGGGCCAGAGCGTCAAGGACGTGGAACCCGTGGTCCGCCAGGCCTTCATCAGTTGCGGCGACAACTGCCCGACCCAGGACGAATTCGAACGCCGCCTGTTCATCATCCGCAAGGTGATCGAGAACACCGTGCGCGATTCCGACTGGGAAGGCCGCGAGAACTTCTACATTCCGTCATTCTCCAGCCGCACCCTGCTGTACAAGGGCATGCTGCTGGCCAACCAGGTCGACACCTATTTCAAGGATCTGCGCGACGAGCGCATGGTGTCCGCGCTGGCGCTGGTGCACCAACGTTTCTCCACTAACACCTTCCCCTCCTGGGACCTCGCGCACCCGTTCCGCATGATCGCCCACAACGGCGAGATCAACACCCTGCGCGGCAACGTCAACTGGATGCGCGCGCGCCGTCACTCCATGGCCTCCGACCTGTTCGGCGCCGACCTGGAAAAGGTCTGGCCGCTGATTCCCGAGGGCCAGTCCGACTCGGCCTGCTTCGACAACGCGCTGGAACTGCTGGTGGCCGGCGGCTACTCCATGGCGCACGCCATGATGATGCTGATCCCGGAAGCCTGGGCCGGCAACCCGCTGATGGACGACGAGCGCAAGGCCTTCTACGAATACCACGCCGCGCTGATGGAGCCGTGGGACGGCCCCGCCGCCGTGGCCTTTACCGACGGCCGCCAGATCGGCGCCACCCTGGATCGTAACGGTCTGCGCCCCGCACGTTACCTCATTACCGATGACGACCTGGTGGTGATGGCCTCGGAAATGGGCGTGCTGACCATCCCCGACGAGAAGATCGTCAAGAAGTGGCGCCTGCAACCCGGCAAGATGTTCCTCATCGACATGGAACAGGGCCGCATCATCGACGACGCGGAACTGAAGGCCTCGCTGGCATCCAGCCACCCCTACAAGGAATGGCTGGACAAGACCCAGATCCACCTCAAGAACCTGCCCGCCAACGTCAACGGCTGCGAGAGCGACCCGGACACGCTGCTGGACCGGCAGCAGGCCTTCGGTTTCACCCAGGAAGACCTCAAGGTACTGATGAAGCCCATGGCGGCAACCGGCCAGGAAGGCGTCGGCTCCATGGGCGCCGACAACCCGGTGGCGGTGCTGTCGAACAAGGCCAAGCCGCTGGCCAACTATTTCCAGCAGAACTTCGCCCAGGTCACCAACCCGCCGATCGACCCGATCCGCGAGGAACTGGTCATGTCGCTGGTGTCGCTGATCGGCCCGCGTCCGAACCTGCTGGGCCTGGATTCCGGCGGCGAGCACATGCGCCTGGAAGTCGCGCAGCCGATCCTGACCGACAAGGACCTGCAGCGCATCCGCGACATCGAAAAGGCCACCGACGGCGCGTTCCGTACCCGCACCCTGGATATCTGCTACCCGGCCGAACAGGGCGCCGCCGGCATGGAGGGCGCTGTCGAGGCGCTGTGCCGCGACGCCGAACAGGCCGTGCGCGACGGCTACAACATCCTGATCCTGTCCGACCGTTCGGTGGACGCCACCCGCATTCCCATCCCGGCGCTGCTCGCCACCTCCGCCGTGCACCACCACCTGGTGCGCGAGGGCCTGCGCACCGAGTCCGGCCTGGTGGTCGAAACCGGCGCGGCGCGCGAGGTGCACCAGTTCGCCACCCTGGCGGGTTACGGCGCCGAAGCCATCAACCCCTACCTGGCCTTCGAAACCCTGGCGGCCATGAAGGACGACCTGCCGGAAGATCTCGACCAGACCGAGATCAACAAGCGCTACATCAAGGCGGTCGGCAAGGGCCTGCTCAAGGTCTTCTCCAAGATGGGCATTTCCACCTACCAGTCCTACTGCGGCGCCCAGATCTTCGACGCCGTGGGACTCAAGCAGTCCTTCGTCGACAAGTATTTCACCGGTACCGCGACCATGATCGAGGGTGTCGGCATCGAGGAGATCGCCGAGGAAGCGGTGCGCTGGCACCACGACGCCTACGGCGACAACCCGGTATTCGAGGACGCGCTGGACGTCGGCGGCGACTACGCCTGGCGGGTGCGCGGCGAGGACCACGTGTGGACGCCGCAGACCATCGCCAAGCTGCAACACGCCACCCGCGCCAACGACGCGAAGACCTTTGCCGAGTTCTCCAGGCTGGTCGATGAACAGAACGAGCGCCTGAAGACCCTGCGCGGCCTGTTCGAGTTCAAGTTCGCCAAGGAACCCGTGCCGCTCGACGAAGTCGAGCCGGCCAAGGAAATCGTCAAGCGCTTCGCCACCGGCGCCATGTCCTTCGGATCCATCTCCTGGGAAGCGCACACCACCCTGGCCATTGCCATGAACCGCATTGGCGGCAAGTCCAACACCGGTGAAGGCGGCGAGGAGCGTTCGCGCTTCAAGCCCATGGACAACGGCGACTCCATGCGTTCGGCCATCAAGCAGGTGGCTTCCGGCCGCTTCGGCGTCACCACCGAATACCTGGTGAACTCCGACGACATCCAGATCAAGATGGCGCAGGGCGCCAAGCCCGGCGAAGGCGGCCAGTTGCCGGGCCACAAGGTCAACGACTGGATTGCCAAGGTGCGTCACTCCACGCCGGGCGTGGGCCTGATATCGCCGCCGCCGCACCACGACATCTATTCCATCGAGGATCTGGCGCAACTGATCCACGACCTGAAAAACGTCAACCCGAAAGCGCGCATCAGCGTCAAGCTGGTGTCCGAGGTCGGTGTCGGCACGGTCGCCGCGGGCGTCTCCAAGGCGCACGCCGACCACGTCACCATCGCCGGTTACGACGGCGGCACCGGCGCCTCGCCGCTGACCTCCATCCGGCACGCCGGCAGCCCCTGGGAGCTGGGCCTGGCCGAGACGCACCAGACGCTGGTGCTGAACAAGCTGCGCGGCCGTATCTGCGTGCAGGTCGATGGCGGCATGCGCACCGGCCGCGACGTGGTGATCGGCGCGCTGCTGGGTGCTGACGAGTTCGGCTTCGCCACCGCGCCGCTGATCGTGGAAGGCTGCATCATGATGCGCAAGTGTCACCTCAACACCTGCCCGGTCGGCGTGGCCACCCAGGACGAGGAACTGCGCAAGCGTTTCGTCGGCCAGCCCGAGCACGTGGTCAACTACTTCTTCTTCGTCGCCGAGGAAATCCGCCAGCTTATGGCGAAACTCGGCTTCCGCACCATGAACGAGATGATCGGCCGCTCCGACAAGCTCGACATGCGCAAGTGCATCGACCACTGGAAGGCGCACGGCCTGGACTACTCGCGCATCCTGTACATGCCCAATGTGCCGGACGCCGCGGTGTACAACTGCGAGGAACAGGACCACGGCCTCGACAAGGCGCTCGACAACAAGCTCATCGAACAGGCCACGCCGGCGCTGGAACGCGGCGAGCCGGTGCGCATCGAAACGCCGGTGTGCAACGTCAACCGCACCGTCGGCACCATGCTCTCGGGCCGGGTGGCGGAACGCTACGGCCACGAAGGCCTGCCGGACGACACCATTCACATCAAGCTCAAGGGCGTGGCCGGCCAGAGCTTCGGCGCCTGGGCCACGCACGGCGTCACCCTGGAACTGGAAGGCGAAGGCAACGACTACGTCGGCAAGGGCCTGTCGGGCGGGCGCATCATCATCTATCCGCCGGCCGCCTGCCCCATCGTGCCGGAAGAAAACATCATCGTCGGCAACACCACGCTGTATGGCGCCATCGCCGGCGAATGCTACTTCCGCGGCGTCGGCGGCGAGCGCTTCGCGGTGCGCAACTCCGGCGCCACCGCGGTGGTCGAGGGCGTTGGCGACCACGGCTGCGAGTACATGACCGGCGGCATCGTGGTGGTGCTGGGCGAGACCGGGCGCAACTTCGCGGCCGGCATGAGCGGCGGCATCGCCTACGTGCTCGACGAAAAGGGCGACTTCAAGACGCGCTGCAACCTCGCCATGGTGGAACTGGAACCGGTTCCCGAGGAAGACGAGGCGCTGGAAGCCCTGGAGCACCAGGGCGGCGACCTCGAAACCCACGGCAAGGTCGACATCAGTACCGACATGACGCGCTACGACGCGCTGCGCCTGCGCCGCCTGATCGAAAAGCACGCGCAGTACACCGGCAGCAGCGTGGCGAAGCACATCCTCGACAACTGGAACGAGATGCTGCCGAAGTTCGTCAAGGTGATGCCGGTCGACTACCGCCGCGCGCTCGAAGACATGAAGCAGGCACAGGCCGCCAGCCTGGCCGCCGCAAGTTAAACCTCAGGATTGAACTGACACTATGGGCAAACCAACCGGATTCCTGGAGTACCCGCGCAAAGACCGCGGCTACAAACCCGTTGAGG
Source organism: Gammaproteobacteria bacterium (assembly GCA_015494295.1). Classification (GTDB taxonomy): domain Bacteria; phylum Pseudomonadota; class Gammaproteobacteria; order DSM-19610; family DSM-19610; genus Thiogranum. The sequence goes on along the minus strand of WGBO01000005.1, from coordinate 17,791 downwards.
AACGCGTCAAGCACTTCAACGAATTCGTCATACCGCTTAAAGAAGAGGAGCTCGCCACCCAGGGCGCGCGCTGCATGGACTGTGGCATTCCCTTCTGCCATGAAGGCTGTCCGGTCAACAACATCATCCCGGACTGGAACGACCTGGTATACAAGGGCAAGTGGGAGAAGGCCATCAAGGTACTGCACTCCACCAACAACTTCCCCGAGTTCACCGGCCGCATCTGCCCGGCGCCCTGCCAGGAGTCCTGCACCCTGAACCTGATCGACGAACCGGTCACCATCAAGACCATCGAGTGCGCCATCGTCGACAAGGCCTGGGAGAACGGCTGGATCCAGCCACGCATCAACCCCGACAAGACCGGCAAGAAGGTCGCCATCGTCGGCGGCGGCCCGGCGGGCATGGCCTGCGCGCAACAACTGGTGCGCGCCGGACACGAAGTGACCCTGTTCGAGAAGAATGACCGCTTCGGCGGCCTGCTGCGCTACGGCATCCCCGACTTCAAGCTGGAAAAGCGTCACATCGACCGGCGCATGCAGCAGATGGAAGCCGAAGGACTCGTGTTCAGGCCCAACACCCATGTCGGCGTCGACATCAGCGCCGCCGAACTGCTCGAGGACTTCGACGCCGTGGCCCTGACCGGCGGATCGGAAAAGCCGCGCGACCTGCCGGTACCCGGACGCGACCTCCAGGGCGTGCACTTCGCCATGGAGTTCCTGCCCCAGCAGAACCGGCGCGTGGCCGGCGACGACATCCCCGAGGACGCCGCCATCCTCGCCACCGGCAAGAAGGTGGTGGTCATTGGTGGCGGCGACACCGGCTCCGACTGCATCGGCACCTCGGTCCGCCAGGGCTGCGAGTCCGTGATGCAGATTGAAATCCTGCCCAGGCCGCCGGAGAAGGAAGACAAGCTGCTGACCTGGCCCGAATGGCCCAACAAGCTGCGCACGTCCACCTCGCAGGAAGAAGGCGTGGTGCGCGAATGGAGCGTGGCCACCAAGGAATTCATCGGCGAGAACGGCAAGCTGAAGAAACTGCATTGCGTGCGCGTGGAGTGGAACCGGGACGGCGAAGGCAACTGGAAAATGACCGAGATCGAAGGCAGCGACTTCGAGATCGAGGCCGACCTGGCACTGCTGGCCATGGGCTTCGTCCACCCCGTCCACGAAGGGCTGCTCGACGAACTCGGCGTGGAGTACGACCCGCGCGGCAACGTGAAGGGCGATACCGAGGGCAGCAACGCCTACAAGACCTCCATCGACAAGGTATTTGCCGCCGGCGACATGCGCCGCGGCCAGTCCCTGGTGGTCTGGGCCATTCGCGAAGGCCGCCAGTGCGCGCGCGCCATCGACGAATACCTCATGGGCTCCTCCGTCCTGCCCCGCTAACCCCCACCCGAAAAGGGGACGGAGGGATTATTTTTAATCCCTCCGTCCCCTTTTTTTCCTGACAGGGTGACACACGCAGCTCCAGCCGGTTTAATAGCCCCATGACAGAACTCAAAAACGACCGATTCATCCGCGCGCTGCTGCGCCAGCCCGTCGATGTCACCCCCGTATGGATGATGCGCCAGGCGGGGCGCTACCTGCCCGAATACCGCGAAACCCGCAAGAAAGCCGGCAGTTTCATGGACCTGTGCACAAACCCCGAGCTGGCCTGCGAGGTCACGCTGCAACCGCTGGAACGCTTCCCGCTGGACGCCGCCATCCTGTTCTCCGACATCCTGACCATCCCCGACGCCATGGGACTGGGCCTGTATTTCGAGGAAGGTGAAGGTCCTCGCTTCCGCACCCCGGTACGCGACGAAAAACAGATCGCCGCGCTGGGCGTTCCCGACCCGGAACAGGAACTGCGCTATGTCATGGACGCAGTACGCACCATCCGCCGCGAACTCGACGGGCGCGTGCCACTGATCGGCTTTTCCGGCAGCCCCTGGACACTCGCCACCTACATGGTCGAGGGCGGGTCCAGCAAGGACTTCCGCACCATCAAGGCCATGATGTTCGAACGCCCGGAACTGCTCGACCAGTTGCTGGAGACCGTTGCCCAATCGGTCGCCCTGTACCTCGACGCACAGATCAGGGCCGGCGCCCAGACCGTGATGATCTTCGACACCTGGGGCGGCGCGCTCACGCCCTCCGACTACTGCCGCTTCTCACTCAAGCCGATGGAACGCATCATCCGCAGCCTGCAGGAAAAAATGGGCGATGAAAAAGTCCCGGTCATCCTGTTCACCAAGAACGGTGGCCAGTGGCTGGAGGCCATGACCGACACCGGCGCCGACGCGCTGGGGCTGGACTGGACCACCGACCTCGCCGACGCCCGCCGGCGCGTGGGTGACCAGGTTGCCCTGCAGGGCAACCTCGACCCCTCCGTGCTCTACGCCTCCCCGGCCACCATCCGCGAGCAGGTCGGCAAGGTGCTGGCCAGCTTCGGCAAGGGCAGCGGCCACGTCTTCAACCTCGGCCACGGCATCCACCCCGGCATCGACCCCGAACACGCCGGCGCCATGATCGAGGCCGTCCACGACCTCAGCCGCCCCTACCACCAGCCCTGACGCCTTTTTGGGGTTATTTGAGGATCAGGGTGGTGCCGAGGAGGGCGAGGAAAATGGCGAACAGTTGTTTGAGACGAGCCTGGGGAAGGCGGTGGGCCAGGCGGGCGCCGAGGGGGGCGGCGAGGACGCTGGCGATGCTGATGGCGAATACGGCGGGCCAGTGGATGAAACCGCTGCTGCCGGGCGGCAACATGTCGACGCCACGGCCAGCGAACTGGTAACCGGCGGCGCCGACAAGGGCGATGGGCAGTCCGCAGGCGGCCGCGGTGCCGACGGCTTCACGCACCGGCACCCGGTGCCAGACCAGAAAGGGCACGGTGAGGGTGCCACCGCCAATACCCAGCAGGGCCGACACCGCGCCGATCACCAAGCCCGCCGCCAGGTTGCGCGCCGGACCAGGCGCCTGGCGGTGGGCCGCCGGCGCGCGCCCGAACAGCATGTGGGCGGCGACCGCCAGTTCGAACAGGCCGAAGATCAGTGCCAGGCGCGGCCCGCCCAGCCAGTGGGCGACGAAACCGCCCGCCCATCCACCCGCGACGATTCCTGCCGATAACTGCACCATCAGCGGCCAGCGCACCGCGCCACGACGGTGGTGCGCGGCGAGCGACGACAGGGAGGTGAACACGATGGTGGCAAGCGAGGTGCCCAGCGCCAGCGGCATGATGACGACGGGCGAAAACCCCTGCCAGGCGAACAACCCGGCCAGCACCGGCACGATGATCAACCCGCCGCCAATACCGAGCAGCCCCGCGGACACCCCCGCGAAACCGCCCAGCGCCATATATCCCGCCCACAAGCCGAGGGTATCCATGCGGGCATTGTACCCCGGCGCGCGGTCTTCTATGGTGAGGGGGTGGGCAACGAGGTTCAACAGGGAAGACCGGCCGTGGTGAAACGCCGCTGTACTGCGATATTTCTGCTCATGGGCGCGCTGCTGTTCGGCCAGACCGGCATGGCGGACGCACTGGACCGGCAGCGTGACCGCTTCCTGAAGGCCGAAGCGGCGCTCAAGGCGGGCGACATGAAGCGCTACCGCAAGCTGAAACAGAAGCTGTTTTCCTACCCCCTGTACGGCTACCTCGATTTCCAGGAACTGAAACGGCGCCTGCGGCGGGCAAAAGCCGACGAACTCCGGGAATTCTTCCAGCTCTACAACGGCCAGCCGATCGCCACGCGGATGCGGGCCGCCTGGCTGCGCGAACTCGCGCGCCGCAAGGACTGGCGCAACTACCTGGCCTTCTACTGGCCGCAAAGCTCCGTCACCCTGCAGTGCCACGAGATCCACGCACGCCTGCAGACCGGCGGCGACCGCGACAGCGCGCTCGACGACGCCCTCAATCTGTGGATGGTCGGCCATTCCCGGCCCGACGCCTGCGACCCGGTGTTCCGCGAACTCTACGCCAGCGCGCGCCTGGACAGCGAACACATCTGGCAACGCATCCGCCTGGCGTTCGCCAACCAGAAATCCAGCCTTGCGCTGTACCTGTCGAAAAAGCTCTCGGCACAGGACCGCACCTGGGTGAAACGCTGGCACCACGCCCACCGCCGCCCCAGCCAGGCCATCGCCAGCCGCTGGGCACGGGAAGACACGCCGCTGGTGCGCGAGATCCTCACCCACGCCATCGGCCGGCTGGCGCGGCACAAGCCGGTGCAGGCCTGGCGCCACTGGCAGGCGCTGTCCGCAACCCACCGCTTCAGCGACACGCAACAGGCCACGGTGTTGCGGCGCATCGCGCTGAGCGCCGCGCTGGACCGCGAACCCGAGGCCGCGCGCTGGCTGGCCGCGGTGCCGGAACGCGCCGCCGACGCCAACATCCGCCAGTGGCGCATCCGCGAAGCGTTGCGGCGCCGGGACGCCGCCGCCACCGAACGCTGGATCGAGGCGCTGCCGGCCGCGGAACGCCAGCGCCCCGAATGGCGCTACTGGCTCGCCTGGGCGCGGGAACAGCGCGGCGCGCGCGGCGACGCCCTGACCCTGTACGCCGGGCTGGCGGAGGAACGCAATTTCTACGGTTTCATGGCCGCCGACACACTCGGCCGCCCCTACCGCATGAACGACACCCGCACCCGCGTCGACAAACAGCAGTTCGACACACTGGCCGCGCAACCGGGCTTCCGGCGCGCGCATGAACTCTACCTGGTCGGCAAGCGCCTCGACGCGCGCCGCGAGTGGTTTCACGCCACTGCCGGCCTGGGCACGCGGCAACTGCGCCACGCCGCCCTGCTGGCGCACCGCTGGGGCTGGCACGACCGCGCCATTCTCACCGCCGCGCAGGCGCGCCACTGGGACGACCTGGCGCTGCGCTTCCCGCTGCCGCACCGCGAGTCGATCTTCGCCAACGCCAACCGCTACCAGCTAGACCCCGCGCTGATCTACGGCGTGATCCGCCAGGAAAGCGCCTTCATGGAAGACGCCCATTCACCGGTCGGCGCACTGGGCCTGATGCAACTGATGCCCGCCACCGGCCGGCAGACGGCGCGCAGCCTCAATATCCGCTACGGCGGCAACCGGGCGCTGTTGCAGTCCGACCAGAACATCCGCCTCGGCAGCGCCTACCTGAACCACCTGATGACGCGCTACAACGGTTCGCCGGTACTGGCCGCCGCCGCCTACAACGCCGGCCCGCACCGGGTCAGCCGCTGGCTGCCCCCGGACCGCGCCCAGCCGGCCGCGCTGTGGATGGAGAACATCCCGTTCCGCGAAACCCGCCGCTACGTCCGCCAGGTGCTGGCCTACGCCACCATCTTCGACTGGCGGCTGTCGCAACCCCTCACACGCCTGTCCCGGAGACTGCCGGAGGTACGGCCACGCTACTGAAGTCAGCGCGCGCTAGACATCATCCCCAACACCCGTACACTCTGACAGCAACCCTGTTTGCAACCTCAAAGGCGTGACATGAAGACCCAGCATATCTGTGTACTCGGTGGCACCGGCTTCGTTGGATCCCACCTGGTGTTCCGGCTCGCCGACCTCGGCCACCGCGTTACCGTGCCCAGCCGCCGGCCAGCGCGGCACCGCGAGTTCCGCGTACACCCGAACGTGCGGCTGGTGGACGCCAACCCGTACAACCACGACCGCCTGACCGCGCTGTTGCGCGATGTCGATTGTGTCGTCAACCTGGTCGGCATCCTCAACGAGTCTGGCAACAGCACCTTCCAGCGCGCGCACGTGGAACTGCCCGCGGCGGTGGTCAAAGCGATGCGCGAGGCGGGCGTGTCGCGGCTGCTGCACATAAGCGCGCTCAACGCCAACGTCAACGAATCCCACAGCCGCTACCTCAAGACCAAGGGCGCCGGCGAGGACCTGGTACACCAGACACCGGGCGTCGACACCACCAGCTTCCGCCCGTCTGTGATCTTCGGTCCCCGCGACAGCTTCTTCAACCGTTTCGCCAGCCTGCTGTCACTGTCGCCGCTGGTGTTCCCGCTGGCCCGCGCCGGGGCGCGCTTCGCGCCGGTGTACGTCGGCAACGTGGTCGAGGCCTTCGTGCACGCGCTGGCCGACCGCGACACCATCGGCCAGCGCCTGGAACTGTGCGGCCCGAAGGAATACACACTGGCTGAGCTGGTGCGCTACACCGCCAGGCTCACCGGCCGCCGCACCCGCATCCTCGCCCTGCCCGACCCGCTGGGGCGCCTGCAGGCGATGGTGCTCGGGCTGCTGCCGGGCAAGCCCTTCAGCCTCGACAACTATTACTCGCTGAAGATCGACAGCGTGTGCCGTGAAAACGCCCTGCCACTGCTCGGCATCCAGCCGCGTTCGGTCGAGGGCGTGGTGCCCACCTACCTGGGTGACGCCAGCATGCGCGCCCGTTACTTTCAGTTCCGCGCCACCGCCCGCCACGAACGATGAAGATCTACCTGGTCGGCGGCGCGGTGCGGGACAAGCTGCTGGGCCTGCCGGTCACCGAACGCGACTGGGTGGTGGTCGGCGCCACGCCGGAGGAAATGATCGAACTGGGCTTCATCCCCGTGGGCAAGGACTTCCCGGTGTTCCTGCACCCGAAAACCAAAGAGGAATACGCGCTGGCGCGCACCGAGCGCAAGACCGGTCACGGCTACAAGGGCTTCGCGTTCCACGCCTCGCCGGACGTCACCCTGGAACAGGATCTGCATCGCCGCGACCTCACCATCAACGCCATGGCGGAGGACGAGGACGGCACCCTCATCGACCCCTGCGGCGGACAGGATGACCTGCAGATCGGCATGTTGCGCCACATCAGCCCGGCATTCGCGGAAGACCCGGTGCGCATCCTGCGCGTGGCGCGTTTCGCGGCGCGCTTCGCGCCCTACGGCTTTCGCGTCGCGCACGGCACCAATGCACTGATGCGCAAGATGGTGCGCGAAGGCGAGGTTGACTACCTGGTACCGGAACGGGTTTGGGCGGAACTGCACAAGGCGCTGCAGACCGACGCCCCGCAGCGTTTCTTCACGGTGCTGCGCGGTTGCGGTGCGCTCGCCGTGCTGTTCCCGGAGATCGACCGCGAATACCCGCAGGGCGAAGACGGCCACGGCAAGCGCGAACTGCCCGGCGCGCTGGCGGCGCTGGAACGCGCGGCACAAGTCAGCAAGGACCCGGCAGTACGTTTCGCGGTGCTGATGCAGGCGCTGGGCCGGGACCTCGATGACACGCAGCGCATCGCCCAGGTGGAGGCACTGGCCGAACGCCTGAAAGTGCCCAGGGCCTTCAGCCAGCTCGCTGTCGCCGCCATCCGCGACAGCGACGCCATCACCGGCGAAGATCCCGAAGCCTTGCTGAAGGCCATGGAAAACAACGGCGCTTTCCGCCAGAACGGGCGCTGGCCGGCGCTGCTGGAAACCCTGGCGGCCGCCGGACGGATCGACCCGCCGCGACAACGGCAACTGGCCGCGGCCGCGCAACGCGCCGCGCAAATCAACGCCGCGCAACTGGCCGGGGAAGGCGTGCAGGGAAAGGCGCTGGGCGACGCGATCCGCAAGGCGCGCATCGACGCGCTGCGCGAGGCCCAGGCCTAGACGAACACCGCGAACAGCACCGCGCCCAGCAACAGCCGGTACAGCACGAACGGCAACATGCCGACGCGGTCGAGCAGCTTCAGAAAGTAATGAATGCACAGGTAGGCGCTGAGCCCGGACAACACCACGCCGATCCCCATCGCCTGCCAGTCCACCGGGCCGGTAGCCTCGATCAGATTCTTCGTTTCGTACAGGGCCGCCATGGAAATCGCCGGCACCGACAACAGAAAAGAGAAACGCGCCGCCGCCTTGCGATCCAGCCCCACCAGCAGCCCGGCGGTGATGGTGGCGCCGGAACGCGAGGTACCGGGAATCAGCGCCAGCACCTGCGCGAAGGCCACCGCCGCCACCCGCCAGGGCCCCATGCGATACTCGCAGCGCGTCTGCACACCCTTCACGTCCGCGTACCAGAGCGCCAGGCCGAACAGGATGGTGGTCGTGGCGATCACCAGGGGCGAGCGCAACTGGGTGGAGATGACATCGTGAAACAACAGCCCGGCGATGCCCAGCGGCACCGTCGCCAGCAACACCGCCCACGCCAGCCGCGCTTCCTCGTCGGGGTTGCGGGTGCGCAGGGATTCCGCCCAGGCCACCGCCATGCCGCGCAACTCGCGGCGGAAATAGGCCACCACCGCGCTCAGGGTGCCGAAGTGCACCGCCACGTCGAAGGCCAGGCCCTGGTCCTCCCAGCCGAGCAGCGCCGGCACCAGTATCAGGTGGGCGGAGCTGGAGATGGGCAGAAACTCGGTGAGTCCCTGGACCAGCGCAAGTACGACGGCGTGCAATGTATCCATGGTTTCGGCTTCGTGGTGGCTGAGTGCGCTTTATAACCGACTGCGCAGGTCCTGTGAATCGAAACCGGGCGGCGTGGCATCAAGGTTTCGTGAAAAGCCGATCACCTTGAAACGGTCGCCCATCTCACCCGGCAGCATCAGGCGCTTGGCGTCGCTGGTCATGGCCAGGAAGCGCGGCAGGTCGGAGGGGTCGGCCTCCGCCATCACCCGTTCGATACCGGCGGCAACCAGAAAACGCGCCTGGCTGGTATAGCCCAGCAGTTGCAGACCGGCGCCGGCGCCGGCTTCCGCCACCGTGGTGAAATCGACGAAGGCGGTAATATCCTGCAAGCCTGGAAACCAGAGCGCGTTGTCGTGCGCATGGTGACGGTAATGGCACAGCAGCGTGCCCATGTTGCGCTGCGGGTGGTAATACTCGGCGCGACCATAGCCGTAGTCGATCAGCATCAACATGCCGGCGTGCAGGCAGGCGCCGAGTTCCGCCACCCAGTCCGCCAGTGGCGGGCACAGTTCGCAACGATACCCGCCCTCCCAGCCATGCTCGCGCGCCAACGCCAGCACCCGACCGGCGTCACCTTCCCGGGCCGGTCGGCTGCGCCACTGCAGTCCCTCATCGTCGAAACCGACGCCGGTTTCGCGCACCGACTGCCCGTCGTATTCGAAGCGCTTCACCGGCAGCGCATCGGCCACCTCGTTGCCGAACACGACGCCGGACCAGTGTTGCGGCAAGGTGTCGAGCCATTCGACGCGCGCCTGCAGCGCCGCGGGCAGCGTCTTCAACCGCGACTGCTGCAAGGCACGCATGGCGGGGCTGCGTTCGAGTATGGCGTAGCGCGCCGGCAGGGCATCCAGCGCAGCCAGTTCCGGCAGCAGCGCCAGCGCCAGCGCGCCGCTGCCGGCGCCCAGCTCCAGTACCGATGCGTCGGCGAGACGCGTCAGAACAGGCGCGAAACTGCGCGCCAGGCAGCGCCCGAACAGATCGCCGGATTCCGGTGCGGTGACAAAATCGCCTTCTTCGCCGAAAGGCGTGAGGCCGTTGCTGTAGTAGCCGAGCCCCGGCTCGTACAGCGCCGCCTCCATGAACGCATCGAAAGGCAGGAATCCGCCGGCCGCCCCGATGCGCCCGGCGAGCAGCTCCACCAGCCGCGCGCTGAGCGCACGCGCTTCGGCGGAGGGCGAGGGAATACCGGACGGCACGGCGCCGGTCAGCGTTCCACCGGCCACATCGGCTGCGAGGTCGGGTCGAAGTAGTCCCACAAGGTCGAGAAGGTGAAGCCGGTAACCGGGTGCTTCATGTCGCCGGCGATCTCGGCCAGCGGCCTGAGCACGAAAGCGTACTCGAGAATCTCGGGGCGCGGCAACACCAGCCCGTCCTCGTCGAGCACCAGGTCGTCGTACAGCAACAGGTCGAGGTCGATACTGCGGCTGCTGAACTTGCCGCCGCTGCGGTCGCGGCCCAGCTCATCCTCCATGCGGTGCAGCAGGGCCGCCAGCTCCTGCGGCGGCAGGTTGGCGTCGAACGCCACCACCAGGTTGTAGAACGCGTCGCCCTCGAACCCCACGGCGGCCGTCTCCCAGGTGCGCGAACACCGCAGTTCCCCGAACTCGGCGCGCATCCGCTCCAGCGCCGCGTCGACATTCCTTTCCCGCTCGATGTTGCTGCCGACGCTCACGTAGGCTCTGGCCATGGTTCAGTTACTCCTGCTGCGTTCAATGATCACACCCACACCCTGCGCGCCGCGCACCGCTCCGCCCTTGTTGAGGGTAAGGCGAATCCAGGGCACGTCGAACTCGTCGAGTACCAGCGCCGCAATGCGCTCCGCCAGCGTCTCCACGAGCTGAAAGCGGCTTTCCTCCACGAACGCGATCACGCGCTTGGAAACGGCCTTGTAGTTCAGGGTGTCGTCGATGTGGTCGCTGGCGGCGGCGCGCGCGATATCCGTGCCCATTTCCAGGTCGAGGTGGATGGTCTGGCGGATGGCGCGTTCCCAGTCGTAGATGCCGATGACGGTATCGATGCGCAGGTCGCGGATAAATATGATGTCCATGGCGCGGAACTATATCAGGTTGTGCGCGCCGGGCCAGCGCGTGACTTGACCGCGGCGCGGCAAAACCGTCCAATAGCGCGCATGATCCTCGACCTCGCCTTTATCCTTGTCGCCTACCTGCTCGGTTCGCTGTCCTCGGCCATCATCACCTGCCGGCTGATGGGCCTGCCCGACCCGCGCAGCGGCGGGTCCGGCAATCCGGGCGCCACCAACGTGCTGCGCCTCGGCGGCAAGAAGGCGGCCGCCATCACCCTGGCCGGCGACATGCTCAAGGGCCTGATCCCGGTGCTCGCGGCGCGCGCGCTGGGCGCCGACCTCACCGTGCAGTCGCTGGTCGCGGTGGCCGCGTTCCTGGGCCACCTGTACCCGGTGTTCTTCGGCTTTCGCGGCGGCAAGGGCGTGGCCACCCTGCTCGGCGTGCTTCTCGGCCTGCACTGGCCGGTGGGGCTGATGACCATCGGCACCTGGCTGGTGATGGCCAAGGGCTTCAAAATCTCCTCGCTGGCGGCGCTGATCGCCATCCTGCTCACCCCCTTCTACCTGCTGTGGCTGAAACCCGAGCCGCCGCTGCTGGCCGCGGTGGCATTCATGGGTGTGTTGCTGTTCTGGCGCCACCGCTCCAACATCCGCAACCTGCTGCGCGGCGAGGAAGGACCGATCAAGGCCGGCGACGACGGGGACCGGGGCGCCTAGGCCTGTTCGGGCAAGGGCGCCAGCTCTTCCAGCGACCAGCGCGGCCGCACGGCGATTCCCAGATCCTGGCGCTCACCGGCGCGCAGCCGGCAGGCGCCGGCGTAGGCGATCATGGCACCGTTGTCGGTGCAGAACTCCAGCCGGGGATAGAACAGTTCCGCGCCCAGCCCGGCGGTCATGTCCCCCAGCGCCTCGCGCAGCGCCTGGTTGGCGCCCACGCCACCCGCGATCACCAGCCGCATCACCCCGCTCTGCCGCAGGGCGCGCCGGCACTTGATGACCAGGGTATCCACCACCGCGTCCTGGAAGGCGCGGGCAATATCGGCACGCGTCTGCTCGTCCTTGCCGTGTGCCTGGAAGGTGGTCAGCGCAAAGGTCTTGAGCCCACTGAAACTGAAATCCAGCCCCGGCCGATTGACCATGGGGCGGGGAAAATGAAACCGCTCCGGATCGCCGCGCTGCGCCAGCCGCGCCAGCACCGGGCCGCCCGGGTAGTCCAGCCCCAGCAGCTTGGCGGTCTTGTCGAAGGCCTCGCCGGCGGCGTCGTCGAGGGTGTCGCCGAGAATCCGGTAACGGCCCACGCCGCGCACCTCCACCAGCATAGTGTGGCCGCCGGACACCAGCAGCGCCACGAACGGGAACGCCGGCGCCGGGTCTTCCAGCATCGGCGCCAGCAGGTGGCCCTCCATATGATGCACACCTATCGCCGGCACGCCGCGCGCGAAGGCCAGCGCGCGGCCCAGCGAGGCCCCCACCAGCAGAGCGCCCACCAACCCCGGCCCGGCGGTATAGGCCACGCCGTCGAGTTCCTTCAGCGTCACGCCGGCCTGGTCGAGCACGCCGCGCAACAATGGCACCGCCTTGCGCACGTGGTCGCGCGAGGCCAGTTCCGGCACCACGCCCCCGTACTCGGCGTGCAGCGCGATCTGGCTGTGCAGTGCGTGCGCCAGCAGGCCGCGCCCGCTGTCGTAGAGGGCGACGCCGGTTTCGTCGCAGGAGGACTCGATACCGAGAATCAGCACGCGGAGACGCCGCTCACCCTTTCTTCAGCAGCGACTTGAGGTCGGCGAAAGGGTTATGGGTCGCCCCGCCCGTTCCGGGACGGTCGGCGCCGGCGCCGCCCTGGCGATCCGCTTCCAGCAGCCGCTGGTGCTCGTTGTCGTGACAGTACAGGCACAGAAGCTCCCAATTGCTGCCGTCCGGCGGGTTGTTGTCGTGGTCGTGGTCGCGGTGGTGCACGGTCAGCTCATGGAGATTTTCGCGGGTGAACTCGCGCTCGCAGCGCCCGCAAATCCAGGGGTAGAGTTTGAGGGCCTGCTCGCGGTACCCCAGTTCGCGTGCGTCGCGCGCCTTGTGGGTCGCGGCCACCAGTTCGTCGAGCTTGCTTTTGTCCATGAAAAGATCTTTTCGTATCAACAGGTTGGTCGATTCCGGGACCAGTGTACCGAAACCCCGGGACGGGCGCGAGCAACAGCCGGGCGGCGTCACGCGCGGGCATTTTACCTTTTCGGCCGACGCTGATACACTACGCGCCCCTTGAAATATCCGAACAGAGGAATTGGCATTGCCACAAGTCAAAGTACGCGAAAACGAGCCCTTTGAGGTCGCCCTGCGCCGCTTCAAGCGCTCCTGTGAAAAGGCCGGCATCCTGTCGGAAGTCCGCCGCCGTGAGTTTTACGAAAAGCCCACCCAGGAACGCAAGCGCAAGCAAGCTGCCGCCATCAAGCGCCACGCGAAAAAGATGTTTCGCGAAAACGCCCGCCGCACCCGCCTGTACTAAAAACCTTTTTCCTCCGATCGCCAGCCCATGGCCCTCAAGGAAACGCTTCAGCAGGACATGAAGACTGCCATGCGCGGCGGCGACAAGCCGCGGCTGGGCGTCATTCGCCTGATCCTGGCCGCCATCAAGCAGCGTGAGGTGGACGAGCGCGTCGAACTCGACGACGGCGCCATCACCTCGGTGCTGGACAAGATGGCCAAGCAACGCCGCGATTCGCTGGAACAGTACGAAAAGGCCGGCCGCGAGGACCTCGCCGCGCAGGAACGCTTCGAACTGGAAGTGATCCAGGCCTACCTGCCAAAACCGCTCGACGAAGCGGAAATCGACGCCCTGATCGACGCCGCCATCGAAACCACCGGCGCCGCCGGCATGAAAGACATGGGCAAGGTCATGGGCCAGCTCAAGGCCAGCCTGCAGGGCCGCGCCGACATGGGCGCCGTCAGCGCCAAGATCAAGGCCCGCCTGTCGGCCTGACCCGGCCGCCCCGGCAAACCCCGAGTTCCCGCCACTGACCAGCCAGCGGTGTACGCTGCCGCACCCTTGCCCTACCATACGCCCCCATGTCCGGCCGCATTCCGCAAAGCTTCATCGACGACCTGATCAACCGGGTCGACATCGTCGAGATCATCGACGCGCGGGTGCCATTGAAGAAGGCCGGCCGCGAGTACCAGGCCTGTTGCCCCTTCCATAACGAAAAAACCCCGTCGTTTACCGTCAGCCCGAGCAAGCAGTTCTACCACTGCTTCGGCTGCGGCGCGCACGGCAGCGCCGTGGGTTTCCTGATGGACTACGACCACCTGGAATTCCCCGAGGCCATCGAGGAACTGGCGCGCAGCATCGGCGTCGAAGTGCCGCGCGAGGACGGCCCGGCGCCGCGCCGCGATCCGCGCCGCGACGACCACTACTCGCTGCTGGAACGCGTCGACCGCTACTACCGCAGCCAGTTGCGCGAGCACCCCGGCGCCGCCCGCGCCGTCGACTACCTGAAACAGCGCGGCCTGAGCGGCGAGGTCGCCGCCACCTTCGGGCTCGGCTACGCGCCGCCCGGCTGGGACAACCTGCTGAACTTCCTCGGCGGGGATGCCCACGCCCAACAGCTCGCCGAGGAACTGGGCCTGCTGGTAAAACGCGACGAAGGCGGCTATTACGACCGCTTCCGCGACCGCATCATGTTTCCCATCCGCGACCGGCGCGGCCGCACCATCGGCTTCGGCGGCCGCGTCATGGGCGACGAAAAGCCCAAGTACATGAACAGCCCGGAAAGCCCCGTTTTCCACAAGGGCCAGGAACTCTACGGCCTGTTCGAAGCGCGCAAGGCCAGCCAGAAGCTGGAACGCCTGCTGGTGGTCGAGGGCTACATGGACGTGGTGGCGCTGGCCCAGTTCGGGCTCACCAACGCGGTCGCCACGCTCGGCACCGCCACCACGCCGGAACACCTCGAGCGCCTGTACCGTACCGTGCGCGAGGTGGTGTTCTGCTTCGACGGCGACGCCGCCGGCCGGCGCGCGGCCTGGCGGGCGCTGGAAAACACCCTGCCGGTGATGCGCGACGGGCGCGAGGCACGCTTCCTGTTCCTGCCCGAGGGCGAAGACCCGGACAGCCTGGTGCGCCGCATCGGCGCGGAAGCGTTTCGGGAAAAAACTGTCGAATCCGTTCCACTTTCACGATTTTTCCTTGAACAGCTCGAGCAGCAGGTCGATACCCGAAGTGTGGACGGACGCGCAAGGCTGATCGAACTGGCGCGCCCCCTGATACAGCGAATGCCCGACACCGTGTTTCGCGACCTGCTGCTCGACCAGCTCGCTGAACGCGCCGGCATTGCCGCGGAAAAGCTGCAAAACCGCGTATTTGCTGGTGAAACCGCGCACACCGAGGAACCCCCGAGGGCTTCCGTCAGTCACAGTGGACGCAGCCCGGTTCGCATGGCCATCCGCCTGCTGCTGGAACAGCCGGCGCTGGCGGCAACCGTGGAAACCCCCTGCGGGTTCGAGGACCTGGACGCGCCAGGCATCGCACTATTGGGGAAACTACTTGAAATTCTTAAGGAAAGCCCCAATCTGGCCCTGGGTGGAATTCTCGAGCACTGGCGCGGCCAAGCGGAAGAACGGCAACTGGCCAAACTGGCCAGCACACCGCTGAACCTGCCGCCCGAGGGACTGGGCGAGGAATTTAAGGGCGCGGTACAGCGTCTGATTGAGCAGCGCAACCGTCACAGGACGGAATGGCTGCTGTTTCAGGATCGTCAGAGAGGGCTCGACGATGCTGAAAAACGTGAATTGAAAGAACTGCTTGCGGCACGTCACCCGAAAACGGACTGACGCCGTCAGGCAGTAACAGAGATAGCTAATACGGGCTATCTCCGCTATAATGCTCGTTTGACTTTTTATCGGAGTCACATCCGGGACACGGGGAACAGTTCAGGTGATAAACCAGGATCAACAGTCTCAACTCAAACTGTTAATTGCCAAGGGCAAGGAACAGGGCTTCCTGACCTATGCGGAAGTCAATGACCACCT
Organism: Gammaproteobacteria bacterium; assembly: GCA_015494295.1. Lineage (GTDB taxonomy): Bacteria > Pseudomonadota > Gammaproteobacteria > DSM-19610 > DSM-19610 > Thiogranum. The sequence continues at coordinate 2,408 of WGBO01000005.1, read as the reverse complement.
GCCCAACGACATCGTCGATCCCGAACAGATCGAGGACATCATCGGCATGATCAACGACATGGGTATCCAGGTGCACGAAACCGCGCCGGACGCCGATGCGTTGCTGCTCTCCAACGACACCGTCAGCACCGACGAGGACGCCGTCGAGGAAGCCGCCGCCGCGCTGGCCACCGTCGACAGCGAGTTCGGCCGCACCACCGACCCGGTGCGCATGTACATGCGCGAAATGGGCACGGTGGAACTGCTCACCCGCGAGGGCGAAATCGAGATCGCCAAGCGCATCGAGGACGGCCTGGCCCAGGTCTACTCCGCGCTGGCCAGCTACCCCGCCTCCACCACGCTGCTGCTGGATGAATACGCGCGCGTGGAAGCCGGCGACGCACGCCTCAGCGACCTGTTCAGCACCTTTATCGACCCCAACGCCGCCGAGGAACCCATCCCCACGGCCGCCTCGCGCGCCGCGGAAGCCGAAAAGAAGGCCGACAGCGACGACGAAGAGGACGATGTGCCGGTCGACACCGGCCCCGACCCCGAGGAAACCCGCGAGTTCTTCGCCAAACTGAAGGACCTGCACGAAAAGATCCAGACGAGCCTGTCCGGCAAGAGCAAGAACCAGGCGAAGCTGAAGAAGCTGCGCGAACAGCTCGTCGACCACCTGATGCACATAAAGCTGTCGCCGCGCATGGTCGAGATCCTGACCCAGAACCTGCGTGACACGGTCAACCGCATCCGCTCGCACGAGCGCGTGATCATGAACATCTGCGTGCACGACGCGCAAATGCCACGCCGCGACTTCATTACCTCCTTCCCGGACAACGAGACCGATCTCAAGTGGCTGGACGTGCAGATCAAGGGCGGCCACAAGTACTCGCCGGTGCTGGAACAGCACAAGGACGAAATCCTGCGCGCGCAGAACAAACTGGTCGCCATCCAGAAGGAATCCGGCCTGAGCATCAGCGAGATCAAGGACATCAACCGTCGCATGTCCATCGGCGAAGCCAAGGCCCGCCGCGCCAAGAAGGAAATGGTGGAAGCCAACCTGCGACTGGTGATCTCCATCGCCAAGAAATACACCAACCGCGGCCTGCAGTTCCTGGACCTGATCCAGGAAGGCAACATCGGCCTGATGAAGGCGGTCGACAAGTTCGAATACCGCCGCGGCTACAAGTTCTCGACCTACGCCACCTGGTGGATTCGCCAGGCCATCACCCGCTCCATCGCGGACCAGGCGCGCACCATCCGCATCCCGGTGCACATGATCGAGACCATCAACAAACTGAACCGCATCAGCCGCCAGATGCTCCAGGAAATGGGCCGCGAGCCCACCCCCGAGGAACTGGCCGAGCGCATGGACATGCCGGAAGACAAGGTGCGCAAGGTACTGAAGATCGCCAAGGAACCGATCTCCATGGAAACCCCGATCGGCGACGACGAAGACTCGCACCTGGGCGACTTCATCGAGGACACCAGCATCGACTCCCCGGTGGATTCCGCCTCGGGCGCCGGCCTGAAGGAAGCCACCCAGGGCGTGCTCGCCGGCCTGACACCGCGCGAGGCCAAAGTGCTGCGCATGCGCTTCGGCATCGATATGAACACCGACCACACGCTGGAAGAAGTCGGCAAGCAGTTCGACGTAACCCGCGAGCGCATCCGCCAGATCGAAGCCAAGGCGCTGCGCAAACTGCGCCACCCGAGCCGCTCGGAGCAGTTGCGGAGCTTCCTGGAAGTCGACTGACACACCGCCGCCAATCCGGCAATGGCGAAAAGGGCCGGCCGCCTGGTCGGCCTTTTTTGTGGCGCCACTCCCGCGGGGAAACCTGCTAGAATTCTCCCTGTTTTGGGCCTATAGCTCAGTTGGTTAGAGCAGGGGACTCATAATCCCTTGGTCCCAGGTTCGAGTCCTGGTGGGCCCACCACTCCCCCTATCCCCGCCACAATTTCCCTTGAAGATCCCGGGATTTTTGTATACAACGATCTGACAGCCGCCAGGGATCCGGGGATGTCAAATTCAAATACCAACAAGCCGACACCAGATAGCTTCCCGGTCAGGGTGTTATCTGGCGTTTGCGTGTATGAGCGGTCTATGCGGCGTGTGCCGCCTACTAGTAGTTAGCTGTATGAAGAGGAATTTGTGGAGAACCTAATAACGATTTTTGCATTGGTGATTGGGTGGGGCTTGAATGAAGCAACCCACTATATTCGAACGTCCAAGGAACATAAGGCAGCTATTGCAAATGCATTGTCTATATTGCTGGAGATTCGATTCCAGGCTGTTGTAGTTGATGTTGTAATGGAGGAGCTAAAACGGCATGGGGCCGCAAGCGAAATTATACCGACTATAAGAACATTGATTGACGATATCATGCAGCACAGTACAGCGCTGGACGATGAATATGTTGAGTCAATGA
>WGBO01000004.1 GCA_015494295.1 Gammaproteobacteria bacterium | reverse complement strand
CATCACCACCGACCGCGAGGGCAGGATACGCTTCATGAACCCGGTCGCCGAACAACTGTCCGGCTGGAGCCAGCAGGAGGCAACAGGCCGGCCGATCGACGAAGTCGTCCAGCTCGTCGACGAACAGACCGGGGAACCCATCCCCTGCGCCATCACGGGAAGCCTGCGCAGCGACGCCGTCGAACGCAACCTCCAGGGTCGCATGCTGGTGCGCAAGGACGGCGAGGAAATCGCGGTGGCGGAGTCCGCGGCCCCCATGCACGACGCGACCGGGCGGATCGTCGGCGCGGTACTGGTGTTCGACGATGTACGCCAGACCCGCGAACTGACCCGCCAGCTTTCGCACCAGGCCACGCACGACGCGCTCACCGGCCTGGTCAACCGCGGCGAGTTCGAACGGCGCATCCAGCGCGCGCTGGACAGCACGCGCGACAACGGCGCGCACTATGCGCTCTGCTATATCGACCTCGACCAGTTCAAGATCGTCAACGACACCTGCGGGCACACGGCCGGCGATGAGTTGTTGCGCGAACTTGGCACAGTGCTGAAGAAGAAACTGCGCGATAGCGACGTGGTGGCACGGCTGGGCGGTGACGAGTTCGGCATCCTGCTCCAGGGCTGCACCATGGAGGATGCCGAGAAACTCGCCGGCGAAATTCGCCAGGCAATCCGCGACCTGCATTTCGTGTGGGACGGCAAGACATTCGAGATCGGCGCAAGCATCGGCATCGTGCCACTCTCGGCAAGCACCGAAAGCGTCGCGGAGGCGCTTTCCGCCGCGGACGTGGCCTGCTACGCCGCCAAGGAACAGGGACGCGACCGTGTCCACGTCAGCGAACCCGATGACCGTGAACTGAAACGCCACCGCACCGAAATGCGCTGGGTCGGCCGCATCCGCGCCGCGCTGCGGGAGGACCGGTTCACGCTGTTCCGGCAATCCATCGTTCCGCTGCAGGCCGGCGACCAGGCGCCGCCACACGCCGAACTGCTGTTGCGCATGGTGGATGAAAACGGGCGCCTGGTGGCGCCGGAACGCTTCATGGGCGCCGCCGAACAGTACGGGCTGATGCCGGCCATTGACCGCTGGGTACTCAATCACGGCCTGCAATGGTTCGCGGCCCAGCAGCATGGCGGGCAGCCGGGGCTGACCATCTCCATCAACCTCTCCGGCCAGTCGCTCAGCGCTCACGGTTTCCTGTCGGAAGCCGTGGACCTGATCCACGACAGCGGCGTGCCGCCGGAACAGATCTGTTTCGAGATCACCGAAACCGCCGCCATCGCCAACTTCGACATGGCGCTCAAGTTCATGCGCCTGTTCCACGGCATGGGCTGCCGCTTCGCGCTGGACGACTTCGGCAGCGGCATGTCCTCCTTCGCCTACCTCAAGCAACTGCCGGTGGATTTCCTGAAGATCGACGGCAGCTATGTGCGCGACCTGCGCCGCGATCCGGTCGACCGCGCCATGGTCGAGGCCGTGAACAAGATCGGCCACGCCATGGGCATCCGCACGGTCGCCGAATATGTCGAGGACCAGGCCACGCGCGAAGCGCTCACCACTATCGGTGTCGACTATGCCCAGGGCTACATCGTCGACCGACCCGTGGCGCTGGATTCCGGCGGCTCAGAGGACGGACAGGTTCTGCCTTCCGCCTGAACGGCCCATTAACACAGTATTCATGCGTTTATCTGTGCGCCGAAATCAACGAGAATGCCAGCCTTTCGTCACGAGACTCCGTCATGACCTTTGAGGTTAGCATCGAACCCAGCGGACACCGCTTCAGCGCGGAGGCCGGGGAGACCCTGCTCGACGCCGCCCTGCGTCAGGGCGTGGGGCTGCCCTACGGCTGCCGCAACGGCGCCTGCGGCTCCTGCGTCGCCACCCTGTTGTCCGGGGAGGTCGAGTATCCCGATGGCGAACCGGAGCTGGATCCGGAGGCCGGCCAGGTGGTCGTCTGCCAGGCCCATGCGCGCAGCGACCTGCGTCTCAAGGTGCGCGAGGTGAGCGCCGATGCCGACATTGTCATCAAGACCCTGCCGTGCCGCGCGGAACACCTCGAACGCCTGTCCCACGATGTGATGAAGGTGCTGCTGAAACTGCCGGGCAACGAGCGCATGCAGTTCCTCGCCGGCCAGTACATTGAATTCATCCTCAAGGACGGGCGGCGGCGCGCCTTTTCCATCGCCAACGCGCCACACCAGGACGAGTACCTGGAACTGCATATCCGGCACGTGCCGGGCGGCAGTTTCACCGGCCATGTGTTCGAGGAGATGAAGGACCGCGCGCTGTTGCGCATCGAGGGGCCGCTGGGTTCCTTCTACCTGCGCGAGGACTCCGACCGGCCGATCCTGATGATGGCCGGCGGCACCGGGGTGGCGCCGCTGAAAGGCATGATCGACCACGCCCAGTACGTGGGCTTCGACCGACCCATGCACCTGTTCTGGGGTGTGAGCGCGCTTCGCGACCTGTACCTGAAGGACGAACCGGAACGCTGGATGGCGAACAACCCACGCTTCCGCTACACGCCGGTGCTGTCGGAACCCGGGCCGGAGGATCACTGGGAAGGCAAGACCGGACTGGTGATGGACGCGCTGCTGGAAGCCTACCCGGATCTCGGCGACTACGACATCTACATGAGCGGTCCGCCAGCCATGATCGAGGCCGCCATGCCGCGCTTCAAGCAACACGGCGCCAGGCTCGACCGCATGTATTCCGACGCCTTCGAATTCGCCCAGGACGTACTCGACAAGATCGCCCGCGACAAGAAGAACCAGGCGTCCTGACGGCGGGCCGCGCTCAGTCCGCCACCACCATGCTGCTGCGGTCGCTGTCGGCCGCCGCCAGCACCGCCGCATCCGGTACTACCACCCGAGGGGCCTCGATAACCGGCGCCGGCAGCGCCAGGCCCTTGCGGTAACAGTCCGCGGCCGCGTCCGGGTCCTCCAGTTGCTCCAGCAAATCGCCCAGCAGCCGGTAGGCTTCGGCCGTGGGCTGCAGACCGATGCTGGCCTCGAGGTAACCGCGCGCCTTGCCCCACAGCTTGTTGCGCAGGCTGATCTTGCCCAGCGTCAGCAACAGCACGGCGTCCTGCGGGTGCCGCTCCAGCCACTTTTCCGCCGTTTTCTGCTGTGCCATGCCGTCGCAGCCGTCGAGGTCGCCATACAGGTACACGAGCCGTTCGTCCCAGTGTTCGCCGAGTTGCTCGCGCAGCAACTGCTCCGCCTGCCGGTGTTCACCCAACCGCGCCAGTTGTTCGATGTACAGTGCCAGCAGCGCATGGTCCTGGCGCACCGGCGGCGGCAGTTGCGTCCAGCCGTTCTTCAAGGTATCGAGGTCGCGCGCCGCGGTCAGCTCGCGAATGCGCTCCTGGTAGACCTGCACCGCCAGCTTCAGCCAGTTATCGTGGTCCAGCACCTCACTGCGCCGCAGGTCCGGCAACAGATCGCGCAGCCCTTCCCAGTCCTTTTCACCGAGAAACAGCTTCATTTGCAGGCGCAGGGTCTCGCGGTTGTGTGGCAACAACGCCGCGAGCTGCTGGAGTGTGGTGCGCGCCGGCTCGAACTGGCCACTCGCCAGTTGCAGCTCGGCCTGCACCAGGCGAACGGCCGCGGCGGCGTCGGGGAAGCGCTTCAACGCCGTGGCCAGGTAGCGGTCGCGGCGCCTCTCCGCGCCAAGGCGATTGGCGGCGTGAGCCGCTGACAGGCACACCGCGAGCGGCGTCCGATGGTCGTCGGCCAGGCGCCCGAGCTGCCGCTCCGCACGTTCGAGCTTGCCGGTCAGCAGTTCCACGACAGCGGCATCGTAACGCCGCGACAGCTTGCGCAACTGGCGCTGGCCCGACCATTGCCGCAGGCGTGCCGGCACCCGCCACAAGCCGGCCAGGGCGCACACCGCGAGGTAGGCCAGCAGCAGCAGCAGGGCGAACACCACCAGCGACATCTCCACGCTGAGCTTGCCGTAACCGATCAGCACATAACCGGGGTCGGGCAGCAGGAACAGCGCGGCGGCCACCGACACCAGCAGCGCCAGCAGGGCGGCGAGCAATGTCTTCATGGTGCGGGCTCCGGCACGGCGGCGCTGTCCTCCGCGGGCGGGGCAGGTGACGGGGCCTCGCCGCGTGCGTCGGTTCCGGTCGGGGCAGCCATTTCCCCGTTACCGCTTTTACCGTCCGGCAACGCGAGGGCTTCTTCCTCACGCCGTAGCTGTCGCAGCTGCTGCAGGGCCGTGGCGACGTCCGGCAGGTCGGGGCGGATATCGATGTCCGCGAGTTCACGCAGGCCTGCGGCCATGGCCTGTACCCGGCTGTCCCCGGTATCGAACCAGGCTGTCAGCCAGCTTGCTGCCGTGGTCAGGGCCTGGCCGTAGGCGACCGGGTCCTCGCGCAACAGCGCCAGCCGCGCCGCCGCAAGCTGCAGGCGCAGGTTTTCCTTCAGAAACCAGGCGCGTTCCGGCGGCAACATGGGGCCCACCGGCTTGTCGTGTTCGCGAATCCGGAACAGCTCGCGCAGCGCGTCCCAGATCACCCGGGGCAGATCGCGCCAGTCGTGGGCGGTGCGGGCGCCATCGAAGGCAGGGGTGTCGGACGGCGGCGGCTGGTAGCGGCTGCCGGCCACCGGCAGGCCCCCGACCTGCTGCAGCCAGTCGGACAGACGCAAGGAGATGCCATCGACATCGACCCGCGGCACTTCGCGCAGGGCATTGAGTTCCCGCGCCAACTGTTCGCGCACCGGCAGCAGGCGCGGGTCGGCCAGTTCGCGCAGGCGCGCGTCGGCGCCCTTCAGCGCGGCTTCCGCTGTGCGCCGGTCGCGGCGCAGTTGCAGGCTCTCGCTGGCGACACGCAGCAGGTATTCGACCTCCGCCAGCGTCCAGCCCAGTTCGCTGCGGCCGAGCAGGGCGGCCAGGCGGTTGACGCGCTCGCCCAGCGCGCGCTGTCCGTCGTCCAGGCCATCGAGGCGCTGTTCCAGTTCCCGGCGCGCCTGCCGCCAGCCGCTGTCCAGCGCATCCAGGCGCGCCTGCACCGGTTGCAGTTGCGCGGCGAACCGCGGTTCCAGCCTCGCCTGCTGACCGCCCAGTTGCTGTACCCGGTCCCAGATGAAGTAACCCGCCACGGCCAGCCCCAGCGACACGGCCAGCGCCAGCAGGGCCAACGGCAGGGCGGGCACGCGGCCCGGCGACGTGCGGCGGGTGGCGGCGGGTGGCGGCGGGCTGGCGGCCGGGGATTCTGTGGACGCCTCGTCAGCCGGCGCCGGCTCGGCGGTTTGCTGCGGTTCGCTTGATTCGGACTGGCTCATGACGGCTCACGATGTCGCGGATAAATAAGGAACGAGTGCCGATTGTACCGGATCTGTCCGCCCGCTACCGGCCCGCGCGCGCCCACGCGAGCAGCGTATCCAGCACCGCGTCGTCGGTGGCATTGGCGGCCAGCAGCGGTTCGCGGCTGAAACCCAGGCGTTCCGATACCGGCACCATGCGCTCACTGACCACCAGCAGCGGCGTCTCGCGCAGCAAGGCCCGGCCCGGCTCGTCGAGCATGGCGAACAGGTTTTCCAGGCTCTCCACGCTGTTGACCTGGACCACGTCGATGTCGCCGTCGCGCCATGCCGCAACCAGCGCGCCGCTGTCGGCGCGCGGCCGGCCGCGCCGGTAGGCCTCGACGTATTCGACCCCGGCGCCGCGCTCGCGCAGCGTATCGGCCAGATACTCGCGCCCGCCATTGCCGCGGAAAATCACCACGCGCTGCCCGTCCATGTGCTGCAACTCGTCGAGTTCCAGCAGTCCCTCGCTGTTGAAACGCGTCGGGGGGCACAGATCGGCGTGTAGCCCGAACGGCTCCAGCGCTTCCGCCGAACGCCGTCCGACCACGGCGATGGGCAGGCCCACCGGCCAGTCGCGGCGTTCGAGGATGAAGTCCAGGGCCCGTTCCACGGCGTTGGCGCTGACGAATATGGCCAGGTCGTACTCGTCAAGCCGGTCCACGACGGCTTCCAGTGGCCGGATGTCGTCCGGGGCGAAAATCTCCATGACCGGGAAGGGAACCGCGCGGCCACCCAGTTCGCCGATTCGCCGGCACAGGTCGGCGGCCTGGTGCGCGGGTCGTGTCACCAGGACGCCGATGCCTTCCAGCGGCCGGGTTCCGCCCCCGCTCACCCGCCGTCCCCGGCGTACAGTTCGTCGAGGATCTCGCGGGCGCCACGCGACAACAGGTCCTCGGCCAGCACCCGCCCGAGTTCAGCGGCGTCCTCGGGGCGGCCGCTGATCACGCCCTGCACCATGTCGCTGCCGTCCGGCCGGCCGACCAGCGCCCGCAGAACGATGACGCCATGGCTGATTTCGGAATACCCGGCGATGGGCACCTGGCAGCCGCCCTGCAGGGCCTCATTGAGCGCGCGCTCGGCGCGCACGCGGGTGGCGGTCCGGGCATCGTTGAGCGCACCGACCAGTTCCCGCACCCGGTCGTCGTCCTCCCGAATCTCGATGCCGATGGCGCCCTGCCCGATTGCCGGCAGAAAACGTTCCGGGGCCAGCAGCTCGGTGATGCGCGCTTCCCAGCCCATGCGCCTGACGCCGGCGGCGGCGAGCAGAATGGCGTCGTAGTCGCCGTTGTCCAGCTTGCCGAGGCGGGTATTGACGTTGCCGCGCAGATCCAGCACCCGCAGGTCCGGGCGGATACGCCGCAACTGGCACTGGCGGCGCAGGCTCGAAGTACCCACCCGCGCACCTTGCGGAAGCGTGTCTATCCCCGAATACTCGTTGGAAATCAATACGTCACGAGGATCTTCCCGGGGCAGGACGGCGGCCAGCCCCAGCCCTTCGGGAAATTCCACCGGCACATCTTTCATGGAATGTACGGCGAGGTCCGCGCGTCCTTCCAGCATACCGGCCTCGAGTTCCTTGACGAACAGGCCCTTGCCCCCGACCTTGGCGAGCGGCGTGTCGAGTATCTTGTCGCCCTGGGTGGTCATGGTGACCAGCTCGACCTCGAGTCCCGGGTTGCGCGCCAGCAAGGCGTCGCGCACGTGGTTGGCCTGCCAGAGTGCGAGCGGACTCTTGCGGGTTGCGATACGGAGTATGGAATCAGCCATGGGTTACCTGAGCCTGGAATTATCGGACACGAATGATGGTCAAATTTGAAATGGGGTCGATACCTTGACCACCGAACCGGAACAATTGGGGGAGCATAGCGAGTGACAGACAAGTGGCGCAAGTGGCCCGGCATCCTGGCGGCAGTCCTGATGCTGACGGCCACCACCCTGCACGCCGGCGTGCCGGAAGCACGGGATCTGAATGAGGCCGGGCGGCTCGCCGAGCAGCGTTGCGCCCCGGTGTTGCTGGAATTTGCCGCGGAATACTGCGACTACTGCGTGCTGCTGGAGAACGAGGTGCTCGCCCCGACCCTGCTCGACCCCGCGTACGACCAGCGGGTGCTGATGCGCAAGCTGCTGATCGACGGTGACAGCATGCTGACCGGTTTCGACCGGCGCCCGGTCGACCCCGCCGACATGGCCGACCGCTACCGGGTATGGGTGACCCCGACGGTGCTGTTCGTGGACCGGGACGGCCGCGAGATCGCGCAGCGGCTGGTCGGCATCAGTTCGGTAGACTACTACGGTGGCGACCTGGACCGCGCGCTGGACCAGTCGCGCAAGCGCCTGCAGGAACTGGGGCGCTGTGATACGCCGGACGCGGCCGGCGCGCTGTCAGCGGCCTCGAATCCGGCGGCGAACCTCCGGTAACAGGCGGCGGCTGACCTCCAGCCGCTCCTCGATGCCGTCCAGCACCACCCGGCAATGTCCCTGGGCGTCCTTCTCCAGGGCGCGGATGGCGTCCACCGCCACCAGCGCACTGCGGTGGATGCGAATGAAGCGCTCTCCGAATTCCTGTTCCAGTGATTTCAGCGCGTCCTCGACCAGGATGGTGCGGGTGGCGGAGCGCACGGTCACGTACTTGTGATCGGCCTGAAGATAGAGGATTTCCTCCACCGGTATCAGTTCCAGGTTGCCCCGGTTGCGGGCACACAGGTGGGTGCGCGCGTTACCGCCCTGTCCGCCAATGGCCTCGGCCTGCTCCGGACTGAGGCGTCTCGCCTTTTCCAGCGCCTGCCGCAGGCGTTCGGGGTGGATCGGCTTGAGCAGGTAGTCGACCGCCTGCGCCTCGAACGCTTCCAGGGCATGATCGCCGTAGGCGGTGGTGAACACCACCGCTGGCGGGCGCTCCAGTTTCAGCAGGTGGCGCGCGGCCTCGAGCCCATCCATGCCGGGCATGCGAATATCCATCAGCACGAGTTGCGGCCGCAGCGACTGCACCTGTTCCAGCGCCTGCTCGCCGTCCCTGGCCTCGCCACAGACCTCGTAGCCCGGCAGCTCGCCAAGCAGGCGCGCCAGGCGCTGCCGGGCCAGGGACTCGTCGTCGACCACCAGGCACTTCATGCGGCCTTCTCCCGGGGGAAATACAGCGTGGTCTCGAAGGCGTCGTCCAGCTCGCGCAAGGCCACGCCGGCCTGTTCCCCGAATGCGAGCTTCAGGCGCAGGCGGATGTTTTCCAGCGCCATGTGGTTGCCCTCGCGCTGCGAGGCCAGGCGGCCGGTGGCGCGTGGGTTGCGGATGCTGATGACGATGCGGCGCCCTTCCGCGGCCCCGTGGATATGGATCTGCCCGCCCTGCGGCAGCGCCTCGACGCCGTGGTAGACCGCGTTCTCCAGCAGAGGCTGGAGGATCAGCGACGGCACCAGGCGCTTGCGCGGCAGACGCTCGATATCCCATTCCACGCGCAAACGGTCGCCCAGTCGCAGGGCCTCCATGCGCAGGTAGCGCCTGGCTATCTCGATTTCCTCGTCGAGGGGGATCCGCTCGGTGGCGTCGCGCAGGGTCACGCGAAACAGGTCGGAAAGGTCCTGCACGGCCAGTTCCGCGCGCTGCGGGTCGCTGCCGGTGAGCGACGCAATGCTGTTCATGCTGTTGAACAGGAAATGCGGCCGAATACGCGCCTGCAGAGCCTGCACCCGCGCCTCGGCCTCGGCCTGCACCTGGCGCCGCCACTGATGCTGCACGAACAGGTAACGCAACACCAGGCCGCTGACGATGGCGCTGATCGCGGTATTGCGGAACAGGAATTCCACATGGCCAGCGCCACCGGGATCGTGCGCCAGCCCGCCGACACGCCAGGCCAGTTCACTGATCGAGACGGTGACCAGCAGCAACAGCAGGTAACTTCCGAGCACCACGCCCGTGTTGCTGATCTTCAGCAGCAACGGGCGCGCCAGGCACAGGGCGGCGGCGCTGGTGAGGGCAATCCACTGCACGAACAGCGACACCAGCCCGAGGTCGGTCCAGGGGTTGGCGCGGCCATTGGCCAGCACCAGCACGAACGCCATCAGCTCGGCGATCACCACCACGGCGAAAACCAGGCGGATATCGCAAAAACTGGGCAGAAACAGCGCATCCTGCGCGGTTTCCGGGGCATTCTGGCGGACAGACCGGCTCATGGCGGTGCTTATCACCTGTCAAACACGCCCAAACGCGGGCAACACCACAATATCGGCCAGAGTTATCAGTACTTTGAGGTATACTTGCGCCCCCGTTAACCGCCATCTGTTTCGCCATGACCGACAAAACGAGCCACGACAAGCCCTGGGGCGGTCGTTTCACCGAATCCACTGACGCTTTCGTGGAGGCCTTCACCGCCTCCGTGAGCTTCGATCAGCGTCTGTACCGCTACGACATCGAGGGCTCGCGGGCTCACGCGCGCATGCTCGCCCACGTCGGCGTCCTCGGCAACGATGAAAGGGACGCGATCCTCGACGGCCTGGACCGCATCGAGCGGCAGATCGAGGCCGGTGAGTTTGAATGGTCGGTGAGCCTCGAGGACGTGCACATGAACATCGAGGCGCGCCTCACCGCGCTGATCGGCGAAGCCGGCAAGAAGCTGCACACCGGCCGTTCGCGCAACGACCAGGTGGCCACCGACCTGCGTCTGTACCTGCGCGACCAGATCGACGCCGTGTGCGCCGAACTGCGGCGCCTGCAGACCGGCCTGCTGGATCTCGCCGAACGCGAGGCCGACACCATCATGCCCGGCTTCACCCACCTGCAAGTGGCGATGCCGGTCACCTTCGGCCACCACATGCTGGCCTGGTTCGAGAACCTGCAGCGCGACCGCGACCGCTTCACCGACAGCCGCGCCCGGGTCAACGTCATGCCGTTGGGCGCCGCGGCACTAGCCGGCACCAGCTTCCCCATCGACCGGCACTACACGGCGAAGCTGCTCGGCTTCGACGCGCCGGCCGAAAACTCGCTGGACGCGGTCAGCGACCGCGACTTCGTCATTGAGTTCTGCGCCAATGCCGCGCTCACCCTTACCCACCTGTCGCGCTTCTCGGAAGAACTGATCCTGTGGGCCTCGGCGCAGTTCGATTTCATCGACCTGCCCGACCGCTTCTGCACCGGCTCCAGCATCATGCCGCAGAAAAAGAACCCGGACGTGCCGGAGCTGGTGCGCGGCAAGACCGGCCGCGTCACCGGCCACCTGATGAGCCTGCTGATGCTGATGAAGGGACAACCCCTGGCCTACAACAAGGACAACCAGGAAGACAAGGAGCCGCTGTTCGACAGCGTCGACACCCTGCTCGGCTGCCTGCGCGCCTTCGCCGACATGATCCCGGCCGTGCAGGTGAAGGCCGACAACATGCGCCGCGCCGCCGCCAGCGGCTATTCCACCGCCACCGACCTGGCCGACTATCTGGTGCGCAAGGGCGTGCCGTTCCGCGACGCCCACGAGATCGTCGGCAGCGCAGTACGCATCGGCATCGACAGCGGACGCGACCTGACGGAGATGGAACTGTCGGAGCTCCAGGCCCTGTCGCCCGCCATCGGGGAGGACGTGTTCGAGGTGCTGACACTGGAAGGCTCGGTGTCCGCCCGCAAGCACTTCGGCGGCACCGCGCCACAACAGGTGCGCGCAGCCATCGCGCGGGCCCGCGAGCGGCTTGCCTGATCAGGCGACTGAGGCGCTGGGCGGCGCGGTTTCCCTGGTGCCGGCAGGTACCAGCTCCTGTTGCGGCTTGCCGAGGTAGTAACCCTGCACGTAGTCCACACCCAGGCTGCTGACGCGGTCGTAGACCTGCTCGTTCTCCACGAACTCGGCAATGGTGCGCATGCCCATGCCACGCGCCACATCGACCAGCGCCTTGACGAACAACTGGTCGGCGTTGTTGTTGTGGATGTCGCGGATGAAACTGCCGTCGATCTTGAGAATATCAGCGCGCAGGTGCTTGAGGTAGGAGAAGGACGAAAAACCCACCCCAAAATCGTCCAGTGAGATGCGGCAGCCGAGCTGGCGGATCTTCTGGATGAACTCCATGGCGCTGCTGAGCTGCTCGCAGGCGGCGGTCTCGGTGATCTCGAAGGTGATGCGCGCGGGATCCACCCCTGACTCGCGCACCTCCCGCTCGATACACTCGTACATTTCCTGGCTGCCCACCGACATGCCGGACAGGTTGATGGAAAACGCCGTGTGCGCCATCTCCGCCGGCAGGTCCGCGAGGTAGCGGATCGCCTTGGTCAGCACCTGGCGGTCGACGCGCTGTATGAGACCGAACTGCTCGGCGGCCGGGATGAACTTGCCTGGCGGCACCAGCTTGCCGTTGCCCTCACGCATCCGTACCAGCACCTCGTAGTGCGAAGTGGTACCGGCCGCGATCGCCACGATCGGCTGGAAAGCCAGCACCAGTTCGTCGCGATCGAGCGCATCCAGCAGGCGGTCTTTCCACACCAACTGGTTATCCATCTCCTCGCGCATCATGTCGGTTTCGTTGTAACTGCGCACGCAGTTGCGGCCGTTGCGCTTGGCCGCGCTCATGGCGGCGTCCGCCTTGGCCAGCAGCTCGACCGGCGCCTTGCCCTGCGCGGGGAACGTCACCACGCCGATACTTGCCGACACGTTGAGGCTGCGGCCTCCGTAGCGCGGCTTGAGGCGGCCGATGCGGTCCAGCAGCTCACGCGCCTTCTCCAGACCCATGGCCTCGTCCATGCCCGGGTAGGCCACGGCGAACTCGTCACCGCTGACGCGCGCCACGAAGTCCTGTTCACGCGATGCCCGTTTCAACATGCCCGCGATCTGCACGATGATCTGGTCGCCGGCGGCATGACCGGCGGTGTCGTTCACCAGTTTCAGGTGATCGATGTCGATCAGCAACAGCACGCCACTCTGCCGGTCGCGTTCCACGCGGCGGATTTCGTGGTTGAGATCCTGGATAAAACGCCGGCGGTTGGAAAGACCGGTCAGGTGGTCCTGATTGGCGAGAACCACCATGCGTTTTTCGTCCTGCTTGATCTTGGTGATATCGCGCGCCGTGCCACGGTAGCCCCGGAATGACTTGCCGGCAAACACCGGCACGCCGTTCAGACGCAGGCAGTGCTGGTCGCCATTGCGGGCGCGCACCCAGATCTCCACTTCCTTGAACACGTCGCGGCGGTCACCACCGGAACGCAGCAGGGACATGAGTTCGCCAAGACTCGCTCCCGGAAACACTTCCGCGGGCGTGCGCCCCAGCCAGCTCTCCGCGGGGATATCCAGCGTCTCGGAGACACTGGTGGATACGAAGGTGAAATGCCCGGAACGGTCGGTCTCCCATAACCAGTCCGAGGAGCTGGAAGCGAAGTCGCGGAACCGGCGGCGACTGCTGCGCAACTCGTTCTGCGACACGTTCAGGGCACTCAGCATGGCGTTAAAGGACGTCATCAACTGGCCCAGCTCGTCGTTGCGTTCCAGCTTGATCTTCTGCGTCATGTCGCCATTGGCGATCGCCTGGGTGGCACGCGCCAGCAACTGTATGGGTCGCGTCAGGGAGCGGCGGCTGATGCTGATGCCGAACAGGCCCGCCAGCAACAGGATCAGCACGGAGAAATACAGCGCATTGCCGCCCAGCACCCGGAACGGCGCCCAGTAGCTGGAATGCGGCACGGCCAGCAGCACACTCGCCGCGCGCCGCTCCGAGCGTACATGGTTCAGCACCGGCAACACGCGCACGCTGTAGCGCTCGCCGTTGACCTCCAGTTGCGCGCCACGCACCGAGGCGTCGATATGGTTGAGGCGCGGCAACTGTTCCTGCAGGCCGGGGATACTGCTGGCCAGCACCACGTTGTTGCTGAACACCGCCATGTCGGCATAAACCAGCTCGCGCAGCGCGCCCAGATCCTTCGCGGAAAAACGCTTGCCGACCACCAGCGCGCCGACGCGCCCACCGAGGGGGCTTTCGATGGGCACCGCCACCAGTTGCAGCAGGCTGTCGAACAACAGGGCGTTGCCGAACTCCACGGCGTCTCCCGCCGCCAGGCCACGCACCAGGTCGAGCAGATCGGCGGAACCCAGCACCTGGGAGGACGTATAGTGAGGCTTGTCGCCGGTGGCGGCGACGTCACCGGGCCCGGTGTCGAGGTAGACGGCGATGAAGTCGGCACCCGGGCGCGGGTAGAGATCGTCGAGCATGCTGCGCACGGTGGCCACGTCGCCGGTCAGGGTGGCGGCGATCAGGCTTGGTTCGCCGCGCACACTGCGCGCCACGCTCAACAGGTTGTCGAAGGTATTCTTCTGCGCGCGCACGAACACGCGGCTGGCGCGTTCCAGGTCGTCGTGTATACCGGAACTGACGTGCTCGCGAATCAACAGGAACGACGCGGCCGCCACGCCCAGCAGCACCACGAGTACCAGCGCTATAACGAACAGGGTGTTTTTCTGCTCGATATTCATGCGGATGTGCGGCTCCCGTCAGTCACGATAAAGCTGCTCCACGCCGGCCTGCGTCTTCAGACGGCTGCCGCCCTGGCCGCCGCCACGCGACGCCAGGCGCAACGCCAGCGGCGGCGGCGAGGTCATGGCGCTGACGTCGATCCAGCGCGTTTCGGCCGCAGGGGCGGCCAGGCGCAGTTTCCAGCGCCCGCCGGCCAGTCCCACGAAGTGGAACATGCGCCCGGCCTCGATGGTCTCGAGGTAGGGTGTGTCCACGACCTCGATACGCGCGTAACTCTTGTTGTGGATACGGCAGAAAAAATGCGTGGTGCCCGGCACGTCCAGCACCAGCCTGGGGCTGTGGGACGAACCTTGTCCGGCACGGTCCAGACGCGCCGACCAGGACTTGCCCGACGACAGGGAAAAAATCTCGTGGTAGACCCCGTCGCGGTTGATGAAACGGACGCTGTCGCCCTTCTTCACCGTGAAAAAGGCCGGCGACATCCGGTTGTCGACGATCTCGACCCGGTGCAGCCGCGGCCTGCGCGGCAGCACGCGCTGACCCTCGGCGGGCAACAACGCCACCGACACCGGCTCCGGCCTGGCGCGGGTGTCGGCCTGGAACATGCCCTGGTAGGTCATGGTCACGGTGCCACGCACCTCCGCGCCCAGTACCGGCGGCACAGCCATTGCCGACCAGACGGCGAGTGCCGGCAGGAATGTCCTGGTTGTCGTTGTACGGACCATCGATGGCCAATATCCCTGAATCAATTTCCCCGGTCTTGGATCTAACGGCAGCGAGTATGATTTAATGAGTTTCGTGACTGACTTTCCGCCCAGCGACAGCCTCGAACAACTCCGCCAGCGCCTCGCGCGCTTCGCGGCGGAACGCGACTGGGGGCCCTTCCATTCCCCCAAGAACCTGGCCATGGCGCTGATCGCCGAGGCCGCGGAGCTTGTCGAGCATTTCCAGTGGCTGAGCGAGGCGCAGAGCCGCGCCCTCGACGACGCGAAACGCGCCGAGGTAGGCCTCGAACTCGCGGATATCCTGATCTACCTGGTCCGTACCGCGGACCAGCTCGACATCGACCTGATCACCGCCGCCAGTGACAAGATCGCCATCAACGAACAGCGCTATCCCGTTGAAAAAGTAAGAGGAAAAGCCGGCCGCGCGGCGGATTTCCGCGATGACTGAGCTGCGACACGGCGCACACGCCATATAAAGAATCCGTCACAGTTTCCGCTAACCGGGATAGCCGTCAGTGACGGCGTTTTCCCGTTGACCCAACGTTTATTGCGGAGTACCGAACGGATGTCAGAATCCCTGTCGCCGGAACAGGCACAGCACCTCCTCGAAACCTGCCCGATCCCCCTGCTGGCGCTCGACCGCCAGGGCGTGGTGCGCTACTGCAACCGCGCACTCGCCAGCCTGCTGGGCGAAACCGATGGGCACCGGCTGGCCGGCCTCGACAGCCGGGCCGCAGGCGGGCACCCGCTGGGCGCCATGCTGCGGGCCGGCGACCGGCTCGAATGGCGCAGCGGGGACGCGCCGGCGCGGCATTTCCGGGTTCAGCGCTGGGTCAGCGGAGACGGTGACGATCGTCTCGAAGTCCGCTATTTCGTCGATATCAGCCGTGAGGTCAAACTGGAGCGCGCCCGGCAGGAACTGCGCGGCGAGCTGCGCGAACACACCCTGACCGACACGCTGACCGGCCTGCTGAGCCGGCGCGGCATCATGCTGGCGCTGGAACCCCAGGTCGCGCGTTCGCGCCGCTACAACAGCCCGATCTCGGTCCTGCTGGCCGATATCGACTGTGCCGGACCGCGGGACGCCTTGCTGAAACGGGTCGCCACCCTGCTCAAGGACCAGTTGCGCTGGGCCGACCTGGTCGGCTGCGACGAGGGCCATTCCTTCATCCTGGTGCTGCCCGAGACCGGCATCGAGGCCGCCCAGCGAGTCGCCGAAAAACTGCGCGCCCGCATCGACGCCCTGTGCGCGGAGCATTTCCCTGAACTGGACGCCCGCGTCCTGCTGGGAGCGGCCGCCTGGCAGCGGACCGACAGCGCCACCACCCTGCTCGAACGCGCGGCAAGGGCACTGCAACAGGCGCGCGGCGCGCACCAGCCTGCGCCGGTCGCCCTGTAGGAACACGCCGGATGACCGCACCGCGCAACAAGGCCGGTGACGAGCGGGCCGGACCCGGTGACGGCCGCGTGGTGCGCGCGGAATTCGGCCGCCGCCCGGCCATCGAGATCGATGCACTGGAAATGCGCGCGGTGCGGCGCCGCTTCATGGCCATCAACCAGGATCGCCTGCGGCGGGTGCGCGAGTCGCTGGAACAGCGCCAGCAGGTGTTCCTGCAATTGCTGCCGCTGCTGTTCCATATCAACCACCCCATGCTTCCCGGCTACCTGTCCAACAAGACACCCTGCGGCATCTCCGACTACGCGCCGGGCAAGCGCTGCATCCAGGCGGCGCGCAAGCTGGCGCGCAGCTTCAGCTACCAGCGCCGCGCCCAGCGCCGTTATTCCATCCACGCCCTGTACATGATGGGCAGTACCGGCACCATCGCCTATTCGCGCGCCAGCGACTTCGACATCTGGATCTGCCACCGGCCGGGACTGCCGGAACGCGATATCGCGGCGCTGCGCGAAAAAGCCGACGCCATCCAGGGCTGGGCCGAATCGCTCGGCCTGGAAGTGCATTTCTTCCTCATGGACGACGTCTCCTTCCGCGAGCAGGAACACCAACAGTTGTCGAACGAAAACGCCGGCAGTTCCCAGCACCATTTGCTGCTCGACGAGTTCTATCGCACCGGCCTGCTGATCGCGGGGCGCTTCCCGGTATGGTGGCTGGTGCCGCCGGAATACGAATCCCGCTACGACGAGTACGTCGACAAGCTGATCGTCAACCGCTTCATCAAGTCCGGCGACATCGTCGATTTCGGCGGGCTGGCTGAACTGCCCAGCGAGGAGTTCTTCGGCGCCACCCTGTGGCAGTTGTACAAGGCGGTGGACTCGCCCTACAAGTCCATCCTCAAGATCCTGCTCATGGAAGCCTATGCCAACCAGTACCCGGAAATCGACCTGCTGGCGATGCGCTTCAAGAAACTGGTCCATCAGGCGGACGTGCAGCTCGACCACCTCGATCCCTACGTGATGATGTGCAACACGGTCGAGGAATACCTGTTCTCGCGCCGCGAGATGGAGCGCCTGGACCTGGCGCGCCGCTGTTTCTATTTCAAGGTCAACGAGGCGATGAGCAAGCCGGACAGCGGGCGGACGGACTCCTGGCGCCGCGAGGCGATCCGGGAACTGGTGGAAAGCTGGGGCTGGGGACAGGCCAAGCTCTCGGAGCTGGACCAGCGCCGGCGCTGGAAGATCAAGCGCGTGCTCGACGAACGCCGCCTGCTGGTCGACGAATTGACCCGAAGCTACCGCGCCCTGTCCCGCTTCGGGCGCGACAACGACAGCCAGGGGGTCGCCATCAACGCCGACGACCTGAACCTGCTGGGGCGCAAGCTGTATGTTGCCTTCGAACGCAAGGCGGGCAAGATCGAACTGATCAACCCGGGCGTGTCCGACGACCTGTCGGAAGAGCGCCTGTCGCTGCACTACATCAGCGAGCAGGGCCAGCACGGCTGGGCGCTGTACCGCGGCACGGTGCTGGAACGCGAGGCCCCCGAACACGAGCCGCTGAAACGTTCCGCCGGCCTGCTGGAACTGCTGGCCTGGTGCCATTTCAACGGGCTCGTCAACCGCAACCCGTCGACCATCAGCATCTACCCGACCGATTGCTGCCTGTCGCAGTGGGAACTGCGCAGCGTGCTGGAATGCCTGCAGCAACTATTCCCCGGCGGCAGGCTGCCGGAAACCGACATGCGGGCGCTGGCCCGGCAGGCCACGCTGCGCCAGGCCGGCCTGTTCATCAACCTGGCCCAGGACCCAATGTCCAAGCTCACCCGCAACGGCATGCAACTCGTGAGCGAGCGTATCGACCCGCTCAGCTACGGTGGCCAGTGGGAGAACCTTGCGGTGAGCTTCCAGATGGTGGCCCTGACGAGCTGGGGCGAACTGCTCACCTTCCGCTACAGCGGGCATACCGCGCTGATGGACTGCCTGTGTGACTATTTCGCCTGGCTGCCGGTCACCAGTGGCAGCTCGCCGCCGCCGATCCCCTGCTTCAGTTTCTCCTCGTCGCGCGGTCCCATCATCGCGCGCCGCATCGAGGATTTGTTCCGCGATGTCGCGGAGTTCTTCTACCGCAACTACTGGCGTCGCCACGCCCGTTACGCCTTGCGGATCGGCCAGCACTACTTCGTTCTGCAATGCGAGAACGATGTGCCGCGCTACCTGGAACTGGACTCGCGCGAGGCCCTGCTGGACCATCTCGGGCAGGCGCAGGCCGGATTCAGCCCTATCCATATCGATGCCCAGACGCTCGACAACTCGCCGCTGGGCGTGGCGCTGGAACACAACCGCGAGGGGGTGGTGCAGCTTTTCTACCGTCTCGACCACGGTTACGCCGAGGTGTGGATCCTGGACGAGCGCGGCTCGCTGTTTCACCAGCGCAGCGTTTTCCACGATCGCCAGACCCTGCTCGGTCAGTTCGGCCACTTCCTGGAAACCGTGCGCTACCGCATCCGCAACATGCACCAGCCCGGCGGCCTGTCCGACGACGAGGACACCGAGTTCTACCGCATCGTGCGCGACAACATGGGGCAGTGGTTCCCGGAGACACAGAAGGTGTCACGCTGGACGGAACAGCATTACCTCGACGTCCAGGTCATCGGCAGCCCGGACGACGGCGCCCAGGGCACTTTCAGCATCTTCTGCAACAACCAGGAGTTCTCGGTGCTCGAACACGGCGACCAACTGTTCCTGACGGTGGCGAAATACATCACCGGCCAGCGCGGCAGCGGCAGCCGCTACCCGATCTACATCACCGATATCGACCTGTCCTCCTCGGTGCTCGCCAGTGAAGCCAGCACCGGCGTGCAGACCATCCACTTCCTCAACGAGAAGAAACGCATCGAGCGGCTGCTCAACGATTCACTGCGACGCCTGCGCGCACAGCCGCAGGACTGAAATCTATTCGCTCAGCCGCACCTGCTCCAGGATTCGCTGGATATCCGTCTCCCAGGCGTCGAACTGCCGCTCCAGTTCCGGCTGCGTGAAGTAGGGACGCAGGTGCTGGAAACTGGACGCCAGCACCAGGGTTTCGTCGCCTTCCGCGAATATCGCGATCTTCAGCGGCAGGTAGGGAACCAGGTCGCGGTAGCGCTTGCTGTACTGCTCGATCTGTTCCGGCTTGCCGAAAAAGACCACCCGGTAGCGGTCGGTCTTGAAACCCGACTTCTTGAGTCCGATGTCCACGCGCTGCACCCGGGACAGCACGTACCCCTGCTCGCGAATCGCCTTCTGCAGCGCGATCATGGTTTCCGGGAAAGCCATCTGCGACCGCACCATGTAGAGATCCTGCGCGCCCGACGACCAGGACGCCACCAGCAACAACATGACCAGACCGCTTCGCAACAGCTTCATAGCGTGGCCTCCTCGAGAATTTCCACATACAGGCGGTGCATGCGCGCACAGGCCTTGTCCAGCTCGCTGTTGTTGAACAGGTGGCTGAGGTTCTCCGGGTTTATGGTCACCAGTTCGATGCCGTTCTCCGTTTCCTGCAGGGTCACGCGGCAGGGCAGGAACAGGCCAACCCTGGGGTCGATGGACAGGGCTTCGTTGAGGAAGGAAAAGCTGCAAAAGTAGACGATGTACTGCCGCCTGTCTTCCTTGCCG
Organism: Gammaproteobacteria bacterium; assembly: GCA_015494295.1. GTDB lineage: Bacteria > Pseudomonadota > Gammaproteobacteria > DSM-19610 > DSM-19610 > Thiogranum. The sequence continues at coordinate 2,605 of WGBO01000004.1, read as the reverse complement.
GGATCGACGAAGCCGTTGTTCAGGGTCTGCTCGCGAATGACGCGGAAATTGCGCGCCGTGATCGCCTTCTTCAGGTTGTCCAGCGTCTCCTCGAAACTGTAGGGCGACTCCATGCGGATGATCGGCTCTTCGTTGGTGCGCGCGGGTCGCTCGTCCGGCGGCAATTGCCGCAGCCAGGCGACGAGGTCGTCGGCATCGCGCTCGCTGAGGCCCAGCGCCTTGATCGACGGCATGGGCGTGCCGCGCCGGCCACGCAGCAAGGTCGCCTTGAGCATCGCGTCACTGACCGAGCGCTGGAACCCCGGGTTGTTGAGCGCCGGCGCCATGATGGGCGCCTCGCGCGGCCGCGAGAAGGTGACACCGGTTCCGGCGCCGCCCTGGCCGTGCTCGCCATGACAGGCGACGCAGTGCTGCGTGAACAATTGCCTGCCGTGCCCGGCGTCACCCTGCACGGGCTTGTCGTTGTAACGCGGCGCCGGCTGGTCCGACCAGCCGCGGATGGTGTGGATGATGGCGTCGACCTGCGCCTCGCTGAGCATGGGAAAAGCCGGCATGACGCGGCCCAGACGGCCATTGCGCAGCGTGTTGCGCAGGTAGTCGTCACTGGCGACAGCGAGAAAATCCGGCAGGTTGAGGGGGATGCCCACACCGCCGCTGCCGTCGCTGCCGTGGCAGGCGGCACAATGCTGCTGGTACAGCGATTCGCCGTCGGGCGCCGCGGCCCGGGCGCCGCCCATCGCCAGCAGTGTGAAAACGGCAAACAGCCTGATCAGTCGTGTATTCATGGTCGTGGATTCTCCTCCCTGCCCCGGCGCGATGCCTTGACCTGCATCAACCCAGGCGGTCGACCAGCCACGCGCGTAGACTGTCGATCTGCGGCGGACACAGGCTGTGCGGCATCGGCCAGGTATGAAAGTCGACACGGTAGCCCTGCGCCTCCAGCACCTCCACCGAACGCCGCGCCGCCGCGATCGGCACCACCGGATCCTGGTCACCGTGGTCCATGCGTATCACGAGGCGTTCCGGGTCGGCGCGCTTCTCCTCCGCCAGCCGGCCGGCCAGCGGCAGATAGCACGACAGCGCCAGAACACCGGCCAGCGACTGCGTTTCGCGCAGCGCCGTATACAGCGCCACCGCCCCGCCCTGGGAGAACCCGGCCAGCAGGATACGCTCCGCCGCAATACCCCGCGCCTTTTCGCGTTCGACAAGCGACAGCAGGTGGCCGCGCGCCTCCTCGAGGCCCTGCCGGTCTTCCTGCTGGTCGAAGGAAAGGTCGTAGATATCGTACCAGGCGCGCATCACCATTCCGCCGTTGAGCGTCACCGGCCGTTGTGGCGCGTGCGGCAACACGAAACGCACCCCGAGACTGTCGGCCAGTCCCCACTCCCGCAGCAGCGGCTCGAAGTCATGGCCGTCCGCGCCCAGGCCGTGCAGCCAGATGACGGCGCAGTGCGCCTCGCCCCGCGGCTCTATCTCCAACATTTCCAGCATGGTTATCCCCGCAACATCCGTTCCGGCGCATGGTACCCGTAACCGCCGCCCGGTTCGACTTGGGCTTTTGGCCCCGGCTTCGTATACTGCGGCCAGTCATTCCGAGGATTACCCGACATGAAACCCTGCTGGGCACAATACCTTCTCTGGCTGGTCATCGCGGTGGCCGGCGCCGGCGCCATGCTGTCGGGCTGTGGCCAGAAAGGCGACCTGTACCTGCCGGACGGCGGCGAACAGCACGACGACACGAAGAAATAACTTACCATGGATCACTTTGAATACCGTGACGGGCGCCTGCACGCCGAGCAGGTCGATGTCGACGCGCTCGCCGACCACCACGGCACACCGCTCTACATCTACTCCCGCGCTACCCTGGAACGCCACTGGAACGCCTTCGACCGCGCGCTGGGCGATCACCCCCACCTGGTCTGCTACGCGGTCAAGGCCAACTCCAACCTCGCTGTACTGGCGCTGCTGGCCAGGCTTGGCTCGGGCTTCGACATCGTCTCAGGCGGTGAACTGGCACGCGTGCTGAAGGCCGGCGGCGACCCCTCGCGCATCGTGTTTTCGGGCGTCGGCAAAACGGTCGCGGAAATGGAAGCCGCGCTGGAAACCGGCATCCGCTGCTTCAATGTCGAATCCACCGCCGAGCTGACGCGCCTCGACGAAGTGGCCAACGCCCACGGCGTGCGCGCGCCGGTCTCGCTGCGCGTCAATCCCGACGTGGACGCGCACACCCACCCCTATATCTCCACCGGCCTGAAGGAGAACAAATTCGGCATCGACGTGAACGCGGCGCTCGACGCCTACCGGCACGCCGCCGACAGCGCGCACCTCGAGGTGCATGGCATCGACTGCCATATCGGCTCGCAGCTCACCGAAATCGCGCCCTTCGTCGACGCGCTCGACCGGGTGCTCGACCTCGTCGACCGCATCGAGGCCGACGGCATCCCGATCCGCCACCTCGACCTCGGCGGCGGACTGGGTGTGCGCTACCGGGACGAACACCCGCCGCAACCGGAGGAATACGTGCGCCCGCTGAAAGCGCGGCTGGCCGGCAGCGGCAAGGAGATCCTGGTCGAGCCCGGCCGCGCGATCGCCGCCAACGCCGGCA
>WGBO01000003.1 GCA_015494295.1 Gammaproteobacteria bacterium | reverse complement strand
GCACCGTGGAGGGACTGAACAACAAGGCGAAGGTGATCAGCCACAAGGCGTACGGGTTCCGGACCGCCAAGAGCTATATCCGAAACCTATACCACTGCATGGCTGACCTCCCTCTACCGAAAACCATGCATACATTTGCGTGACGAACCGAAAATAAATTTGCCCACGATGTGATGGAGATCGCAGTCCGCGCCCAACACCGCGGGCTAGATTGCCGCTGGAAAACTGTCGCAAACGGCGTCGCCATTCGCCGACAGTGTCGCGGCATGCCGACGGAAACAGGGCGGGAAGCGCCGGAAAAACACCACCGGGCACCGTATCCGCGCCGAAACCGGCGCATCAGGGCCAGGCCTGATATTTGCTACGTAAACGCACTCAGGGAAACACCGACAGGCACAACACGAGACTTCCATGGAGACACACATGCCCCGTTCGTCATGGCTGACACGCACGACAGCCGCCCGCCTCGCGAGCCTGTTCGCGGCGGCGCTGCTGGGCGCCTGCGGGGGAGGCGAGAGCGGCTCCGGGGAACCGGACCCGCTGGTCGAGGACTTCGGCATCGCCTACGTGCGGCAACCGGTTCCGGAAACCGACAACGCCGACGTGCGCGAACCGGCCGCCTTTCAGCCCGGCGGCGACCTGTTCTACCGCGACCTCGCCTCGCCGGTGGCGCGCGAACGCAACATCACCGCCGCCGTGACCGGCGGCATGGGCGACGTGAAAGACGTGGAAGTCTCCTACGACGGCACCCGCCTGCTGTTTGCGCTGCGGCTGCCCGACATCGAGGGCGCCGCGCCCGAGGACCAGCCGACCTGGAACCTGTGGGAATATGACATCCCGACAGACAGCCTGAGCCGCGTCATCGCCTCCGACACCATCGCCGAGGCGGGCCAGGACGTGGCGCCCCATTATCTCCCGGACGGGCGCATCATCTTTTCCTCCACCCGCCAGCGCGCCGCCGGCGCCATCCTGGTGGACGAGGGCAAGCCGCAGTTCCCGGCGCTGGACGAAGACCGCAACCAGCCCGCCATGGTGCTGCACGTCATCGACCAGGCGCGCGAAAACATCCAGCAGGTATCCTTCAACCAGAGTCACGACCTCGATCCGGTGGTGCTGGAAAGCGGCGAGGTGGTGTTCTCGCGCTGGGACAACGCCGCCGCCAGCAACGCCATCAACCTGTACCGCATGAATCCCGACGGCAGCGGGCTGCGCCTGCTGTACGGCGCCAACAGCCACGACACCGGCAGCGAAGGCGCCACCGTGCAGTTTCTGCAACCGCGCGAACTGCCCGACGGGGGCTTGGTGGCATTGATCCGGCCCTTTACCGGCAACCGCCAGGGCGGCGACGTGGTGGAAATCGATATCGCCAACTACGTCGAAAACACCCAGCCGACCGCCGCCAACATCGGCATACTGAGCGGGCCGGCACAAATCTCGCGCACCTTTGGCGACGTGCGCACCGACGGCCAGCCCTCGCCCGCCGGCCGCTTCAACAGCTTCTTTCCGCTGCGCGACGGCACCAACCGCGCGATGGTCACCTGGAGCCAGTGCCGGCTCACCGACGGCGCCCGCATCCTGCCCTGCACCGATGAAACCCTGGCCGACCCCGGCCTGGTGGAGGCGCCACCGCTGTACAGCGTGTACCTGTACGACATGGACAAGGCCACCCAGCGCCCGGTGTTCACGCCCCGCGAGGGCTTCCTGTACCGCGACGTGGTCGCCACCCTGCCACGCCCCGCGCCGCGGGTCATCTTCGACGCCGTCGCCGGTGTCGACGTGGACCAGACACTGGTCGACGAGAATGTCGGCATTCTGCACATCGCCAGCGTCCATGATTTCGACGGCGCCTATAACAGCCTCGGCGCCGCCGCGCCCGATCTCGCTACCCTCGCCGACCCGGCGCAGACCCGCGCTTCCCAGCGCCCGGCCCGCTTCCTGCGCCTGGTCAAGGCAGTCAGCCTGCCGGACAACGATCTCGTCAATCTCATCGGCGCCGACTTCGGGCCCAACCGTTCACTGGGAATGCGCGAGATTCTCGGTTATGCGCCCGTCGAGCCGGACGGCTCGGTGCGGGTCAAGGTGCCGGCCAACGTGCCGTTCACCATCAGCGTGGTGGACGCGGAGGGCAGGCGCATCAGCCGCCGGCACGACAACTGGCTGCAACTGCGTCCCGGCGAGGTGATGAACTGCTCGGGCTGCCACGACGCCTCCACCGGACTGTCGCACGGCAACCCGAAAGCCTTCGACCCGCTCAACACCGGCGCGCCGTTCGACGGCTACACCTTCCCCAATACCGAAACCTTCTTCGCCGACGCCGGCGACACCATGGCGGAGGCGCGCACGCGCATCGACCCCACCGCGCTGACGCCCTCTGTCGACCTTGTGTACACCGACGTCTGGACCAGCGAAACCGCCGCCGGCCGGCCGAAGGACGTCGCCTTCGCCTACCGCTACGCCGACCTCGACCCCGCCGTGACGGCGCCGGCCAGCGCCGACTGCCAGGCCAACTGGTCCTACCTGTGCCGCATCGTCATCAACTACGAAACCAGCATCCACCCGATCTGGAGCCTGGACCGCGGCCCGGCCGACACCTGCATCAACTGCCACAGCAACGTCGCTGCCGACGGCTCGGCGCGTGTGCCCGACGCGCAGCTCGACCTCAGCGATGGCATCTCCGACCTTAACAGCAACCACTTCAAGTCCTACCGCGAACTGCTGTTCAACGACAACGAGCAGGAGCTGGACGTGAACGGCGTACTGGTCGACAAACTGGTACAGGCCACCGACGGCGCCGGCAACCCGCTGTTCGAGCTGGACGCCAACGGTGACCTGATACTCGACCCGCTCGGCAACCCGATCCCGGTCCTGGTGCCGATCCGGGTTCGGCCGTCGATGAGCGCCAACGGCGCGCTGGCCAGCCCGCGCTTCTTCACCCCGTTCGCCGCCGGCGGCACACACGCCGGCCGCCTCAGCCCGGCGGAACTGAAGCTGATCGCGGAATGGCTGGATATCGGCGCCCAGTACTACAATAATCCGTTTGACGTACCGCCCTGACACTAAGCACACTAGATGGAATCCAGCCACCACAACCGGACAGGGATCCGCCCGTGAACCTTTTTGCCCGCCCGAGACTGCTGTCCGGTTTTATCCTTGCAGCATGCCTGTCGCTGCCGCCCGGCCCGGCGTCGGCCGGGCTGTTCGACCGCCTGTTCGCCAGTGAGCCGCCCTTGCAGGTCGAGGTTGCCGACCCCTATATCGAGCTGCACACCGGCGCCGGCCGCGGTTTCCCCATATTTCACGTCGAGGAACGCGGCGCCCGGATCGAGATCCTCAAGCGCAAGACCGACTGGTTCAAGGTGCGCACCCGCAAGGGCCGCGAAGGCTGGGTGGCGCGCGAACAACTGCAACGCACCCTGACCGCCAGTGGCGAGCCGACCGAGATCCGCGACGCCACCCTGAAGGAGTTCGCCTTCTACCGCTTCGAGTTCGGCGCCATGGGCGGCGTGTTCGACAACAACGACATCATGACGGTGTACGGCGGCTTCGCCTTCACCCCCAACCTGTCGCTCGAACTTTCCGCCTCGGAACGTTTCTCGGATTTCTCCAGCGCGGAAATGGCCAACCTCGGCCTGCTCATCCACCCGTTTCCCGGCTGGCGCGTATCGCCCTTCTTCACGGTCGGCACCGGCATCATCCGCACCCGGCTCAAGCCCATACTCGGACAAGGCGAGCAGCGTGACGACCAGCTCGGCCATGTCGGCGCCGGCCTGCGCGTGTACCTGACCCGGCGCTTCATCTTCCGCGCCCAGTACAAGAACTACGTGATATTCAGAGATACCAACGACAACAAGGAGATCAACGAATGGCAAGCCGGACTGTCCGTGTTTTTCTGAACGCACTGGCGCTGTGCGTCCTGGCGGCGCCCCTGGCCTCTCCGCCGCTGCTGGCCGCCGGTGACGACCAGGTCATCCGCCCCGAGATCAAGCGCCGCGATGTCGGCGTCGACGCCATCGACACGGAGGACTTCGAGATCGGCGCGTGGGGCGGCATCCTGAGCATCGAGGACTTCGGCTCCGACGCGGTCTACGGCGTGCGCGGCACCTACCACGTCACCGAGGACATCTTCGTCGAGGCCACCTACGGCAGAAGCCGCGCCGGCAAAACCAGCTTCGAGCGCCTCAGCGGTTCCGCCAGCATCCTCACCGACGACGAACGCGACCTCGACTACTACAACCTGTCGTTCGGCCTCAACCTGTTCCCCGGCGAGGCCTTCATCGGCACGCGCTGGGCCTTCACGTCGGCCTTCTACCTGGTCGGCGGCGTCGGCAGCACCCGCTTCGCCGGCGAGGACATGCTGACCTGGAACGGCGGCTTCGGCTACAAGGTACTGCTCAACGACTGGCTGGCGCTACGCCTCGATGCCCGCGACCACGTGTTCGAACTCGACCTGCTGGGTGAAAAACGCACAACCCACAACCTGGAATTCAGCGGAGGCCTGTCGGTATTTTTCTGAAACGTGAACCGCGTCCCGCCAGCACGCCGGGCGCTCGCGGAAACTGCGAGGGATTGCGCGGACAGCGGCTGGCGGCCGGTTCAACAGTCGGCAACGCCCGCCGCTACCCGCAGTACCACGAAAGGAACGGGAGACAAGCATGAGAGCGATACACAGCCTGTTGAAACAGACCGGCGCACTGCTGGCGGCCGCCCTGCTGCTGGGCAGTGCCGCGACGCTGGCAGCAACACCGCAAGGACCGGCCCCGGACTTCACCCTGAAGAACCGCAACGGCGACAACACGCGCCTCAGCGAGCACCGGGGAGAAGTGGTGATGATCAATTTCTGGGCGTCCTGGTGCGCGCCCTGCCGGCAGGAAATGCCGCTGCTGGAAGAACTCTACACCCGCTACGCGCCGATGGGCTTCACCATCCTTGGCGTCAACGTCGAGGAAGACAGCAGCCAGGCGCTGGCCATGCTCGAAGATATTCCAGTGAGCTTCCCCGTGCTGCTTGACACCCGGAGCCAGGTCAGCAAACTGTACCGGGTGGTAGCCATGCCGACCTCGATCCTCATCGACCGCGACGGCAACATGCGCTACCTGCACCATGGTTACAAGCCCGGCTACGAGGAACAGTACCAGCAACAGGTACGCGAACTGATCAGGGAATGAATGGCATGTACCGGATAACGGCCGCACTCGCCGCGCTGGCCCTGCTGTCGGGCTGCAGCGGCATCGAACCCTGGGTCAAGCCCTACGAGCGCACCCACCTCGCCGACCCCATCATGAGTTTCAGCCGCAACCCGGTGTCGGACGCCTATGGCAGCCACATCTACCAGGTCCGGGAAGGCGCACGCGGCGCGGAAGGCGGGCACGGAGGCGGCTGTGGCTGCAACTGACAGGCTGCGGCGCCTGCTCGCCGCCTGCCTGGCGTGGCTGCCGCTGGCGGCAGGCGCGGCGGTGCTGCCCGAGGACCGCGCGGACGCCCTGTACCATTCCTACGACGGTGGCGGCGTCGAGGTCACCGGCCCCTCCATCCTCATCCGCAAGGGCGACGCCAGGCGCTTTTCGCTCAACGCCAACTATTACGTGGACAGCATCAGCAGCGCCTCCATCGACGTGATCACGCAGGGCAGCGAGTATTCGGAGAGCCGCACCCAGTACTCGCTCGGCGTCGACCTGCTCAACGCCAACACCATCATGTCTCTGTCCTATACCAACAGCGAGGAGAGCGACTACAAGGCCGACACCTGGGGAATCTCCTTCAGCCAGACCCTGTTCGGCAACATGACCACCGTGACCCTGGGCTACTCGCGCGGCATGGACGACGTGCTGCGCAATGGCGACGACGCCTTCGCCGAGAACGCCGACCACCAGAACTACCATATCTCCCTGTCGCAGGTGCTGACCCGCAACCTGCTGATGAGCCTCAACTACGACGCGGTGACCGACGAAGGCTACCTGAACAATCCCTACCGCTCGGTAGTGTTCCTGGAACCGGCCAACCCCTCCGGCATCGGCTTCGAACCGGAGCTGTACCCGAACACGCGCACCAGTAACGCGGTCTCGGCGAACTTCCTCTATTACCTGCCGTACCGCGCCACCCTCAAGGCCAGCTACCGCTACTACACCGACGACTGGGACATCGACGCCCACACTGCCGAACTGGCCTACGTGCACCCGCTGGGTTCGCGCTGGATCCTGGAAGCCGGCTACCGCTACTACACGCAGAGCGACGCCGAGTTCTACGCCGACTTCTTCCCGCGCGCCAACGCACAGAACTTCCGCGCGCGCGACAAGGAGCTGAGCCGCTTCACCGACCACACCGCCAGCATCGGCGTCAGCTACCGGCTGTTCGCCAACAGCCACGGCTTCATCGACAGGGCCACCCTCAACTTCAAGTACAGCTATATCCTCTTTGACTACGACAATTTCACCGACCTCGGCGACCCGGATCTGGCCGGCTACGGCTTCTCCGCCGACGTCATCCAGGCATTCGCCTCCATCTGGTATTGACGCACCATGCAGCGTGTCCTGTGTTTCGTTCTCGGGCTCGTCGTCAGCGCCGGCGCCGCGGGCGGCTGGCTGCGCGAACAGGCCGACATCATGGGCACCCGCATCGTCGTCGAACTCTACCACCCGGACACGGCCACCGCGCAACGCGGGGTGGACGCGGTACTGGCGGAAATGCGCCGCATCGACACCACCATGAGCCCGTTCATCGACAGCAGCGAGTTGTCGCGGGTCAACCGTGAAGCGGGCCGCCACCCGGTCACCGTCAGCGGGGAACTGTTCGGCCTGCTGCAGCGCGCGCAGCGCGTGTCCGAACTGACCACCGGCGCCTTCGACGTGACCTTCGCCAGCGTCGGCTTTCTCTACGACTACCGTCAACGGGTGCGTCCCGACGACCGGCAGCGGAAAACCGCGACCGCGCTCGTCGACTACCGCCAGATGGTGCTCGACCCCGCGCGGCGCAGCGTGTACTTTCGCCGCCCCGGCATGCGCATCGACCTCGGCGGCATCGCCAAGGGGCACGCCGTGGACCGTTGCATGCGCCTGCTTCAGGATCTCGGCATCGACAACGCCCTGGTGCGCGCCGGCGGCGACAGCCGCGTGGCCGGCGAGCGCTGGGGCCGTCCCTGGACCATCGGCATCCGCGACCCGCGCGACCGCGATGGCGTGGTGGCGGTAATCCCGCTGGTCGACGTGGCCGTTTCCACTTCCGGCGACTACGAGCGTTTTTTCGAACAGGACGGCGTGCGCTACCACCACATCATCGACCCGCGCAGCGGCGACTCGGCGCGTGGCCTGCGCAGCGTCACCATCATCGGGCCCGACGCCACCACCACCGACGCACTGTCCACCAGCGTGTTCGTGCTGGGGCTCGTGAAAGGCCTGGCGCTGGTCGAGCGGCTGCCCGGCATCGATGCCATCCTGGTCGATGCAGACGGCAAACTGCACTATTCCAGCGACATCGAACCCGCCAGAAAACCCGACGACGGCGTCAAGGCTACGTCGCCCGCTGTCGCTCCCTGAAGACACCGGGTCACCCCACCGGCGCTTTCCGCCGCAAACCACCGCTGACTGTCGCTAGCGGGTGACGGTGGCGCCCCCGCGCCAGCCCGGAACGCGCATCACGCCCGACCACAAGGCATTCCAGCCAGCCTCGCCAAGCCCTTGAAACGCAACATATCCGCCAGCCGGACAGGGCGCCCCGCCGGCAGCCGACACCATCCCCCCGGCGCACACCCTTCATATGGTACAGACCTTGCTTCATCTGCCCGGGCAGGCACCCGGCGATGCGGCGGGATGTGACAGCGCGCACACCCTGTTCGTGAATCCGATTGCAGAAACCGGGCGGCCGATGACGCGATACTCGCGAGCACGACACTGCAAGCCCGCAACGCCACGGGAGGGCGTTATGAAAAGACTGACCATTGCCATCCTGGCCGGCCTGCTGGCCTGGCCGCTCGCCGTGCTTTCGGAAAACCCGCCCGCCGGCGCGCAGGAACAGGTACAGGATCTCAAGAAGCAGGTGCTGGAACTGAATCGCGACCTGTTCCTGCTCGAGGAGGAACTGCTGTTTCCCTCCAACACCCAGGTATCGGTATTCCTGTCCATGGACGTCGGCAGCTTCTTCCAGCTCGATTCAGTGACCGTGAAGCTGGACGGCAAGGAAGTCGCCAACTACCTGTACACGCCGCGCGAGATCGAGGCCCTGATCCGCGGCGGCGTACAGCGCATCCACGTCGGCAACATCCGCAAGGGCGAGCACGAACTGGTGGCCTTTTTCACCGGCAAGGGTCCGCACGGCCGCGACTACCGGCGCGGCGCCACCGCCACCATCAGGAAAGGTCTCGGACCCAGGTACGTCGAATTGCAGATCGTCGACGCCACCAACAACCAGCGGCCGGAATTCAGCGTCAGGGAATGGTGACCAGGCTCTACATTCCGCGGCGCCTGCTGGTGCCGGTACTGGCGCTGCTGTCCGGCGCCGTGATCGCCGGCGCCGACCGGCCGCAGCGCGTACAGGACCTGCACTACGGCGAGGTCCTGTTCCATTTCTACCAGGACGACTATTTCACCGCCATTTCCCACCTGATGGCGGCACAGAAACAGTCCCTGCTGCCGCACCACCGCGACGAGGCCGAACTGCTGCTCGGCGGACTCCAGTTGTCCTACGGCATGCTGGCGCCGGCCGAACGCCGCTTCACGCGCCTGCTGGGCGAGGACACCAGCCCGGAGCTGCGCAACCGCGCCTGGCTCTACCTGGCGCGCATCGCCTACCAGCGCGGCCTGCACGACAAGGCCCTGGAGGCACTGCAACGAGTGGACAAACCGGACGACCCGGACAACCGCGCGCAACTCGCGGTACTGGGCGCCAACATCTACATGGCCATGGGCCGCGATGGCGAGGCCGCCGCTTGGCTGGAGCAGCACAAGGCGGGCGGCGACATGGCGGCCTACCTGCGCATCAACAAGGGTATCGCGCAACTGCGCGCCGGCGACATCGAGGCCGGACGCAAGACCCTCGACGCCCTCGGCCAGGCGCGCGTGGACAGCGAGGAACTGCGCGCCCTGCGCGATCGCGCCAACCTGGCGCTTGGCTACCGCCTGCTGCGCGCCGGCGAGCCGGAACAGGCGCACGCCTATCTCGGCCGGGTGCGCCTGCGCGGGCCCTTCATGCAGGAAGCGCTGCTCGGCGCCGGCTGGGCCGACGCCGAACGCGGCAACTTCGAGGCGGCACTGACGCCCTGGCTGAAACTGCTGGAACTGGACAGCCGCCAGCCGGCCGCGCAGGAGGCGCGGCTTGCCGTTCCCTATTCCTTCGCCCGGCTCGGTGACCGCGAACGCGCCCTGTATTTCTACGAACAGGCTATCGCCTACTATGACAGCGAGCAGCAAAAACTCGACCGGGCCATCGCCGACATCGCGTCCGGCTCGCTGCTCGATCTGCTCGGCCAGGCCGACAGCCTGGAGTCCGGCGGCTGGCTGAAACAACTGCCGGCGCTGGACGACATTCCGTCCGGCGCCTACCTGGTCGACGTCTTGTCGCAACACGCCTTCCAGGAAAACCTCAAGGACTACCGCGACCTCGGCTTTCTGCAGGCGTTCCTGAAGCGCCGCCTTGCCGACACCGCCCTGTTCGAGGACATGGTCGACGCCCGCCGCGAAGCCTACGGCGCACGCGCGCCACAGGTCCGTGAATACCTGGATGAGGACCGCGCCACCACCTTGCGCGCACGCTGGCAGGCACTGAAGGACACCCTCGCCGCGCAGGACCGCCACCCCGATCCGCTGGCGCTCGCCAGCGGGCGTGAGCTGGCGCAGCTCGCACGGCTCGACAAGGTCGAAGCCACCCTGGCGGCGATCCCCGACAACCATCCCCGCAAGGCCGCGCTGCGCGACAAGGCGCGCTGGTTGCGCGGCGTGCTCTACTGGCAGGTGCAGGACGACTACCCGCAGAGGCTGTGGGCGCTGCGCAAGCAGATCTCCGAAGTGGAACCGCTGCTGGCCGGAATCGACGCGCACCGCGCGCGCCTCGAACAGGCGCTGGAAGACGTGCCGCGGGGATTCGCCGGTTACCGGCAGCGCATCGACGCGCTGCGCGCCCGCATCCGGTCCCTGTTGCCGGCGATACACCAGGCCCGGGAACAGGCGAGCCGCCAGATCCATCGCCTGGCGATGGCCGAACTCGAAGCGCGCCGGCAGCGGCTGGTGAGCTACCGCGCGCAGGCGCGTTACGCACTGGCCCGCAGTTACGACCAGCTTGCCGCCAGCCCGGCGGCGGAGGCGCGGCCATGAACGCGCGGCTGGGTCTGCTGCTCACGACGACGCTGCTGGCCGGCGGCTGCGGTTCCCTGCACCTGCCGGGCGGCGATGAACCCACCGTCGCCTCGCTGCGCACGCCGCGCCTGCCGGAAGCGCCCGCGCTGGAAACCCGTAATCCCCGCCAGGCCGCCATGCGGCACTACCAGGCCTTCCTCGACGAGTCGCCGGACAACCGCTTCGTGCCGGAAGCCATGCGCCGTCTCGCCGACCTGTACCTTGCCGAGGAACAGGACGCGCTCGGCGAGGGTCAGGCCGTGGCCGGCAGCACCTCGCGCGCCGCGCGCCTGTATGCCGAACTGCTGGCGCGCTACCCCGACCACCAGCGCAACGACACCGCCCTCTACCAACTGGCGCGCGCCTGGGACCAGTCCGGCGAGGCGGAACCCGCAATGCAGGCGCTGACCCGCTACGCCGAGCGCTACAGCGGCGAGGACAAGTATGACGAAGCCCAGTTCCGGCGCGGCGAGTACCTGTTCATGCAGCGCCGGTTCCGCGACGCGGCGCAAGCCTACCAGGCGGTGCTGGACACCGGCGCCGCGTCGGTGTTCCACCAGCAGGCGCTGTACAAGCTTGGCTGGTCGCGCTTCAAGCTCAGCGACTACGAGTCGGCGCTCGACGCCTACCTGACGCTGCTCGACGAGATGCTGGGCGACCACGACAGCACCGCCCTGCCCGACGGACTGGCGCGCGCCGACCAGGAACGGCTCGACGACACCCTGCGCGCGGTGAGCCTCAGCTTCTCCTATCTCGGCGACAACAACGCCATCCGCGACTTCTTCACCACGCGTGGCGCGCGCAGCTACGAACCGCTGCTGTACGCGCGCCTGGCCGGGCTGCACCTTGCCAAGGAACGCTACAGCGATGCCGCCGACACCTACCGTCTGTTCGCCACGGCGCACCCGCAGCACCGCGAGGCGCCGCTGTTCCAGTCGCGCGTCATCGACGTCTACAAGCAGGCCGGTTTCGGCGCCCGCGTGCTGGAGGAGAAAGAGGCTTTCGTCGAACGCTACCAACCGTCCAGCGACTACTGGAGCCAGCACGACCCGGCCGACTCGCCGGACGTGCTCACCCAGGTTCAACGCCACCTGCGCGACATCGCCGAGCACTACCACGCGCTGGCGCAGCAAGGAAAAAAACCCGCCGACCAGGCCGAGGCGGGCAAGTGGTACCGGCTGTTTCTGGATGCCTTCCCGTCCAGCCCGCGGGCGCCGTACATGAACTTCCTGTATGCCGAGCTGCTCACCAGCGCCGGCGCCCACGGCGACGCGGCGACCCAGTACGAACGCACCGCCTACGGCTACGGCGCCCACGACAAGGCCGCCGAGTCCGGCTACGCGGCGCTGCTCGCCTACCGCAAGCACGAACCGCAACTGGCCGGACGCGCGCGCGAGGACTGGCACCGCGCCGGCATCACCAGCGCGCTGCGTTTCGTCACCGCCTTCCCCGCGCACCCGCAGGCCCTGCCGGTGCGCACCCTGGCGGCGCAGCAGCTCTATGCGCTGCGCGACTACGCCGGCGCCATCGAGGCCGCGCTTCCGGTCAGCAACGACCCGCGCGCCGACGCCGCGCTGGCGCTGTCGGCCTGGACGGTGATAGCCCACGCGCGCTTCGACACCGGCGACTTCCCGCGGGCGGAAGCCGCCTACCGCGAAGTGCTGGCGCGCACGCCGCGCAAGGATGCCAAACGCGGCGCGCTAAGGGAAAAGCTGGCGGCCTGCATCTACAAGCAGGGCGAACAGGCGCGTGACGCGGGACAGCTCGAAACCGCCGCCGCGCATTTCCTGCGCGTCGCCGACATCGTGCCGGCATCTCCCATCAACGTCACCGCGCAGTACGACGCAGCGACCGCGTATATCGCCCTGCAACGCTGGGCGGACGCGATCCGCATTCTCGAACGCTGGCGCGGGGCCAACCGCGGACACCGCCTGCAGGCAGACGTGACCCGCAAGCTCGCGGTGCTGTACCGCGAAAACGGGCAGCCGCTGCTCGCCGCGCGCGAGTTCGGCCGCATCGCCGGGGACGAGAAGGACCCGGCGCTGCGGCGCGAGGCGCGGCTCACCACCGCCGCGCTCTACGAACAGGCCGGTGAAACCGGCAAGGCGGTCAGCGCCTACAAGCGCTTCGTCAAGGAATTCCCCGAACCGGTGGAAGCCGCCATGGAGGCGCAGCAGAAACTGGTGCTCCTGTATGGCGCCAGCGGGCAGACCGCCAAACAGCGCTACTGGCAGAAACGCCTGGTCAAGGCCGATCGCGGCGCGGGCGCACAGCGCTCCGAGCGCACCCGCTACCTGGCCGCGCACGCACGCCTGGCGCTGGTGGCCGATGCCCACGCCGCCTACCGCAAGGTAGCCCTGAAAGCGCCGCTGAAGAAAAGCCTGTTGCGCAAGAAAAAGCACATGAAAGCCGCGATCAAGGGCTACACCGAGGCCGCCGCCTACCAGGTCGCGGATGTCACCACCGAAGCGACCTTCCGCATCGGCGAAATCTACAAGGACTTCGGCGCCGCGCTCATGAACTCGGAACGCCCGCGCAACCTGGACGCCGACGCCCTCGAACAGTACGAGATCCTGCTCGAGGAACAGGCCTATCCCTTTGAGGAAAAGGCCATCGAGGTACACGAAACCAACGCGCGGCGCACCGCCGAAGGCATCTACGACACCTGGGTTCGCAAGAGCCTGGCCGAACTCGCCGAACTGGTGCCGGTGCGCTACGCCAAGCAGGAAAAGGGAGAAGACTTTGTCGCCGTACTTCAATAAGGGCCTGTTGCTGTTGCTGGCGCTGCTGGGCACGGCCTGCAGCGGCGTGCGCCCGGGGAGCGAAACGCCGGCCACCGTGGCCGCGCGGGACGATGGCCGGGCCGTCACCGTGGAACCGTTGCCGCGCGACTACGACAGCGCCCTGCAACTGATGCGCGGCGGCGAGTACAAAGCCGCGATTCCGGTACTGGAAGCCTTCATCGACGTGCGGCCTGACCTGGCCGGTCCGCGCCTGAACCTGGCCATCGCCCTGCGTCTCACCGGCGACCGGAAAGCGGCCGCCGCCGCCATACAACGCGCCCTGGAACTGAACCCCGACAGCGCCGCCGCCTGGCACCAGCGTGCCATCCTGTACCGGGCCGCCGGCGAGTTCGAAGCGGCGCTGGATGCCTACCGCAAGGCGCTTGCACTGGATCCCGACTACGCGCTGGCGCACCGCAACATCGGCATCCTGTACGACATTTACCTGCAACAACCCGGCCCGGCGCTGGAACACTACCGCAAGTACCTGGCCCTGCACCGGGGCGAGGACGCTACGGTGTCGCGCTGGGTGGTCGACCTGGAACGCCGCAGCGGCAATGCACAGGCGAGGCTGACACCATGAACGCCAGACGCGACTCGACACCGGCCTTGCTGGCGGCGCGACTGGCCGGCGCACTGCTGCTGGCCTGCGCGGCATACGGCGCCACGGCCACGGAAGAGATGGACCTCGACGGCATGTCCATCATCGGCAACCGCGAGTTGCCCAAGGCGCTGTTCATCGTTCCCTGGAAGGATCCGGAAGCGGCACAGGCGCCGGACCGGCCGGTCAACAGCCTGATCAACGACACCCTGCGGCCGGTGGACCCCGAGGTTTTCCGCCGCAAGTTGCAATATTTCGACACAGTTCACAAAAACGACTCAAGCAACGCGCTTGAATCCCCGTAACAGACAAGGACACACCCAAGGAGCTCACCATGGATATCTACTCGTCTCTCGTACAGTTCTTCCAGGCCGGCGGCCTGTTCATGTACCCCATCGTGGTGGTGCTGGCGCTGGGCGTCGCCATCGCCGCGGAACGTTACATCTACCTGACCACCGCGCGCGCCACCAACCAGCGCGTATGGAAACAGGTAATGCCGCTGCTGATGGAGGGCAACTACAGCCAGGCCGTCGCCATCACCGAAAAGTCGAAAGCCGCGCTGGGACGCATCCTGCGTTACGGCCTGGACCGCACCGGCGGCAACGTCAGGCGCGACGACGTGGAAGTGGCCATGGAGGAAGGCCTGATGGAAACCGTGCCACGCCTGGAGAAGCGCACCCACTACCTGGCCACCTTCGCCAACATCGCCACCCTGCTGGGCCTGCTTGGCACCATCATGGGCCTCATCCAGGCTTTCACCGCGGTCGCCAACGCCAACCCGGCGGAAAAGGCCGACATGCTGTCCGCCAGTATCTCGGTGGCCATGAACACCACGGCCTTCGGCCTGATGGCGGCCATCCCGCTGTTGCTGATCTACACGGTGCTGCAGACCAAGACCACAGAACTGGTGGACAGCCTGGAAATGGCCTCGGTGAAGTTCCTCAACATTCTCACCGAGCGTAACGGAGCGTCGGCCTGATGAAACGTCGCTGGCGCAAAAAGCCGGCCGGCGAGCCGGCCGAGGTCAACATCACGGCGTTCATGAACCTGATGGTCATCCTGGTGCCGTTCCTGTTGATCACGGCGGTGTTCTCGCGCATCACCATCCTCGAACTCAATCTTCCCACCGAGGGCGCGCCCGCGCGGGCCGCCAGCGATGAGAAGGAAAAGCTCCAGCTCGAGGTCATCCTGCGCCACGACATCGTCGAGATCGCCGACCGCAAGCGCGGCCTGCTCAAGGCCGTGCCGGTGGCCAGCGACGACAGCCACCTGCAGCAGGTCTCCGACACGCTGCAACAGGTCAAGGCGCGGTTCCCGGACAAGCAGGACATCACCCTGCTGCTGGAAACCGACACCCCCTATGAACGGCTGGTGCAGATGATGGACACCCTGCGCGTGGCGCGCGTCGAGCGCGACGGCGAAACCGTCATGGCGGAACTGTTCCCCGCCATCTCCATCGGCGACGCGCCGCCCGGAAAACTGCGCACCGCGCAAAGGAACCCGAAATGAAAATGTCACGCCGCGCCAGGCGCATGGAACGCCACCACAAGCGCAGCAAGAGCACGCCGGGCTTCAACCTGGTATCGCTGATGGACATCTTCACCATACTCGTCTTCTTCCTGCTGGTGAATGCCGGGGAAGGCGAGGTGCTGCCCAGCACCCGGAGCGTGGAATTGCCGGAATCGGTATCGGAACAGAAACCGCGCCAGAACATCGTGGTGATGGTCACCGACAGCGACATCCTGGTGCAGGGCGACCGGGTGGCGCGCGTGGGCGATATCGCCACTGACAAGGGACTGACCATCGATGCGCTGAAAACCGCGCTCGAACAACAGAACCGGCACCGGCTGATCCGCACCGCCAGCGCCGCGGAGCCTGCGCCCGAAGTCACCATCATGGGCAACAAGGCAATCCCCTACCGTCTGCTGAAGCGTGTCATGGCGACCTGCACGGAAGCGGGTTTCGGACGCATCTCGCTGGCCGTGTTGCAGAAACCGGCCCAGGAAAGCTAGGACACCGTTATGGTCTATTCGCATTCACTTTCACTGCCCTGGTCGATATCGGCGGAAGACGAACGGCGTTTCCGCAAGATCCTGAGCGTCACCCTGGCCCTGACCGTGGCGCTGGGCGTGGCCATCCCCTGGCTGCCGGTGTTCGAGAAACCGCGTGACGCACAGGTCGAGCTGCCGCCCCGCGTCGCGCGCCTGGTGTTCGAGAAACGCACCCCGCCGCCGAAACCGAAAGTGGTGGAGAAAAAACCGGAGCCGGTGAAAAAGAAGGAAACCGTCACCAAACCGAAGCCGAAAAAGAAACCGCCGACCCGCGTGGCCCGCAAGCCGCAACCGAAGAAACCGCCGGTCGACGCGCTGGAACAGGCGCGCAAGAAGGCCTCCAGCGCCGGCCTGCTAGCCCTGCAGGACTCTCTGGCCGACCTGCGCGACCAATCCGTCGACGAACTACGCGGCGCCCGGCGCCTGAGCAGCAGCGCCACGCGCGCACGCAAGACGGAACGCGCGCTGATCACCTCGAAGGTCGGTGCCAGCGCCAGCCAGGGCATCGACACCGCGCGCCTGAGCCGCGATACCGGTTCCACCCGCCTGGCGGCGCGCACCGCCACCGAGGTAAAGAGCTCGATCGTCAAGACCTCGCTGGACGCGCGCAAGAAACGTGACAGCCGCGCGGCCTCGCGCAGCTACGAGGACATCCAGATCGTGTTCGACCGCAACAAGGGCGCGATCTACAGCCTCTACAACCGCGCCCTGCGCAAGGACCCCGGCCTGCAGGGGAAGATGGTCATCCGCCTCACCATTTCGCCCGCCGGCAAGATCACCCACATCGAACTGGTGTCGAGCGAACTGGGCGATCCGGTGCTGGAACGCAAGCTGCTGCGGCGCATCAAGATGTTCAACTTCGGCGCCATGCAGGTGGACGACGTGACCGTCACCTACCCGATCGATTTCCTGCCCGCCTGAGCGCGGCGCTCAGCCGGCGCCCGCCAGGTAGGCCAGCACGATGCCGGAAAATACCGCCGCACCGAACCACTGGTTGTTGAGAAACGCCTTGAAACAGGCTTCGGGTTGGCGGTCGCGAATCAGGTACTGCTGGTACAGCGCAAGTCCCGCCGCCAGCGCCAGTCCGAAATAATAGTAACCGTCCAGCGAGGCCGCCGCGCCAGCCAGCGCCAGCGCGCCCAGCGCCAGGGCCTGCAGGATGCCGATGATCAGGCGATCCGACTCACCGAACAGGATGGCGGTGGATTTCACGCCGATCTTCAGGTCGTCCTCGCGGTCCACCATGCCATACATGGTGTCGTAGGCCGTGGTCCACAGCACCGTGGCCACGAACAGCAGCCATGCCTCGCGCGGCACGCCGCCGGTGATCGCCGCGAAAGCCATCGGCACCGCCCAGCCGAAGGCCGCCCCCAGCACCACCTGGGGCAGGTTGGTGTAGCGTTTCATGAAGGGATAAAGCGCCGCCAGCGCCACCGCGCCGAAGGACAGGTATAGTGTCAGGCGGTTGAGCATCAGCACCAGCCCGAAAGCCAGCAGGCACAAGACCGCGAACAGCAACAGGGCCTCGCGCGGCGTCACCTTACCGCACGCAATCGGACGATTGCGGGTGCGCGCGACGTGGGGGTCGATATGGCGGTCGGCAAAGTCGTTGATGACGCAACCCGCCGAGCGCATCAGCACCACGCCGGCCACGAAAATGGCCACGATACCCAGATCCGGCTTGCCGTCGCCGGCAATCCACAAGGCCCAGAGGGTGGGCCAGAGCAACAGGTAGATGCCAATCGGCCTGTCCAGCCGGGTCAGGCAGATATACTGGTGGATTCGTTCCCTGATGCGTGCAGTGTCCACTGTGCAGACCTCTCCTGGGCGGCACCGTCAGCGCCGCGACGTCACGGGCGGCAGGAATATCTCGCTGACCAGCAGCGGCTTGCCACCCACCCGGAAAACCGACCGGCGCCCCCAGATCCGCGCGGGCCGGCGCGCCAGCCCGCGCACCGCGTCCTCGAACAGGCCGCTGCCGGCGGCGATGCTCGCCAGTTGCACCGGGCTGCGGCGCATGCCCGGGTCGGCGAACAGGTAGGCGCCGAGCGGCCGGTTGCCGAGCCACGCCAGGCGCCGCTGTGCGCCGCTGAGGGTAGACACCGGTATCACCGTGCGTGCAAACACCCAGGGCTCGCCGTCGCACAACAATTGCACCTGCCGTACCCAGGCCAGCGCCGAACGCGGCAGACCCAGCACGCGCGCCTCGTCGGGCTGCGGCCGCCGCCAGGCCTCGTCCAGCACCCGTACCGAGAAACAGCCGGGACAACGGCGGCGCAGGCGGTCGGTCAGCGAGCCCTCGTCCAGCAACCAGCTTCGCAGCGACGCCGGCAACTGCTGGCGCAACCAGCGGCGGTGGCCGCGCCAGCGCGGAGCAACGCGGGAAGCCGGGCGGCGGGTCGGGGTGCGCATATCCATGGTCCGTGAAAAGGAAACGATTATCGCATACTCCGGCGCGCTGTCTCAGGCCTGTGCATAACGCGTGGCGCGCCCCAGCCAGCGACGGATCACCGGCGCTACCTGCTGCGGCGCATGCCGCAACAGCCAGTCGGCCGCCTGTTCGACCTTCGGCACCAGCGCCTGGTCGCGCATCAGGTCGGCGATGCGAAACTGCATCAGGCCGGTCTGGCGCGTGCCCAGCACCTCGCCCGGCCCGCGCAGTTCCAGGTCGCGGCGCGCGATCTCGAAACCGTCGCATGTCTCGCGCAGTACCGCCAGCCGTTCGCGCGCCATCTGCGACAGCGGGGCGCGGTACATCAGTACACAACTGCTTTCCGCGCTGCCGCGCCCCACCCGCCCGCGCAACTGGTGCAACTGCGCCAGGCCCAGGCGCTCGGCGTTCTCGATTATCATCAGCGAGGCATTGGGCACGTCCACGCCCACCTCGATCACCGTGGTCGCCACCAGCAGGTCGATCTCGCCACGCTTGAAGGCGTCCATGCGCCGCGCCTTTTCGACATCCTTCAGCCGCCCGTGCACCAGCGCCACGCGCAGTTCCGGCAACGCCTCCGCCAGTTGCCCGGCGCTGTCCTCCGCGGCCTGGCACTGCAAGGACTCGGACTCCTCGATGAGGGTGCACACCCAGTATGCCTGGCGTCCGGCGCGGCACGCCTCGCGCACCCGCTGCACCACCTCGGCGCGGCGGCTCTCGGCCAGCGCCACGGTGCGCACCGGGGTGCGTCCCGGCGGCAGTTCGTCGATCACCGAGCTGTCGAGGTCGGCGTACATGGCCATTGCCAGGGTGCGGGGAATCGGGGTCGCGGTCATGATCAACTGGTGCGGCGCCAGCTGCCCCTCGCGCCCCTTGTTGCGCAGCGCCAGCCGCTGGTGCACGCCGAAGCGGTGCTGCTCGTCGATGATCACCAGGCCCAGGCGGTGGAACGCGACGTCGTCCTGGAACAGGGCATGGGTGCCGATCAGCAGTTTCAGCTCGCCCGAGGCCATGGCCTCGACGGCGGCGCGGCGCGCCTTGCCCTTGACGCGACCGGACAACCAGCCGACCTCCACGCCCAGCGCCTCGAACCAGTGACGGAAATTGGCGAAGTGCTGCTCCGCCAGCAGTTCGGTGGGCGCCATCACCGCCACCTGATAACCGCTGGCCAGGGCACGCGCCGCCGCCGCCGCGGCCACCACCGTCTTTCCGGAACCGACATCGCCCTGTACCAGGCGCATCATCGGGTGGGGCTGCGCCAGGTCGTGCAGAATCTCTTCGATCACCCGCCGCTGCGCGCCAGTGAGCGCAAACGGCAACTGCGCGCGGAACGCCTCCAGCAACTCCGCGCCGCCGTCCATGGGCGGGGCGTGCAGGTGGGTGGCGCGCTGGCGCAACATGCGCAGGCTGAGATGGTGGGCGAGCATTTCCTCGAAGGCGAGCCGCTGCTGCCCCGGGTGGGTGCCCGCCTCGAGTGCATCGAGGTCGGCGCCCGGTGGCGGCCGGTGCACATAACGCAGCGCCGCCTGCAGGTCGGACAAACCCATTTGCTCGCGCAATTCGCGCGGCAGCCATTCGGGCAGGCGCTCGTCGCCGAGCATGGCCAGCGCCTGCTCGCTGAGCTTGCGCAGCGTGAGCTGGTGGATGCCCTCGCCGGTGGGGTACACCGGCGTCAGGCGCTCCTCGGTGGGCGGGCTGTCGGCCTCGCCGATGCGCTGGTACTCCGGGTGCACCATCTCCAGCGAGGCGGGACCGCGCCGCACCTCGCCATACAGGCGCAGGCGCGCGCCGCGCTCGAAGCCCGCCTGCTGAGCCTTGCTGAAATGAAAGAAGCGCAGCACCAGCGAGCCGGTGCCGTCGCTGACCCGCACCAGCAGGCTGCGGCGGCGGCCGAACTTCACCTCCGCCAGGTCGACGCTGACCTCCACCGCGGCCTGGTCACCCGGACGCAGGCTGCCGAGCGGCACGATGCGGGTGCGGTCCTCGTAACGGCGCGGCAGATGGAACAGCACGTCCTGCACCGTTTCGATACCGAACGCCGCCAGCTTTTCGGCCGACTTCGGACCTACGCCGCGCAGCGCGGCGACCGGGGTTTCATCGAGCACAGCGTCCTGCCTTGCCCGCGACTCAGCCCAGTACCAGTACCGCGTCCATTTCCACCGCGGCGTCCTTGGGCAAGGCCGCCACCCCGACCGCCGCGCGCGCCGGGTAGGGTTCCTGGAAATAGTCGGCCATCACCTGGTTGACCAGCGGAAAGTGCCCCAGGTCGGTGAGAAAAATATTGAGCTTGGCAATATCCGCGAGACTGCCCCCGGCCGCCTCGGCCACCGCCGACAGGTTGTCGAACACGCGCCGGATCTGCGCTTCCATGCCACCCTCGACCATCTCCATGGTTTCCGGCACCAGCGGTATCTGGCCGGACAGGTACACGGTGTCGCCGCACTGCACGGCCTGCGAATAGGTGCCGATCGCCTGCGGCGCCCGGTCAGTGTGGATTACCTTGCGTGTCATGTGATCTCCTCAGTGCTTGGTGCGACTGATGCGCATCACCGCCGGCAGCTTGCGGATGCAGCGCATCACCCGCGCAAGGTGCTGGCGGTCACGCACCGTCAGGGTAAAGTTGAGCGCCGTGTCCAGTCCGTCGCGTTCCTCGATGGACACGTTCTCGATATTGGATTCCAGTTCGGATATCTCCGCGGCAATGGTGGCCAGCACGCCCTTCTGGTTGGTGACATCGACGCGCACCTCGGCAACGAATTCGCCCTCGATGTCCGTCTGCCACTGCACGTCGATCCACTTGTCAGGACGGTTGCGGTAGTCCGCGAGATTCTTGCAGGTCTCGGTATGTATGACCAGGCCGCGCCCGGCGCTGATGAAGCCGACGATATTGTCGCCCGGAATCGGCCGGCAACAGCGCGCGAAATGCACCACCATGCCCTCCGTGCCCCGGATCGCCAGCGGCTGGCTGTGCGTGTCGCCCGGCTGCGGCGCCTCCGCGCCTTCGCCGGCCGGCGCCAGCCGGCGCGCCACAAGCATGGCGGCGCGGTTGCCCAACCCGATGTCGGCGCACAGCGCCTCGCAGGAATCGAAGCCGAACTCCTCGATCATCTGTTCCAGGTCGCTGGCGGGAATGTCCCGCAGGGTGGTGCCCAGGCTGTGCAGCGCCTTGTCGAGCATGCGCCGCCCGAGTTCCGCCGCCTCGTCGTTCTGCAGGTTCTTCAGGTAGTGGCGGATATTGGAACGCGCCTTGGCGGTGGCCACGAAGTTCAGCCACGCGGGATTGGGGTGGGCGCCGGCGGCGGTGATCACTTCCACAGTCTGGCCGTTGAGCAGCGGCGTGCGCAACGGCGCCAGGCGCCGGTCGATACGCGCCGCGATACAGGTGTTGCCGACGTCGGTGTGCACCGCGTAGGCAAAATCCACCGCCGTCGCACCACGCTTGAGGTTGAGGATGTCGCCGGCCGGGGTGAACACATAGACCTCGTCCGGGAACAGGTCGATCTTGACGTTCTCCAGAAACTCCAGCGAGTTGCCGGCGTTGCGCTGCATTTCCAGCAGTTCGCGCAACCATTCGCGGGCGCGTGTCTGCGCGTTGTTGGCGCCGCCGGACTTGTCGCTGCTCTTGTACAACCAGTGCGCGGCGATGCCGGACTCCGCCACCCGCTCCATGTCCTCGGTGCGGATCTGCACTTCCACCGGCACCCCGTAGGGACCGAACAGCACCGTGTGCAGGGACTGGTAACCATTTGCCTTGGGAATGGCGATGTAGTCCTTGAATTTGCCCGGCACCGGCTTGTAGAGGTTGTGCATCATGCCCAGCACCCGGTAACAGGTATCGACGCTGTCGACGATGATGCGGAAGGCGTACACGTCGAACACCTCGTTGAAGGAACCGGCGCGGTCGCGGATTTTCTTGTACAGGCTGTAGATGTGTTTTTCGCGGCTGAGCAGCCGGCAGTGCAGGTTTTCCTCGTCGAGGCGGCGCTGGATGGCGGACTCGATCTTGTTGAGGATCTCCTTGCGGTTGCCGCGCGCCTTCCTGACCACTTCCGACAACACCCGGTAGCGCATCGGATAGAGCGCCGCCATGCCCAGTTCCTCCAGTTCCAGGCGGATCTGGTTCATGCCCAGGCGGTTGGCGATGGGGGCGTAGATCTCCAGCGTCTCGCGCGCGATGCGGCGGCGCTTGTCGGCCCGCATCACCCCCAGGGTGCGCATGTTGTGCAGGCGGTCGGCGAGCTTCACAAGGATGACGCGGATGTCGCGCACCATGGCCAGCATCATCTTGCGGAAGTTCTCCGCCTGCGCCTCGGCCTGGCTCTCGAACTTGATCTGGGTGAGCTTGCTGACGCCGTCGACCAGCTCGGCGACCTCCTGGCCGAACGCCTGTTCGATGGTCTCCTTGGCGATGCCGGTATCCTCGATGACATCGTGCAGGATGGCGGCGATGATGCTCTGGTGGTCCATGTGCATCCCGGCGAGGATGCGCGCCACTTCCACCGGGTGGTAGATGTAGGGTTCGCCCGACTTGCGGTGCTGGCCCTCGTGGGCCTCGGCGCCGAACAGGTAGGCGCGGTACACCTCGCTGACCTGCTCGCGATCGAGGTAGGTCTCCAGCAGGTCGCACAGGTCGCTGATCAGGAAGCGCTCTGTCCCGGGTGCCGGTTGTGTCAGCGGTGTCGCCATGGAATGCGGATTGTCCGGATCGAAAACGTCAGCCCGGGATCATAGGCGAAATGCCCGAACCCTGCACGAAGCCGGACGCAAAAAAGCCGCGCCATGACAGGGGACGCGGCTTTTTTGCGTGTGTTGCCGGGGTGTTGGAAAAATCAGGCGTCCGGCGTGTCGGCCGGCTTTGCGCTCGCGGCGGCTTCCGCCTGGGCCTGCTGCTCGTTGTCGATGGCAGTCAGGGCCTCGCCCATCTCCACCTCGGCGGCTTCGGCCGATTCCGGCTTTTCATCGAGAATGGCCGGAGTGATGTAGTCCTCGGCGATCTCGCGCAGCGCCACCACCGTGGGCTTGTCGTTTTCCCACTCCACGAACGGCTCGGCGCCCTTGGCGAGCTGGCGGGCGCGCTTGGTCGCCACCAGCACCAGTTGAAAGCGGTTGTCGACCTTGTCGAGACAATCTTCTACGGTAACTCGTGCCATGCTGTGTTTGCCAGATATCCGGTGATAGGGCCGGGAAGTGTACTCGAATCAGCTTCCCGATTCCAGCAAGCCGGCGAGCTCGGCGGCGTGGCGCTCGCGTTGCACCTCCAGGCGCAGGCGGCGACTCAGGAACACGGCGCGCAACTCGTCCACGGCGGTGTCGAAATCATCATTGAATATAAGGTAGTGGTACTCGTCGTAGTGTGACATCTCGGCAATCGCGTCACGCATGCGCCGCTCGATGACCTCGGCGCTGTCCTGGCCGCGCGCGGTGAGGCGCTCGCGCAGCGCCGCCGCGCTGGGCGGCAGGATGAACACCTTGACCGACTCCGGCATGGCGGCGGCCACCTGTCGCGCGCCCTGCCAGTCGATCTCCAGGATCACGTCGCGGCCAGCGTCCAGTTCCGCCTCCACGGTGGCGCGGCGGGTGCCGTAGTAATTGTCGAACACCTGCGCGTATTCCAGGAACTCGCCGGCCTCCACCAGGCGCTCGAATCCGGCCTTGTCGATGAAATGGTAGTCGGCCCCGTCCTGTTCGCCGGGACGCGGGGCGCGGGTGGTGTGCGACACCGACACCACCACCCCCGGCAGACGCTCCAGCAGGGCCTTGACCATGCTGGTCTTGCCCGCGCCGGAAGGCGCGGAAACGATATACAGCGTACCTTGTGACATGAAACGCAAACCCCCGCGTTGGCAGTAAAGGAAATCCCGCCGGGCGGCGGGGGCACGGATGATACGCGGGCGCGGCGGAAGCTGTCGAGCGCCCGTGGCGCTACTCGACGTTCTGCACCTGCTCGCGCATCTGCTCGATCAGCACCTTGAGTTCCACGGCGACAGCAGTGGTGTCGCCGTCGGCCGACTTGGAGCCGAGCGTGTTGGCCTCGCGGTTGAACTCCTGCATGAGAAAATCCAGGCGCCGGCCGACCGGCTCGTCGCGTTCCAGCACGCGCCGGGTTTCGGCCACGTGGCCGTCGAGGCGATCCAGTTCCTCGTCGATATCGAGCTTCTGCGCCAGCATCACCAGTTCCTGCTCGACGCGGTCGGCGTCCACCTTCGCCTGCAACTCTTCCAGCCGCGCCAGCAGTTTTTCGCGCAGCCGGGTACGAATTTCCGGCAACCGCTCGCGCGCCCGGCGCACCTGCGCCTCGATGCCCTCCAGCCGCGCCAGCAACAACCGGCGGATCTGCTCGCCCTCGCGCTCGCGGGTGGCGACCAGTTGATCGAGGGCCTGGTCCAG
This sequence comes from Gammaproteobacteria bacterium, assembly GCA_015494295.1. GTDB lineage: Bacteria > Pseudomonadota > Gammaproteobacteria > DSM-19610 > DSM-19610 > Thiogranum. The sequence goes on along the minus strand of WGBO01000003.1, from coordinate 25,942 downwards.
CAGGCGCAACGCCTTTTCCTGCACCGGCTTCTGGTCCGGCTCGGCCTCGCGGACGATGCCCGGCCAGCGCAGCAGGTCCATCACCCCGGGGGATGTGGCTTCGATGGAATGGATCTCGACGTCGCGGCAGGCCTTGAGCAGCGCTTCCAGGCGCTCCTCGTCGATCTCGATGGCGGCCGCCGCCTGGCTGGAAAGCTTCAGGCGCAACACGCATTCCACCTTGCCGCGCCCCAGCCGCGCCCCCACTTTCTGGCGCACCTGCGGCTCCAGGGCCCGCAGTTCCTCCGGCAGGCGCACAAACGTCTCCAGGTAGCGGTGATTCACGGAACGCAGCTCCCAGGCCAGTTCGGCGCCCTCCACCTCGCCGTCAACCCGCGCAAAGGCGGTCATACTGCGGATCATCTCAAGTCACTCCCATTCCCTGCCGCTATTATTGAATCGCAACAATCTGTTTTCGTGGACAATTCCACGCGCGCCGCGAACCCGTACCGCGCACAGTCTAGAGGATCATGCGTAAAAAGCCAGACAGCCTCAAACCCGGCACGCGCCTGGACGGCTACACCCTGGAGAAACCGCTCGGTGGCGGCGGCTTCAGCGTGGTCTACCTGGCCCGCGAGGGCGACGACGGGCCGCGCGTGGTCATCAAGGAATACATCCCCAACAAGCTGGCCCGCCGGGGCCGCGACGGGCAGGTGCAGGCGCGCGATGCGACGACCGAGGCGCGCTTCGTGCGCGGACGCAAGCTGTTCTTCCAGGAAGCGAGCACCCTGGCGACCCTCAAGCACCCCAACATCGTCAACGTCATCAACTTTTTCCAGGCCAACGGCACCGTGTACATGGTGATGGAATACCAGCGGGGCGAAAACCTCCAGCACTACCTGCAGTCGCGCCGCAAGGGGCTCAGCGAACGCTTCCTGCGCACCGTGTTCCCGCCCCTGCTGGACGGCCTGGAACTGATTCACGCCAACGACCTGCTGCACCTGGACATCAAGCCCGGCAACGTGCACATCCGCCGCGGCGGACAACCACTGCTGCTGGACTTCGGCGCCGTGCACGGATTTCCGCAGAGCCGCCAGGAGCAGCCCGGGCAGGTGATCAGCCCCGGCTTCTCGCCCACGGAACAATACGAAAGCCGCGGCTACGTCGGTCCCTGGACCGACCTGTACGCCATCGGCGCCACCATGCGCGCATGCATCGAGGGACGCGCGCCGCTGGACGCCCGGCGGCGCAGCGAGCGCGACACCCTGAAGCCCGCCCAGTTCGCGTTTCGCGGCCGTTATGCCGACAACCTGCTGCGCGCCATCGACTGGGCGATGGAACTGGACCCCACCCTGCGGCCGCAAAACGTGGCCGCCTTCCGCGCCGCGCTGACCGCCGACACCACGCCCGAGCCGGCGCCACCGCGCTCGGCGCTGGGACGCATCGCCGATGTCCTGCTGGGGCGTTCGTCATGAAGATCGTCACCGCTTCCGCCAACCGGCTCGGCAACCGCGCCAGCAACCAGGACCGCTGCCTGGTCGAGCAACTGCCGGGCCATGCCCTGCTGGCGGTGGCGGACGGCATGGGCGGACACGACCGCGGCGAACTCGCCGCCCAGGTGACGGTGGACAGCCTGGCGCGCCGCTTCCGCCACCAGACGCTGCCCATCGCCGACCCCCGGCGCTTTCTCGAACAGGCCTTGCACAGCGCCCACCTCGACGTGGTCGACGCCGGGCGCAGCCACCACCCGCCGATCACGCCACGCACCACCTGTGTCGTCTGCCTGGTGCGGGGCGACCGGACCTGGTGGGCGCACGTCGGCGACAGCCGCCTGTACCTGCTGCGCGACGGCGCCTTGCTGGCTCGCACCCGCGACCACACGCCGGTCGAGGAACTGCTGCAAGGCGGCATGCTGACCGAGGAGGAACTGCGCACCCACCCGTTGCGCAACAGCGTCAGCCGCTGCCTGGGCGGCCCCCCGCGGCTCCCGAAGATCAGCCTGGGCGACGCCACGCTGCGCCGCGGCGACACCCTGCTGCTGTGCTCGGACGGCCTCTGGTCCGCGCTGCCGGAACCGGAACTGGTGGCGCTGTGCGCGAACGGCGATCTGGAACGGCACATCGAACGCCTCGCCGACGCGGCCGAGGCCGCCAGCTACCCCAACGCCGACAACATCAGCGCCGTGGCGCTGCGCTGGCTGGACGCCGGCGACCGCAGCGTTCGTGGCGCCGACAGCGGCCCGGATCGGGAAACGCCGCCCGCGCCCGCCCGCGACCCGCTCGCCGAAGCCATCGACAACATCCACCGCGCCATGATCGAATACGCCTCGGAAATGAAAAAATAGCCGCCCCCCAAGGGTGGCGCGCTCGGCTATAATGCCGCCAGCTTATTCAATCCCGAGGACTCCCCATGCGCCCCAGCAACCGCCAGCCGGACCAGATGCGTCCGGTGACCATCACCCGACACTACACCATGCACGCCGAAGGCTCGGTGCTGATCGAGTTCGGCAACACACGGGTGCTGTGCAACGCCAGCGTGGAAGACCGCGTGCCCGGCTTCCTGCGCGGTCAGGGCAAGGGCTGGGTGACCGCCGAGTACGGCATGCTGCCACGCTCCACCACCCAGCGCATGGGCCGCGAAGCGGCGCGCGGCAAACAGGGCGGACGCACCATGGAAATCCAGCGCCTCATCGGCCGCTCGCTGCGCGCGGTGGTGGACATGGAAAAGCTCGGCGAACGCACCATCACCATCGATTGCGACGTGATCCAGGCCGACGGCGGCACCCGCACCGCCAGCATCACCGGCGGCTTCGTGGCGCTGGCTGACGCCGTCGGCGCCCTGCTCGCGGACGGCACCCTGGAGGAAAACCCGCTGTGCGGTTCGGTCGCCTCGATCTCGGTCGGCATCTATAAAGGTGTGCCGGTGCTCGACCTGGACTACCCGGAAGACTCCAATGCCGAAACCGACATGAACGTGGTGATGACCGACGCCGGCCGTTTCATCGAGGTGCAGGGCACCGCCGAGGGACACCCGTTCAGCGAGGAAGAGATGAACGCCATGCTGGGGCTGGCCAAAAAGGGCATCGGCGAACTGATCGAGGCGCAACGCAGCGCGCTGGCGGGCTGAGCCATGGGCGCCAGGATCGTGCTCGCCAGCAGCAACGCCGGCAAGGTACGTGAATTCAACGAACTGCTGGAAGGCAGCGGCATCGAGGTGGTCCCGCAATCGGTGTACGGGGTGCCCGATATCGAGGAAACCGGCCTGACCTTCGTGGAGAATGCCATCCTCAAGGCGCGCAATGCCGCGCAACATACCGGCCTGCCCGCCATCGCCGACGACTCCGGGCTGGAAGTCGACGCCCTGGACGGCGCGCCCGGCATCTACTCGGCGCGTTACGCCGGCGCCGACGCCAGCGACGAAGCCAACCTGCGCAAACTGCTCGAAGCCCTGCGCGACACCCCGGACGAACAGCGCGGCGCGCGTTTCCAGTGCCTGATGGTATACATGCGCCACGCCGCCGATCCGACACCACGCATCGTGCAGGGCACCTGGGAAGGCCGCATCCTGCGCACCCCCTGCGGCGACAACGGCTTCGGCTACGACCCGGTGTTCCTCGTCCCCGACCGGCAATGCAGCTCCGCCGAACTGGCGCCGGAGCTCAAGAACCGGCTCAGCCACCGCGGCCAGGCGCTGCGCCAGCTCATCGAACAGTTGCGCGCCGTCTGAGCCCGGGCCGTGTTCCGCTTTGCCGCCACGCCGCCGCTGGCGCTGTACATCCACTTTCCCTGGTGCGTGCGCAAATGTCCCTACTGCGACTTCAACTCGCACGCCACAAGGGACGAGCTGCCCGAAGCGGCCTATATCGATGCCCTGCTCACCGACCTGGAACAGGAACTGCCCTTCGTGTGGGGCCGCACCGTGCACAGCGTGTTCATGGGCGGCGGCACGCCCAGCCTGTTTTCACCCGACGCCATCGAACGGCTGCTGGCAGGCGTGCGCGCCCGCCTGCCGCTCAAGCCCGACGCTGAAATCACCCTTGAAGCCAACCCCGGCACCGTCGAGCAGGCGCGTTTCGACGGCTACCGCGAGGCCGGCGTCAACCGCCTCTCGATCGGGGTCCAGAGCCTCGATCCCGCCCAGCTCCGCACCCTGGGACGAATACACTCGGCCGGGGAGGCGCGCCACGCCGCCGCGGCCGCGCGCCGCGCCGGTTTCGACAACCTTAACCTGGACCTGATGTTCGGCCTGCCGGAACAGGCGCCGGGCGAGGCGCTGGACGACCTCGACGCGGTCATCGCGCTGCAACCCGATCACCTATCCTGGTATCAGCTCACCCTGGAACCCAACACCCTGTTCCACGCCCGTCCCCCCGCGCTGCCCGACGACGACACGCGCTGGACGATGCAGGAACAGGGACTGGCGCGGCTGCGGGCACAGGGCTACGCGCAATACGAAGTCTCCGCCTTCGCACGCGAGGGGCGGCGCTGCCGCCACAACCTCAACTACTGGCGTTTCGGCGACTACCTGGGCATCGGCGCCGGCGCCCACGGCAAGCTCAGCGACGCGGCCGGCCAGCGCATCGTGCGGCGCTGGAAGAAACGCCACCCGAAGGACTACCTCGCCGCCGCCAGCGACGGGACCTTCCTCGACGGACAACGCGAACTGGACGCCGGCGAAGCCGTGTTCGAGTTCGCCCTCAACCGGCTGCGGCTGCGCGAGCCCTTCAGCCTCGCCGATTTCGAAGCCGCCACCGGGCTGCCCGCCCGCGCCATCCGGGCTCGACTGGAGCAGGCGGCCGCGGCCGGACTGCTGGACTTCCACGCCGAACAGGTGAAACATACCGACACGGGCTGGCGATTCCTCGACGATCTGGTGGAACGCTTCCTGCCCGGGGAGGTGAACGATGCTGGAAAGCAGCCGTATTGAGTGCCCCTACTGCGGGGAATCCTTCGATATCGAAATCGACTGCAGCGCCGGCAGTGACCAGTACGTGGAAGACTGCCAGGTGTGCTGCCAGCCGGTCCTGGTCACCACCCGTGTCGACCCGGACGGCACCCTGGCCGGGGTGAGCGTCAGCCGGGAAAATGACTGACTACAGGCCCATCGACTGCGGCCTGCACAGCGAATACGAACTCGCCATCATGCAAGGCCGGCGCCTGACGCTGCGCTGGCGCGAGGCGGGCGGTGAAGCGCGCCGCGAAACCCTGCTGCCGCTCGACCTGGTGACCCGCGACGGCGCGGAATACCTGCTGGCCGAGGATAGCGACGGCCAGCGCCTGGAAATCCGCCTGGACCATATCGACTGAAGCGCGCCCGCGTCAGCCCCGCGGTCCGTGCAGCAGCGTGTCCCGGGCGCGCCCGGTGTCGGCGCGGGTGCCGCGCACGATCACGATGTCCCCCTCCCGCAGGCTCGCCGTGACGCGCGCGGCCGGGATACGGATCCCGTGGCGGCGCACCGCCACGACCTCCGCGGGCAACTCCAGTTGCGCCAGGCGCCGGCCCACGGCCCAGGCGTCCGCTGGCAGGGGCACCGGCAGCAGGTGATGGCGATAGCGCCGGTCGGTTCCGCTGTCGTCATGGCCATGCACGAAGCTGCGCAAGACGTGGTAGCGCTCGGCGCGGATCCGCGCCAGGCGCTCGTTGACCTCGGGCTCCGGCTGCCCCAGCAGCAGCAACAGCTGCGCGCCCAGCATCAGGCTTGCCTCCAGTCCTTCCGGCAGCACTTCGGTAGCGCCCGCTTCCAGCAGTTCATCCATGTGGCGGTCGTCGCGGGTGCGCACCAGGATGGTGAGTTCCGGGTTGAGACGCCGCGCCAGATGCACGGTGCGTCGCGCGAGCGTGAACTGGTCGTGGGTGACGACCAGCGCAGCGGCCTGCTCGATGCGGCACGCTTCCAGCACCGCGCGGCGGCTGGCATCGCCGTACACCACCTGGAAGCCGACGTCGCGGGCATCACGCACCCGCCGCGCGTCAAGATCCAGCGCCAGGTAGTCGAACGGATCGTCCTGCAGCAGGGTGGCGAGGTTCTGACCGATGTGCCCGAACCCGACGATCAGCACGTGCCCGCTCATCTCCGCGCTTTCGCGCGCAATCGCCTGCTCCGGCGCCACGGCCTCCCTGCCCGCGCGCCTGTGCAGCAGATACCCGACGATGGCGTGCTGGTGCCGAATCAACAATGGCGCCGCCGCCATGCTCAGGATCATGCCGCCGAGCAGCACCTGGCCGGTGTCGGCATCCAGCAGCCCCAGCGGCAACAGGCCGGCCACCAGCAACAACCCGAACTCCCCGCTCTGCGACAGGCTCAGGGCGGTGCGCGCCGCGGTGGCGCTGTCCTCGCCAAACAGGCGCACCAGCAGGGCAATCAGCGCACCCTTGCCGAGCATGATCGCAACCGCCAGCAACAGGATCCAGCCCCCCAGCTCCAGCAGGCTGGAAGGCACCAGCAACATGCCGACGGTGGCGAAGAACAGACCCAGCAACACCTCCTGGAAGGGACGGATGTCCGATTCCACCTGGTGGCGGAACTCGGTTTCGCCCAGCACCATGCCGGCCAGGAAGGCGCCCAGCGGCGGCGACAGTCCGGCGAGGTGCGCCACCAGCGCCGAGGTCGCGACGATGAACAGTACCGCGAGCATGAACACCTCGCCGGAACGGCCCCGCGACACCCAGTGCAGAAACGGCCGCGCCAGCCAGCGACCCGCCAGGTACAGGCCGCTGAACACCAATGCCGCCGCCAGCAGGGCCGTGCCCAGGCCCCTCCCGGGCGCGTCCGCGCCCAGCGAGCCGAGCAGCACCAGGAAGGGCAGCGTGGCCAGATCCTGAAACAGCAGCACCGCCACGCTGATCCGCCCGTGGCGGGTCGCCAGTTCCATGTCCTCGGCCAGTTGCTTGATCACCACCGCGGTGGAAGACATTGCAATGGCGCCCCCCACCAGCACCGCGGCCTGCGGCGGGAGTCCCAGCAGCCACGCCGCGGTGGCCACCAGCAGGGTACCGAGCAGCATCTCCAGGCCACCGATGCCGAGCACCTGACGACGGTTGGCCAGCAGTTCCGGCAAGGTGAACTCCAGGCCGATGAGGAACATCAGGAACACCACGCCGAGTTCCGCGAGGAAGCGGGTTTCCGGCGAGTCCGGCAACAGGTTCAGGCCATTCGGACCAACCAGCAGGCCCACCACCAGGTAACCCAGGATCGGCGACAGGCGCAAATGCCGGAACAGCGATATCACCCCGACGGCGCAGCCCAGCAACAGGAACAGGCCGGTAAAGAATTCTCCCTCGTGCATGCCTCGAAAGCCCTTGCGGCGACGTCACCGATGGCGCGTACATGCGGCCACCGGGCGGGAAATGCAAGCAGGGCGGCGGCTACCGCCGGTGGCGAAAAACCGGCGCGGAGCGGGAAAACGCCGGCAAGCAATTGAAAAACCACCAGCCGAAAATTTGACGCAGTACCGGTTTCGGGATCCTTTTTTGTAAGAAAATGTCTCATAACAGTGTGAAACACACTGCTCCCAGACCGGATATTTTTAACAATGTTGAGTTTTTTCAATAAGTTATATCATTTCCGGGGTTTGCTGGGGTATCGTCGACAGCTTGTGATATTCTCGTCAGCGAGAACACAACAAGAAACAGACGAACCAGAGTCCGTCGGAGGTCAGCATGCAGAAACTACAAACACAACAGCCTGACGCCCACAAACCGTTCATCGACTTCGATGACTGGGCCGAACTGGCGCAATCCGATCCGGCCGCCTTCGAGGCCCGCCGCGAACAGGCCATCGAGGCGCTGATCCAGCGCATGCCGGCCCACAAGCAACAGCGCATGCGCTGCCTGCAGTGGAAAATCGACCAGGTGCGCGAGCGTGCCGGCTCGCCGATGGCGGCCTGCATCAAGATCAGCGAAATGATGTGGGACTCGCTCACCGGCCCCGGCGGTCTCAAGGACGCGCTGGAACGGCTGGGCAGCCGCGACATGGCGCCGCTGCCGAACGCGGACATCCTGGCCTTCGAACCGGCGCGCCGCCCCAACTGAGGGGCGGGGCTTGTTTGCTTTCACGGATTACCGTATCATTCGCGGCCTTTCGGCAGGCGCCTCGCAGTTGTTCGAGATACGCCGCCATGTTTTTTCGAGGCAGAACTGATGAAAGCAGACATCCACCCGGCATATGACACCATCAAGGTAAGCTGTAGCTGCGGCAACAGTTTCGAAACCCGTTCCACGGTCGGCAAGGATCTGAGCATCGAAGTCTGCTCGAAGTGCCACCCGTTCTACACCGGCAAGCAGAAGATGGTCGATACCGGTGGCCGCGTGGATCGTTTCCGTCGCAAGTACGGAATGAAGAAATCCTGAGCTTCCGCATGCGGAAGTGGCTGAAAAAGGCGCCCGCGGGCGCCTTTTTTGTGCTTGCCGCGCTGCTGTCGCCCCTTTTGCCGGCCGCGGCCGCGCCGCACTGCGGCCCGCCCGCCGACGCCCGGACCGTACAGGTCCGCTACGTGCACGACGGCGACACGCTGGTGCTGGCCGACAATCGCAAGATCCGCCTGATCGGCATCAATACGCCGGAAGTGGCGCGCGACCAGCGCCCCGCCGAGGCACTCGCCATCCGTGCCCGCGACCGCCTGCGCCAATACCTGTTCGCCAGCGGCAACCGCGCCCGGCTGCGCCTCGGCGAACAGCCACGCGACCGCTACGGCCGCCATCTCGCCTACCTGTGGGATGCGGAAGGACACAACCTGGTCGCGCGCCTGCTGCGCGAGGGCCTCGGCTGGCAGGTGGCGATTCCGCCCAACCTCGATTATCTCGACTGCTACCGGGAGGCGCGGGACGACGCACGCCGCGCCGGTCGCGGCGTATGGGGGCATCCGGCCTGGAAAGCGCGCGCGGCGGCCGGCCTGTCGTTGCGCGACACCGGGTTCCAGCGCGTGAGCGGGCGTGTCACCGCCGTCAGCCACGGCGGCCGGGCGACCTGGATACGGCTGGGCGAACGCCTGACCCTCAAGCTGCCGGACGCCGACCGGCAGCGCTTCCCGCAGCCCCCCGGCCCGGAATGGGTGGGACGCCGACTGGAAGTGCGCGGCTGGGTGTACCGGGTACGCGGCAAGCTGCGCCTCAATATTCACCACCCGGTAATACTGGACCTGTCCGAAGCGCCCGCCGGCAGGTAGTATCATGGTCGCGCGCGGCCTTCTCCATGAACACCGCGCGCGAACCTGGATAGCTTCACCGACATTGCCGACACCGATGCCATGACCCGACTCCTGCCGCGGCGCCTGATAATCGCCACCCTGTTGCTGAGCACGCTGCTCGCCGTGCTGGCCGGCTGCGCCACCAACCCGGTCACCGGCCGCCAGGACTTCGTGCTGATGTCCGAGGCCGAGGAAATCAGCCTTGGCCGCAAGTATCACCAGCAGGTCCTCAAGGAAATGCCCCCCTACGACGACCCGCGCCTGGCGGCCTATGTCGAGGAAGTCGGGCAACGCATGGCGCGGGTCAGTGACCGGCCCGGTCTCGACTACCACTTCACGCTGCTGGACAGCACCCAGGTCAACGCCTTCGCGTTGCCGGGCGGTTACATCTACATCACCCGCACCCTGCTGGCCTACCTGAATTCGGAGGCGGAACTCGCCGCGGTCCTCGGCCACGAAATCGGCCACGTCACCGCGCGGCACTCGGTGCGCCAGCAGAGCGCGGCCACCGTCACCGGCATGGCCGGCCTGATCCTGCAGGCAGCCACCGGAGCGCGCGCCGCCAGCGACCTGTTCAATGTGCTCGGCAAGGCGCTGCTGAGCGGCTACGGACGGGAGCACGAACTGGAGAGCGACCGCCTCGGCGCCCGTTACCTGGCGCGCGCCGGCTACGATCCGCAGGCGATGATCCGGGTCATCGGTGTGCTCAAGGATCAGGAACTGTTCGAACGCCAGCGCGCCCGCGAGGAAGGCCGCGAACCGCGCGTCTACCACGGCCTGTTCGCCAGCCACCCGGAAAACGACCAGCGCCTGCAGGAAGTGGTGGCGGAAGCGGGACGCCTGCCACCCGGCGGCGGCCGGCACGTGGCGGAAGCGGATTTTCTCGACTACCTCGACGGACTTGCCTTCGGCGACAGCGAGGCCAGCGGCATCGTGCTCAAGGGCCGCTTTCTGCACAAGCCACTGGATTTCGGCCTGCGTTTCCCGGACGGCTGGCGCATCGAGAATCTGCCCGACCGGCTGGTGGCGCTGGCGCCCGGCGACAAGGCCTACCTGGAAGTGCGCGTCGACACGCGCGGCGCCAGGCTGCCGCCGGTGCGCTACCTGAAGAAGCAGGGCTTCACCGACATCCGCGGCGGCCGCCACCTGCGCATCGCCGGGCGCGAGGCCTACACCGCGCTCACCGATATCGACACCCGGATGGGCCGGCGCACGGCGCGGCTGGTGACCCTGCGCGACGGCGCGCGCCGGTTCCTGTTCATGGGTCTCAGTCGCGACAACCGCGCCATGCGCAATTTCGACGACGACTTCCTGGACGTGGCGCGCAGTTTCCACAAGCTGTCGGCGCAGGAAAAAAAGCTGGCCGCCGGCCTGCATATCCGCATCGTTACCGCCCGGCCCGGCATCCGCTTCGCGGACCTGGCGCGCAACTCGCCCATTCCGCGCTACGCGGAAGCGCAGTTGCGCCTGCTCAATCACCTGTACCCGAACGGCGAACCGCAGGCCGGGCAGCGCCTGAAAATCGTGCGCTGAACAGACGCACGCCACCCGGGCTTGCTATCATGCGCTTCCCGGCGCACGCCACTTGCAGCAGGAATCGATCCCAGAGACCCGTCCATGTTTGAAGATCTGAAAAAAGAATCGCTCGACTACCATGAATTCCCGACCCCCGGGAAAATCGCCACCCACGTCACCAAGCCCTGCACCACACAGCAGGAGCTGTCGCTGGCCTACACGCCGGGCGTGGCGGAACCGGTGCGCGCCATCGACGCCGACCCGGACCTGGCCTACCGCTACACCAGCAAGGGCAACCTGGTCGCCGTCGTCACTGACGGGACCGCGGTGCTGGGGCTGGGCAACGTCGGCGCGCTGGCCGGCAAGCCGGTCATGGAAGGCAAGGCGGTGCTGTTCAAGCGCTTCGCCGACATCGACGTGTTCGACATCGAAGTGGAGGCGGACACCAGCGAGGACTTCGTGGACACGGTGGCGCGCATCGCCGGCGGCTTTGGCGGCATCAACCTCGAGGACATCGCCGCGCCGCGCTGTTTCGAGATCGAACAGGCGCTGATCGAAAAGCTGGACATCCCGGTGTTCCACGACGACCAGCACGGCACCGCCATCATCATCTGCGCCGGCCTGCTCAACGCGCTGGAGATCAAGGGCAAGGCGCTGGCCGATGCGCACATCGTGTGCCTGGGCGCGGGCGCGGCAGGCATTGCCTCGATGCGGCTGCTCAAGGCACTGGGCGCACGCGCGGAGAACATCTACATGGTGGACCGCCGCGGCGTGATACGCAGCTCGCGCGACGACCTGAACGTCTACAAGCAGGAGTTCGCCATCGACACCGGGCGCGAGACGCTGGCCGACGCCATGCGCGGCGCCGACGTGTTCATTGGCGTGTCCGGCCCCGACCTGGTCAGCGCCGACATGCTGGCCAGCATGGCCGAACAGCCGATCGTGTTCGCGCTCTCCAACCCGGACCCGGAAATCAGCCCGGCGCTGGCGCACCAGGTGCGCGACGACATCATCATGGCCACCGGCCGCAGCGATTTCCCCAACCAGGTGAACAACGTGCTGGGCTTCCCCTTCATCTTCCGCGGTGCCCTCGACGTGCGCGCCCGCGCCATCAACGAGGCGATGCAGATCGCGGCGGTGGAAGGACTGCGCGCGCTCACCCACGAACCGGTGCCGGAGGAAATCCTGCACGCCTACCGCAAGGATCAAATGACCTTCGGCCCGGACTACATCATCCCCAAGCCCTTCGATCCGCGGCTGATGGACTTCGTGCCGCCCGCGGTGGCGCAGGCCGCCATCGATTCCGGCGTGGCGCGCGGTGAGTTCCCGAAACACTACAAGCCCGCGCCGCACCTGTGAGGACTGGCGGGCGCGCGGCGCCGGGGACAGTCGCTAGGGCGCCAGCGGCCTGACCCGCGACGCACACTCGCTGGCGCGCTGGCGCGCCTGGTCGATATCCTCGCCGCGCGCCAGCGCCACGCCCATGCGCCGCCGCGGGAAAGACTCGGGCTTGCCGAACAGGCGCAGTTCGCTGCCCGGCACCGCCAGCGCCGACTCGATACCGGAAAAACGCATGCCCCTGGCGTCCATCCCGCCGTAGATCACCGCGCTGGCGCCGGGATTGCGCAGGCTGGTGTCGACCGGGAGACCGAGGATGGCGCGCGCGTGCAGCTCGAACTCGTTCTGCCACTGAGTCATCATGGTCACCATCCCGGTGTCGTGCGGCCGCGGACTGACTTCACTGAACCAGACCTGGTCGCCGGCCACGAACAGCTCCACGCCGAACAAGCCGCAACCGCCCAGCTTTTCGGTGACCGCCCGCGCCATCTCGCGGGCGCTTCGCAGGGCCGCCTCGCTCATCGGCTGCGGCTGCCAGCTCTCCACGTAGTCGCCCTGTTGCTGACGGTGACCGACCGGCGCGCAAAAAGCAGTGCGAATGTCGCCCGAGGCGTCGGGCGCGCGTACCGTCAGCAAGGTGATTTCGTAGTCGAAACGCACCAGCGCCTCGACGATCACGCGCCCCCGGTCGACGCGGCCGCCGGACTTCGCGCAGCTCCAGGCCGTCTCCAGTTCCGCCTCACCGTTCACCAGCGACTGGCCCTTGCCGGACGAGGACATCACCGGCTTGACGATGCAGGGGTAGCCGATGCCGGCATCGATGGCGGCGCGCAGTTCCTCCAGGCTGTCGGCAAACGCGTAACCGGACGTCGGCAGGCCCAGCTCCTCGGCGGCGAGGCGGCGGATGCCCTCGCGGTTCATGGTCAGTTGCGTGGCGCGCGCGGTGGGAATCACCCGCGCCAGGCCGTCGGCCTCGATCTGCGCCAGCGTGTCGGTGGCTATGGCCTCGATCTCCGGCACGATGAGTTGCGGACGTTCCCGCTCCACCAGTTCGCGCAAGGCCCGGCCGTCGGCCATGTCGATGACGTGGGCGCGGTGCGCGACCTGGTGGCCGGGCGCATCGGGGTAGCGGTCGACGGCGACGACCTCCACGCCCAGGCGTTGCAGGGCGATGACCACTTCCTTGCCCAGCTCGCCGCTGCCGAGCAGCATGACGCGCGTGGCGGTGGGCGAAAGGGGGGTGCCGATTTCCATGGTGGAACTCCTGTCAGGCTAGATGGGGGTATCGGGCGCCTCGTCGGCCAGCAGTTGCTCGACCTCGTGGGGCGTGGCGCGGCGCATGGGCTTGCCGTCCACCGGACTGCGCGGCGCCTCGCGACGCCCCTCGGCGGGAAACACGGTCAGTTCCACGGCGTGCTCGCCGGCGCGAAACCCGAACACCGGGAACTCCAGCGTCTCGTCGCGCCCCATGCGAAAACGTTTCTGGCTGGTGTCGAAAGGAATATTGGCCTCCATCAGAAACAACGCCACCTGCTCGGCGGTGTCGGCGAACAGATGCAGGTTGATGTCGGAATGCTGGCCGGCGGTGCCGCTCAGCACCGAGCCGACCAGACGCGGACTGAAATCCTCCAGGAAACGCATCGCCCGCAACGCGCCCTGGCGCAGTCCGGACAGGTGCTCGGCCTGCTCGCCGGCATGAAACAGGCGCTGGTAGGAGGCCAGCGCCTCCTCCACCTCGACGTTGCGCGGCATGTTGCGGGTATCGGGCGCGCCAAGGTGGCGCGCCGCCTTGCGCTTGGCGACATAGAAATCACTGATGCCCTGCTCGGCCATCAGCCGCGCCGCCTCCTGCGCAATCCTCACCCGCATCTGCATGTCCTTGCCGGAAGCCCTGGCCATGGTCAGAACAGGGGCTCGGCGCCGCTGTCGCCGCTTTCACCGGGCTTGTCGCCCGCGGCCTCCGGCTGGCTGTAGCGCGTTGGCACGTACTCGGTGCGGAAAATCTCGAACAGCCCGCCGGCCTGACCCGGCGGCATGCGCAGGCCGGTGGCGGGGTCGATGCGCACCGTCACCATGCCGGGCGGCTGCGGCATCAGCGACTCCGGCACCCCCTTCAGCGCCTGCCCCATGTAGTCGACCCACATGGGCAGGGCGGCGCGGCTGCCGGTCTCGCCGTTGCCGAGCGGCCGCACCCGGTCGTAGCCGACCCACACGGTGGTCACCAGCCGGGTGTTGAAGCCGCAGAACCAGGCGTCGCGCTGGTCGTTGGTGGTACCGGTCTTGCCGGCCAGATCCTTGCGGCCCAGCGCCATGGCGCGGCGGCCGGTGCCACGCCGCACCACGTCGCGCAGCATGGAATTGATCAGGTAGACATTGGGCGCGTCGACCACGCGCCGCGCGTAACGAGCGGGCGCGACGGCCTCGTCACCGTTACCGGCATCGCTGTCGGCGGCATCCGCCACGGAGGCCGGCGGCGGGCTCCCGGCGTCGGTCGCCACGGTATCCGTATCTTCTTCACCCGCATCTTCCGTCTCGCAGTCGTCACAGGCCACCGCCGGGTCGGCGCGGAACAGCGTTTCGCCGTCCGCGTCGCGGATCTCCTCGATGAAATACGGCTCGGTGTAGAAACCGCCGTTGGCCCACACACTGTAGGCGCGCGCCATTTCCAGCGGGGTGGCGGTACCGCTGCCCAGCGCCAGCGACAGATCGCGCGGCACCTGGTCGGGGCGGAAGCCGAAGCGCTGCACGTAGCGCGCCGCGTAGCGCGGCCCGATGGCCTGCAACAGGCGGATCGACACCAGGTTGCGGGAACGGGTCAGGGCCTCGCGCATGCGCGTCGGGCCGTAGAACTTGCCGCTGTAGTTTTCCGGCCGCCAGGTGGTCTCCAGCGAGGGATCGTCGAACACCACCGGCGCGTCGTTGAACAGGCTGGCCACCGTGTAGCCCTTGTTGAGCGCCGCCGAGTAGATGAACGGCTTGAAACTCGAACCGGGCTGGCGCTGCGCCTGAACCGCGCGGTTGAACTTGCTGAGGTAGAAATCGAAACCGCCCACCAGCGCCTGCAACGCGCCATCGTGGGGGTCCACCGACACCAGCGCGCCGGACACCGCCGGAAGCTGCGCCAGCCGCCAGCGCCCCTCGTCCAGCACCTGCACATAGACCAGGTCGCCGCGTTTCAGCACGTCGGTCACCGTTTCCGGCTTCGGCCCGCGCCGGTTGACGCTGATGAAACGGCGCGCCCAGGCGACACCTTCGAGGTCCAGGCGCGCCTCGCGGCCGTCGCGCAGCACCAGGCTCGCCTCCTCCCCGGAAACAGCGGTCACCAGCGCCGGCAACAGGCCGCCATAGGGACGCACCGGTTTGAGGAGGCTCGCGAACTGCTCCGGTCCGGCGTCCTCGGCCAGTTCCACGTGTTTCACCACGCCGCGATAACCGTGGCGGCGGTCGTAGTCCAGCAGCGCCTTGCGCAGCGCGGCGTTGGCGGCGCGCTGGCGGCCGGCGTCGAGGGTGGTGTAGACACTATAGCCGGCGGTATAGGCGTCGGCGCCATAGTGTTCGCGCATGTGGCTGCGCACCATTTCGGCGACCCAGGGCGCTTCCAGCTCGATGGCCGCCTTGTGCAGGCTGGCGTCGTCCGGCGTGTTGAGCGCGGCCTGGTAGGCATCAAGGTCGATGAAGCCGAGCGCGAACATGCGCCCGAGGACGTAGTTGCGGCGCTGCAGGGCGCGGCGCGGGTTGCTGATGGGGTTGTTGGCGGACGGCGCCTTGGGCAGGCCGGCGATCATGGCGATCTGCGGCAGTGTCAGTTCGTCGATATCGGCGCCGTAGTAGACGCGCGCCGCCGCGCCAATGCCGTAGGCGCGGTGGCCGAAATAGATCTTGTTCAGGTACAGCTCGAGGATTTCCTGCTTGGACAGGTGGCGCTCGATCTTCAGCGCCAGGAAGATCTCCGTCAGCTTGCGCAGGTAGGTCTTCTCGCGGCTGAGGAAGAAATTGCGCGCCACCTGCATGGTGATGGTGCTGCCGCCCTGGCGCTTCTCGCCGGTGGTGACCAGCATGAACACCGCGCGCGCCAGCCCCTGGTAGTCCACCCCGGGGTGCTCGAAGAAGCGGTCGTCCTCGGTGGCGAGAATGGCGTCGATCACCGGCTGGGGCAGATCCCGGTAACGCACCGGCTCGCGGTGCTGTTCGCCGAATTCCGCAATCAGTTCGCCGCTGCGGGCGTAGACGCGCAGCGGCACCTGCAACTGCACGTCCTTGAGGCGCTCGATGGGCGGCAATTGCGGCGCTATATAGAAGTAGGCGGCCGCGACCGCAACCAGCGCGGCGACCGTGAGCGCGAGCAGCGATGCCAGCGAGAAGCGCATCAGACGGGAAGAAAGTGTCATATATTTGGCGGGGATGTGACCGGGTTCAAAATTAAAAATACAAGGATTCCTAAACTTCAGTATAAAGCGTCCGATACTCTGAATCGAACCAAAGAGGATAAAGAGCACTTGATTGACAGCAATTTGTCGTTGCTCTCTAATCCATAACCGTATCAATACACTGCAATTGCGGTGAATTTAAAGGGAAATAACGGTGCAGATCGCGCAACTGTTTACACGGAAAAAGCCGCCGGTCCTGGGACTCGATATCAGCTCCTCAGCGGTAAAGCTACTTGAACTCAGCCGAAACGGGAACCGCTACCGGGTCGAAAGCTACGCGGTGGAACCGCTGCCCCCCAATTCCGTCGTCGAAAAGAACATCACCGACGTCGAGGCGGTGGGCGAAGCCGTGCGGCGGGCCATGAAGCGCGCCGGCGCCCACACCCGCAACGCCGCGGTGGCCGTGGCCGGTTCGTCGGTCATCACCAAGGTCATCCCGATGCCCGCCAACCTGTCGGACGACGAACTGCACAGCCAGATAGAGCTGGAAGCGGACCAGTATGTTCCCTACCCGCTGGAGGAAGTGAGCCTCGACTTCGAGGTGCTCGGCCCCTCCGACAGCAACCCCGACACGGTCGATGTATTGCTGGCCGCCTGCCGCACCGAGACCGTCGACATGCGCACCGCCGCGGTGGAAAACGGCGGGCTGGACATCAAGATCGTCGATGTCGAGGCCTACGCTACCGAGAACGCCTTCCAGTTGCTGCTCGACCAGGTGCCGGACCACGGCGCCGACAAGACCGTGGCGGTTGTGGACATCGGCTCCACCATGACCACCCTCAACGTCCTGCACGACAGCAAGCTGATCTACACCCGCGACCAGGTCTTTGGCGGCAAGCAGCTCACCGAGGAGATCATGCGCCGCTACGGACTGTCCTTCGAGGAAGCCGGCATGGCCAAGCGCCAGGGCGGGCTGCCGGAAAACTACGAACCGGAAGTGCTGGAACCCTTCAAGGAGGCCATGTGCCAGCAGGTCAGCCGTTCCCTGCAGTTCTTCTTCGGCTCCAGCCAGTACAACAACGTCGACCAGATCATCCTCGCCGGCGGCAGCGCGTCGATTCCCGGCATCACCGACCTGCTGCAGGAGCGCCTGGGCGTGGAAACGCTGGTCGCCAACCCGTTTGCCTCCATGTCGCTGTCCTCGCGCGTGAAGCCGCAATCCCTGAGTAACGACGCGCCGGCGCTGCTGATCGCGTGCGGACTGGCACTGAGGAGTTTCGACTGATGGCTCATATCAACCTGCTCCCCTGGCGCGAGGAACTGCGCCGCGAGAAACAGCAACAGTTCACCGTCATCGCGGTCGGCACCGGCATCCTCGGTGCGCTGCTGGTGCTGCTGGCCCACATGCAGATGGAGGGCTTCATCGAACAACAGAACAACCGCAACAAGTTCCTGGAGACCGAGATCGCCTCGCTGGACAAGAAGATCGAAAAGATCAAGGACCTGGAAAAGACCAAGACCGCGCTGCTGGCGCGCATGGACATCATCCAGCAGCTCCAGCACAGCCGCCCGCAGAGCGTGCACCTGATGGACGAGCTGGTGTACACCCTGCCCGACGGCGTGTACCTCAACTCCATCACCCAGAAGGGCTCGTCGCTGACCATGAGCGGCGTCGCGCAATCCAACGCGCGCGTCTCCGCCTACATGCGCAACATCGACAATTCACTGTGGCTGGGCAAGCCCCGCCTCGACGTCATCGAAACCAGGGAAGACAAGAACCGCCGGACCGCCAGCTTCGTGCTGCGCGCCGACCAGGTTACTCCGTCTGAAGAACCCGCGGAGGACAACAGCTGATGGATCTTTCGGAACTCAATGAACTTGAC
This sequence comes from Gammaproteobacteria bacterium, assembly GCA_015494295.1. Lineage (GTDB taxonomy): Bacteria > Pseudomonadota > Gammaproteobacteria > DSM-19610 > DSM-19610 > Thiogranum. The sequence continues at coordinate 7,675 of WGBO01000003.1, read as the reverse complement.
CTGAGCAACGTCGCCAACTGGCCGTTGCCGGCGCGCATCTTCGTGATCGCGCTGGTATTCGTCAGCGTGCTGGCGGCGGGCTACTGGCTCGACATCAAGGACCAGCAGGGGCAGCTCGAAAAGGCCGAACGCAAGGAAAGCGAACTGCGCACCACCTTCGAGAACCGCGCCCGCAAGGCCGCCAACCTCGAAGCCTACGAACAGCAGCTCGCGGAAATGCGCGAGTCCTTCGGCGCCATGCTGCGGCAACTGCCGAACCGCACGGAAGTCGCGGAACTGCTGGTGGACATCTCGCAGACCGGCCTCGCCGCCGGCCTCGAGTTCGAGCTGTTCAAGCCGCAGGCCGAAGTGCCCAGGGAGTTCTACGCGGAACTGCCGATCAGCATCCGCGTCAAGGGCAACTACCACGAGTTTGGCGAATTCGTCAGCGGCGTCGCCGCGCTGCCGCGCATCGTCACCGTGCACGACGTCAACATCAAGGAAAACAAGGATGGTGAACTGACCATGGATATCCTCGCCAAGACCTATCGCTACCTTGACGAAGAAGAGGAAGGAGGCGTCCAATGAACCGCGACATGCCGGGAACACTGAACACCGTGGCGCGCGCCCTCGCCGCCGCCCTGCTGGCGGGCAGCCTTGCCGCCTGCGCGGGCAACAATACCGAGGATCTGCGCAGCTACGTCGAATCGGTCAAGTCGCGCCAGCACGCGCGCGTGGAACCGCTGCCCGAGTTTGCGCCCTTCGAAACGCACCTGTACAACGCCATGAACGCGCGCGACCCGTTCACGCCGCCGTCCTACTCGACGCCGAAGTCGCAGGTCGCCACCACCAGCAACGGCGGCCTGACACCCGACTTCAACCGTCCGCGCGAGCCGCTCGAAGCGGAGCCGCTTGACAGCCTGCGCATGGTCGGCACGCTGGGCAGGGACCAGGAGTCATGGGCGCTGATCCGCATGAGCGACAGCACCATACACCGCGTCAAGCCCGGCAATTACGTGGGCCAGAACCACGGCAAGATTGTCAACATTACCGAATCCGAAGTGGAAGTGACCGAGATCGTACCGGATGGCCTCGGGGGATGGATAGAGCGCCAGGCCTCTCTGGCACTCAGCGAGTAATTTGGAGATAAAAACGATGAATGCAATTCACATGATGTGGAAGGATGCCGCGCGAGGTTCAACCGGGCCAGCCAGCCGGATGATGAGCGGATTGATGACGCTGGCAATGATGTTGCTGCTGGCCGGCACGCAGGCGGTCTGGGCGGCGGCGCCCCGGCTCAACGTGCTGAAGGAAATCAACTTCGCCGGTCTGCCGGGCAACCAGGTCCAGGTCACCTTCGAACTGAGCGAACCGGCCACCAACCCGGCCAGCTTCACCATCGACAACCCGGCGCGCATCGCCTTCGACCTGCCGGGCACGCGCAGCGAACTCGTCAGGCGCTCACAGGCCATCGGCATCGGCCCGGCGCGCAGCGTGACCGCGGTGGAGGTCAAGGGCCGCACCCGCGTGGTGCTCAACCTGTTCGAGATGGTGCCCTACGAAACCCGCGTCGACGGCAACCGCATCATCGTCACGCTCGGCTCCGGCGGGCAGCGCGTCGAAGCGGCGCCGCAGGCCGCACCCGGCGCCGCCGCTTCCAGCGCCAGCATCGAACCGGCCGTCACCGGCGTCGACTTCCGCCGTGGCGACCAGGGCGAGGGCCGCGTGGTCGTCACCCTGTCCGATCCGTCGATCCCCGTCGACATGCGCCAGGAAGCCGGCAAGATCGTGGTCGAGTTCAAGGGCGCGGCACTGCCCGACGAACTGGAACGCCGCCTCGACGTCACCGACTTTGCGACCCCGGTCAAGCTTATCGATACCGAGCGCAAGGGTGACGAGGTACGCATGGAGATCACCCCGCTGGGCGAGTACGAATACCTCGCCTACCAGAGCGACAACCAGTTCACCGTGGAGGTTCGCGAAACCACCAAGGAAGAGAAGGAAGAAGCGCGCAAGGCCAAGTTCGGTTATACCGGCGAACGCCTGTCACTGAACTTCCAGGACATCGAGGTCCGCTCGGTTCTGCAACTGCTCGCCGACTTCACCGGCAAGAACATCGTGGTCAGCGACTCGGTGACCGGCAACCTGAGCCTGCGCATGCAGAACGTGCCCTGGGACCAGGCGCTGGACATCGTGCTCAAGACCAAGGGCCTGGCCAAGCGTGAGAACGGCAACGTGATCCTGATCGCGCCCAGCGAGGAGATCGCGGCGCGCGAAAAGCTGGAACTCGAATCCATGAAGCAGATCGAGGAACTGGCGCCGCTGTACTCCGACCTCATCCAGATCAACTACGCCAAGGCCACCGACCTGGCGGAGCTGCTCAACAACGAAAACGCCTCGCAGATGTCCGAGCGCGGCAAGGTGACGGTCGACGAACGCACCAACACCCTGCTGATCCAGGACACCGCCGACAAGCTGGAGCAGATCCGCCGTCTCATCGCGCGACTGGACATCCCGGTGCGCCAGGTGCTGATCGAATCCCGCATCGTGCTGGCCAACAACGACTTCGCCCGCGAACTGGGCGTCAAGTTCGGCCTCAGCCACAACAGCCGGGCGCCCGACAACGAAACCGGCTTCCTCCTGGGCGGCAAGCTCGATGGCGACGTGAACTACAACGACACCATCACCGCCTACGAAGTGCCCGGCGACACCGGCAACGAGGGTCTGCTGGTGAACCTGCCGGTCGCCAACCCCTCCGGCGCCATCGGCATGGCGCTGGGCAAGCTGGGCAGCAATCTGCTGGCCCTGGAGCTGAGCGCCATGCAACTGGAGGATCGCGGTGAAGTGATCTCCAGCCCGCGGGTCATCACCTCCAACCAGCAGGAAGCCGTGATCCAGCAGGGTGTCGAGATCCCCTACCAGCAGGCCACCTCCAGCGGCGCGACCTCGGTCACGTTCAAGGAAGCGGTGCTGGAACTGAAGGTCACGCCGCAGATCACCCCGGACGACCGCATCATCATGGACCTGCGCGTCAGCAAGGACAGCGTCGGCCAGATCTTCGCCGGTGTGCCCAGTGTCGACACCCGCAGCGTCGAAACCCGGGTGCTGGTCGACAACGGCGAAACCCTGGTGCTGGGCGGAATCTACGAGCAGGAGCGCGGCAAGGAAGCCGAGCGCGTGCCCTTCTTCGGCGAACTGCCGGGCGTGGGCTGGTTGTTCCGGACCGAGCGCAAGCTCAACGACAAGAGCGAAATGCTCATCTTCGTGACGCCGAAAATCATCAAGCAGGGCATGAAGATCCCGTAGCCCGACTTGTATACCGCCTGAATTTCTGGCATATCTGCCCGGCATGAAAATGCCGGGCAGTTTTTTTTTGGTCGGACCCATGGGCGCCGGCAAATCCACCATTGGACGCCAGTTGGCCCGGACACTGGGCATGGAATTCATCGACAGCGATCGCGAGATCGAGGCCCGGACCGGCGTGGACATCCCCTTAATCTTTGAATTGGAAGGCGAAAGCGGTTTCCGCAAACGCGAACGCGAAGTCATCGACGCGCTCACCGCGCAACCCGGTATCGTACTCGCCACCGGCGGCGGCGCGGTGCTGGACCCGGACAACCGGCGCCACCTGGCCGCGCGCGGCAATGTCATCTACCTGAAGACCTCGGTGGAACAGCAACTCAGGCGCACCGCCCACGACCGCAACCGCCCGCTGCTGCAGACCGAAAACCCGCGCCAGCGGCTGGAGGAACTGCTCGCCGAACGCGACCCCCTGTACCGCGAGATCGCCGATATCGTCATCGACACCGATGGCTGCCGGGTGCGTGACGTGGTGCAGAAAATCACGCACTATGTTGAGGAAAGCCGGTCGCCCACTTATCCTTCGCGATGATGACAACGAAAACCCTGCAACTCGATCTCGGTGAACGCAGCTACCCGATCCACATCGGGCCGGCGCTGCTGTCGCGCCCGGAACTCTACCAGGCCGCCATCCGCGGCCGCCAGGTAATGGTGGTCAGCAACGACACGGTGGCCCCTCTATATATGGACGCGGTGTGCGACACCCTCGCCGACTACCAGGTGGAACGGCTGGTGCTGCCGGACGGAGAGCAGTACAAGACCCTGGAGACGCTCAACCGCATTTTCGACGCCCTGCTGGAGAAACGCTTCAACCGCAGTTGCTGCCTGGTGGCGCTGGGCGGCGGCGTGATCGGTGACATGGTCGGCTTCGCCGCCGCCAGCTACCAGCGCGGCGTGGACTTCATCCAGATCCCCACCACCCTGCTGGCGCAGGTGGATTCCTCGGTGGGCGGCAAGACCGGCGTCAACCATCCACTGGGCAAGAACATGATCGGCGCCTTCTACCAGCCGCGCATAGTGCTCGCCGACACCGACACCCTGAACACCCTGGACGATCGGCAGCTCTCGGCCGGCATTGCCGAAGTCATCAAGTACGGCCTCATCGAGGACCGCGATTTCTTCGAGTGGCTGGAAACCAACATGCCGCGCCTGCTGGAACGCGACACCGAGGCGCTGGTCTACGCCATCGGGCATTCCTGCCGCTGCAAGGCGGATATCGTCGCCGCCGACGAACGCGAAAGCGGCAAGCGCGCCCTGCTCAACCTCGGCCACACCTTTGGACACGCCATCGAAACCGGCATGGGCTACGGCAACTGGCTGCACGGCGAGGCGGTCGCCGCCGGCATGGCCATGGCCGCCGACCTGTCGGCCCGGCACGGCTGGCTGGACGCCGCCGACGTGGCGCGCATCCGTGCCCTGCTGACCCGCGCCCGGCTGCCGGCCGAGCCGCCGGGCGAACTCTCCCGCGATCAGTTCATGAAACTGATGGCGGTCGACAAGAAGGCCTTCGACGGCGGTCTGCGGCTGATCCTCCTCGATGCCATTGGCGCGGCCAGGATCACCGCCGACTACGACCCGGCGCTGCTCGCCGAAACGCTCGACCGCAGTCTGCCGCTGACCGGTTCATGAACACCCTGCCGGACGCCCTCGACACTCCCGGCGGACTGGCGCCCTACGCGGTAACCGACGCCGTGTCGGCCGGCCGCCGCCACCCGGAACCGGCGCCCAACTACCGCGGCGAATACCAGCGCGACCGCGACCGCATCATCCACGCCGCCGCCTTCCGCCGCCTGGAGTACAAGACCCAGGTATTCGTCAACCACGAGGGCGACCTGTTCCGCACCCGCCTCACCCACTCCATCGAGGTGGCGCAGATCGCGCGCTCCATTGCCCGCGCCCTGCACCTCAACGAGGACCTCACCGAGGCCATCGCGCTGGCCCACGACCTCGGCCACACGCCCTTCGGGCACGCCGGCCAGGACGCGCTCAACGAATGCATGCAGGCCTGGGGCGGCTTCGAGCACAACCTGCAATCGCTGCGCGTGGTCGACGAACTGGAAGAGAAGTACGCCGACTTCCTCGGTCTCAACCTTACGTTCGAAACCCGGGAGGGAATCCTCAAGCACTGCTCCCCCGGAAACGCCCGCGAACTCGGCGACGTCGGCGAACGCTTTCTGAACAAGCGCCAGCCCAGCCTGGAAGCCCAGCTCACCAACCTCGCCGACGAGATCGCCTACAACAGCCACGACGTCGACGACGGGCTGCGCGCCGGGCTCATCGAGGTCGCTCAACTGAACGAGGTGTCGCTGTTCGCGGAACAGTACACCGAAGTGCGGCGCCGCTATCCCGGGCTGCCGCAGCGGCGCGTCATTCACGAAGTGGTGCGGCGCCTGATCAACTGCCAGGTCGTGGACCTGATCGAAACCAGCAACGCCCGGCTTGCCGAGGCCGCACCCGCCACCCTGGACGCGGTACGTGACCAGTCTCGCCCGCTGATCGCCTTCAGCGACGCCATGCGCGAGCGCAACCTGGAACTGAAACGTTTCCTGCGCACCAGGCTGTACCGGCACTACCGCGTGCACCGCATGAGCGCCAAGGCGCGGCGCGTGATCCGCGACCTGTTCCTGGCCTTCAACGACGACCCGCGGCTGCTGCCGCAGGAAGCACAGGGACATGTGCGCACGCTGCGCGAACAGGACGGGGACGCCGGGCAGGCGCGTGCCGTCGCCGACTACATCGCGGGCATGACCGACCGCTATGCCATCAGTGAACACCACCGGGTCTACAATCCCGGAGAACTGACTTGAACGCGCCCCGCCAGCCAGAGACCCTACATGCGCATCTATATGCAGATTCCACCGAGCGACACCACGCCGCCAAGGTTCTACCACCTGCACCTGCAGGAAGACCTGATCGACGGCTGGACGCTGATCCGCGAATGGGGCTACCAGGGCTCGGGGGGACGCGTGGTCAAGGATCACTACACCGACCGGGAACAGGCTGAGCAGGCGATGATGGCGATTCGCGACGCCCAGCTCAAGAAAGGGTACCAGGTCGTATTTATGCAGGCACAGACATGAACGAAAGCACCGACGCGGAACAGCCCGAATACCTCGAGACCTGGTCGCTGCGCTGCCACCCGTTCGAAGCGGGTGTCGACGCCCGGTTCTTCTACGCCGGCAGCGCGCTCATGCAACGCCTCGACCTGCTCACGCATCTGGTGCAGTTCGGGGAATCCATCGTGGTGGTCAGCGGACCGCCCGGCAGCGGCAAGAGCACCCTGCTGGAACAGTTCCTGGGCCACATCAACCCGCAATGGTCGGTGTGCCTGCTGGACGGCGCCGACAGCGCAAACCTGGCCGCCCGCCTGGCGGAAACGGTGGGCGGCGACGCGGCACAGGGCGAACAGGCGCTGCTGGCGCACTGGGCCGCGCACAGCGACAGTTCCCAGCACCTGGTGCTGGTAATCGACAACGCCGAACAGATCGACGAAAGCGGCTGCCGGCGCCTGTGCGAGCTGGTCGATTCCGCCGACGCGGAACGTGTGCGCATCGTGCTGTTCGGCACCGCCGAGGCCCAACAACGCGTGCGTGAAACCCTCGAACAGCTCGGCAGCAAGCGCAGCAGCCAGATGCTGGAGATCCCGCGCCTCACCGAGGAGGAAACCTCCGCCTACCTGATGTACCGGCTGGCGGTGGCGGGATACAGCGGCGAAAGCCCCTTCACCCCCACCGAGGTGCGCGCCATCTGCAAGGCGGCCGACGGCCGGCCGGGCGCCATCAACCGGCTGGCGCACGAGGCGCTGGCCGAGCACCACAACCGCGCCCGCAACAAGCAGCGCGCGCCCATCCAGCCGGGCGCGGGGACGGGGCGGGCGAAAACCTGGATCGCGGCAGCGCTGGGCGTGACCGCCATCGCAGCCTACCTGGGCTGGGAACGGCTGGCGCCGGCGCCCGACGCCGAACCCGGGACGCCGGCCCGCGTGGCGGTGACCGAAGTCCCGCTGCCCCTGCCCGAGACGCCGCTGCCGGTGGAGGACAGCCCGCCGGACACGGCAACAGCGGACGCCAGCGGGGAGACGCCCGTGCCCACCGTTGCCGCGATCGACGAGGCAACAACGGAATCCCCGCCGCCGGCCGACGCCCCGGCACCCGAGACCGCACGGGGCCCCGCCGGGGATACCGGCGATACCCCACACGCGCCAGCGCCCCAGGCGAGCGCGGCGGAAACCACCGCCAGGGTCGAGACTCCGGCGCCTGACGCCAGCGCAACCCCTGGGGCACCGGCCAGGGAAAGCGCGTCCGAGTCCGCGCCGCAGCCGCCGGCCAGCTTCACC
>WGBO01000002.1 GCA_015494295.1 Gammaproteobacteria bacterium | reverse complement strand
TGGATGACGGCGCTGACGCCGGTGCAGTTCGAACGTCTGGCGACCGGACTGGCGGACCTGGATGACTACGACTTCGTGCTGGTGGATTCGTCCTCCGGCATTGCGCGCAATGTTACGGCGTTTTCCCTTGCGAGCCCCGAAGTGCTGATGGTCATCACCCCGGAACCGACCTCCATGACCGACGCCTACGCGCTGCTCAAGCTGTTGCACACGCAGGATTACGACGGCCATGTGCGGGTGGTGGTCAACCACTCGCGCAGCCATTCGGTGGGGAGGCACAGTTTCCACAAGTTCCGCGAAGTGGTGGAGTTCTACCTGAAGCGCAAGTTGCCGTTGCTGGGACTGGTGCAGGAAGACGCGCGCATGCAGGAAGCGGTGCTCGAACAGCAGGCCCTCTGCAGCCAGCATCCGGAGTCGCCGGCGGCGCGCGACATCGCCGTGCTGGCGGGCCAGTTGATGATCGAGACCCATTCCGTGCAGGCGCTGGACAGCGCGGAGTTCTGGCGGCGCTACCTGGCCGCCGCGGTGCCCGAATCGGCCGTGGAATCGGCGCCGGTGGAGGACACAGCCGAAATGGCCGTCGCGGACGATGCCGCATCCGCTCAGGTGGAAGGCGGCACGCGGCAGCGCGTGGAGCTCGAACGGCAGATCGAGTCGCTGACCGCGCGGGTGGACGCCCTGATCGGGGAAGTGAACCGGCTGCGCGGCGATGCCGGCGCGGCCAGCGACGACGCCGTGGTGCCGCTCGACCGCGGCCGGCGCAGCCTGCGTTCCTGTTGTCCGGAACGCTGGGTGGCGGAACTGGCTTCCGACTATGACATCGTTCGCGAAGCCGGCATGAGTTTCCCGGTCTACCAGTTGCAGCAGGCCGACGGCAAGGTGATGCACTTCGCCTGCCACAGTCTCGACGATGCCTGGGATACACCCGAAACCGGCTCGACCCGATCCTGAAAAACCTTGAACGTTTGTAGCGGAGAGTGACGCGCGCCGTGCCAGCGACCCCGGGGCTAGTGAACACCGACCTGTTACGGGAAAGCGGCTGATGCCGGCGTATGTGCTGTCGCGCCTGGTCAACGCGCTGTGGGTACTGTTCGGCGTTACCACGCTGGTGTTCTTTCTGATTCACTGGGTGCCGGGCGATCCGGTCGCCGTGATGCTTGGCGAGTCGGCATCCGCCGCCGATGCCGGGGCATTGCGCCACGCACTCGGTCTCGACCGGCCCCTGCCGGAGCAGTGGTGGCGCTTCGTGACCGGTGTGCTGTCGTTCGACCTCGGCGATTCCCTGTACTACCGGCAGCCCGTCTTCGCGCTGCTCACAAGCCGCTTTGGCGCCACCCTGGAGCTGACCGCCTGGGCATTCCTCGTGGCCGTCGCGCTGGCGCTGCCGCTGGGATTGCTGGCGGCGGCGCGCAAGGGCAGCGGCTGGGACAGCGCCGCCATGGGTTTCTCCCTGCTGGGCGTCTCCATCCCCAATTTCTGGCTGGGTCCGCTGCTGGTCATGGCGTTTTCGCTGGGGCTGGGCTGGTTCCCGGTGAGTGGTCGCGACAGTGCGTTGTCGGTGGTATTGCCGGCCATCACGCTGGGCACCGGGCTGGCGGCGGTGTTGTCGCGCATGGTGCGCAGCAGCCTGCTGGAGGTGCTCGGCGAGGACTATATCCGCAGTGCCCGCGCCCGCGGGCTGGGAGAGCGCCAGGTGCTGTTGCGTCACGCGCTGCGCAACGCCTGGTTGCCTGTGCTGACCCTGCTCGGCATGCAACTGGGCGCCTTGCTCGGTGGCGCGGTGGTGACCGAGATGGTATTCAACTGGCCGGGCATCGGCGCCTTGCTGGTGGAGTCCATCCAGCGCCGCGACTATCCGGTGGTGCAGGGCTGCGTGCTGCTGATCAGCTTTGTTTACGTACTGGTCAACCTGTTGACCGACCTGGCCTACGCCAGGGTCGATCCGCGCATCCGGCTCGGCGGGGCGGGGACGTGATCCAGCGCCTGGCCATGCTGGTGCTGGTCGCCTGGGCGCTGGTGGCGCTGGGCGCACGCTGGCTGCCCCTGCAGCCCGACCACATGGCCCTGCCGCACATACTGGAAGCACCGGACCGCGAGCTGTGGCTGGGCGCCGATGACCTGGGGCGGCCGGTACTGGACCGGCTCCTCATAGGCGCCGGTGTATCGTTCCGGGTGGCGGTCTGGGTCGTCGGCCTGTCGCTGCTGGTGGGCGTGCTGGCGGGCAGTGCGGCGGCCTGGTACGGCGGCCTGCCGGAGCGTCTGCTGGTGCTGGTGATGGATGTGTTCATGGCGTTTCCCGGTATCCTGCTGGCCATTGCGCTGGCCGGCCTGCTCGGTCCCGGCATCGACAATCTGGTGTTCGCGCTGACGCTGGTGGGCTGGGTGGGGTATGCACGGCTGGCGCGCGCCCAGGTGTTGTCGGTGAAGGAGCGCGAACACGTGCAGGCGGCGCGCGCGCTGGGTACGCCTTCATTGCGTATCATAGGACGGCACCTGCTGCCGCTGATCAGCGCGCCGCTGGTCGTGGAGGCGACCTTTGGCGTGGCGGCGGTGGTGATCGCCGAGTCTGGCCTGTCGTTTCTCGGCCTGGGCGTGCAGCCCCCGGACGCCTCCTGGGGCAGCATGATCCGGGACGGAGTGCGTTACATGCTGGTGGCGCCGCACCTGGTGCTGGCGCCGGGCGCGGCCTTGCTGCTGGTGGTGCTCAGTGTCAACCTGCTGGGCGATCGACTGCGCGACTGGCTGGACGTACGCTCCGGCACGCGTGAAAGGAGGACGGAATGACGCTGGGCCCGGTGATGCTGGACCTGGAAGGACTGGAACTGCAGCCACAGGAGCGGGAACTGTTGCAACACCCGGCGGTGGGCGGCGTGATCCTGTTCGGTCGCAACTACGAGTCGCCGCAACAGGTGGCGAAGCTGGCGGCCGATATTCACGCGCTGCGGCAGCCGCCGTTGCTGGTGGCCGTGGACCAGGAAGGCGGGCGCGTGCAGCGTTTCCGCGACGGATTCTTTCGCCTGCCGGCGGTGGGGGTGTTCGCCGGCCGCTACGACGAGAATCCGCGCGCCGCGCTGTCGCTGGTCGAGGACGCCGGCTGGGTGATGGCCAGCGAGGTGTTGTCGGTGGGTGTCGATCTCAGTTTCGCGCCGGTGCTGGATCTCGACCTGGGCTTGTCCTCGGTGATCGGCGACCGCGCCTTTCACCGCAGGCCCGAGGCGGTCAGCGACATGGCCCTGGCCTGGCAGCGCGGCATGCACGAAGCGGGCATGGCGTCGGTGGGCAAGCACTTTCCGGGGCATGGCGGGGTGACGGTCGATTCCCACCACGGGCTGCCGGAAGACGGACGCAGTCTCGCCGATCTGGAACTCGCGGATCTGGTTCCCTTCGAACGGCTGGCGCACAACGGCATGAACAGCGTGATGGTCGCGCACGTGATGTATCCGCGGGTGGACGCCCAGCCGGCCGGCTTTTCGCGGCGCTGGCTGACCGGCATACTGCGCGAGGGCATGGGTTTCCAGGGCGTGATCTTCAGCGACGACCTGAGCATGGGCGGGGCAGAGTGGGCCGGAGACTACCCGCAGCGCGCGCAACTGGCCTTGCGCGCCGGCTGCGACATGGTGCTGGTGTGCAACCAGCCACAGCATGCCATCGAAGTGGTGGAATCGCTGAGCGGTTACAATGACCCGGCCGCGCAACTGCGGCTGGCGCGCATGCACGGCCGGCGTTTCCCGGAGCCTGAGACCTTGCACGCCAGCCCGCGCTGGCGCAACGCCACCGAGCGGCTGGCGCGCTGTGAGACCGACGGCTGGCTGGACATGGATCTGGAGTAGAACGAGAACGATGGACAAGCAGATTATCGCAACGCTGGCAGACTGGACCGGCGCCAACACCTGGGTCATCCAGGTCTTCGTGGTGGTGTTTCTCGCCATGTTCGCCGACCTGGTCAAGCGGCGCCTGGTGCAGCGTTTGCACCAGCGCTTCAGCCGCACCGACAATCCCTGGGACGACGACGTGCTGCAGGCCGCGTCGCGGCCCCTGACGCTGCTGATCTGGGTGGTGGGCATCACCCTGGCGGCCGATATCGTGCGCGCCGAATCCGAGTCGGTGCTCTTCAATATCATCGATCCGATACGCCAGGTGGGCGTGATCGTCGCCGGCGCCTGGTTCCTGGTGCGCCTGACCGCGCGCCTGCAGGAAACCGTGATCGCCCGCGGCCTGGAGAGCGGCGAGCCCTACGACCGCACCACCGCCGATGCCATCGCCAAGCTGGTGCGCCTGTCGGTGATCATTACCGCCGCGCTGGTGATCCTTCAGACCCTGGGCTTCAGTGTTTCCGGCGTGCTGGCGTTCGGCGGCATCGGCGGTATCGCGGTCGGTTTCGCGGCCAAGGACCTGCTTGCCAACTTCTTCGGCGGCCTGATGATCTACCTCGACCGGCCGTTCCTGATCGGCGACTGGATCCGCTCGCCCGACCGCGACATCGAGGGTACGGTGGAACACATCGGCTGGCGGCTGACCACCATCCGTTCCTTTTCCAAAAGGCCGATCTATGTGCCCAACTCGACCTTCGCCAGCATCGCCGTGGAGAACCCTTCGCGCATGACCCACCGCCGCATCTACGAAACCATCGGGCTGCGCTACGAGGATGCCGCGAAAGTCGGCGATATCCTCAAGGACATCGAAACCATGTTGCGCCAGCACCCGGAGATCGACGACAGCCAGACGCTGATGGTGAACTTCAACAGCTTCGCGCCCTCGTCTCTGGACTTTTTCATCTACACCTTCACGCACACCACCAACTGGGTGAAGTACCACGCTGTCAAGCAGGACGTGTTGCTGAACATCGAGCGCATCATTCGCGAACACGGCGCCGAGATCGCCTTCCCGACCTCCACCGTGCATGTGCCGGATGCCATCCGCTTCGACTCGCCGCCACCGGCGGGGGCGGGCCAGTGAAACTGGAAGACATTCGCGCGGTGCGCCGCAATGCCGACCTGCTGGTCGACCGCGAGGCAGTGTGCGCGGCCTACGACGCCATGGCCGCGGATATCACCGAACAGCTCGGCGACGCCAACCCCGTGGTGTTGTGCGTGATGACCGGCGGTCTGGTGCCCGCCGGCGAACTGTTCACGCGCCTGGATTTTCCCGTGGAACTGGATTACGTGCACGCCACCCGTTACCAGGGCACGCAGGGGACGTCCGATATCCGCTGGATCGCGCGACCGGCGCGATCCCTGCGCGACCGCCACGTGCTGGTGATCGACGATATCCTCGATGAGGGTATCACCCTGGCGGCGATTCTCGATTTCTGCCGTGAGCAGGGCGCGCGCGCCGTCTACAGCGCGGTGCTGGTTGAGAAACGCCACACGCGCAAGGCGCCGGGCCTCAAGCCGGACTTCGTCGGGCTGGTGGTGGAGGACCGCTACCTGTTCGGTTGCGGCATGGACTACCATGGCTACTGGCGCAACCTGCCGGGCATTTATGCCGTCAACGACAGCACGGGGTAACAGGGCATGGCGAAGCTCGCGATCATTGGCGGTACCGGCCTGACGCAACTCGACGGCCTGAAGATCCTTCGGCGGGAAACGGTTTCGACCCGCTGGGGCGAGCCTTCCGCGCCGCTGCTGGTTGGCGAACTGGGCGACTGCGAGGTCGTGTTTCTCGCCCGCCACGGGGAGCGGCACGAGGTGCCGCCGCACCGGGTGAATTACCGCGCCAATCTACAGGCCCTGCACGACCTCGGTGTCGAGCAGGTGATCGCGGTGGCCGCGGTGGGCGGGATCGACGCTGAACTGGCGCCCGGCGCCATCGTCATCCCGGACCAGCTCATCGATTACACCTGGGGCCGGGAGCACACTTTTTTCGACGGCGCGCCGGAACCCGTCGAGCATATCGATTTCACCGATCCCTATTGCGAGGCGCTGCGCCTCGAACTGCTGGGCGTGGCCGAACGCTGCGGCATCGGGGTGGTCGATGGCGGAGTGTACGGCGCCACCCAGGGCCCTCGGCTGGAGACGGCCGCCGAAATCGACCGCATGCGCCGCGACGGCTGCTCGCTGGTGGGCATGACCGGCATGCCTGAAACCGCGCTGGCCCGGGAACTCGGCCTCTTTTACGCCTGTTGTGCCGTGGTCGCCAACCGCGCCGCGGGCTGTGGCGATGCCGTGATCAGCATGGACGAGATTCGCCGCACGCTGGACTCGGCAATGGCCGTCGTGCGCCGCCTGCTGACGGAATTCGTCAAATCCAATATCGAATAAACATTATGAATTAAAGGTAATTAGCGGATACAAAAGGAAAAACCACACGATAACAAGTATATGTTATGTGGGTAAAAGCTTGATTTATTCACTGCCTGGCCACATATTAGTAAAACCTAATATGAAGACGGGAGGTGATGACAATGACTGGATTGATACCCGGATTTCCGGCCGACGGCGTGGTGACGGTAAACCGCGTGATTCTCAAGGACGGTTATACCGTCGACGACCTGCAGGAACGCGTCGCGTACCTGTGTGAAAACGTGAAGACCTACCACTCCGACACCGGTTTCGTCGGTGGGTTTGTGTGCCTCAACAAGGGCCAGGTGTCCAACGAGGGCTCGACCATCGGCCAGGCGGTGGAGAGTGAACTCAAGGGCAAGGAAGCGCTGATCGTGACTTTCTGGAACTCGTTCGAGGACCACGAGGCTTCGCACCGCAGCGAAACCTTCCAGCCGCTGTTCCAGAAGGTGCTGGAGCTGTGCGAAAACGGCAACGAGGAAATCGCCTACGAGATGCTGTGGTCCGGCAAGGCCTACAGCCCCGAAGAAGCGGAAGCCGCGCGCAAGGCCAAGGAACAGCACCAGGCCGCGTAAGCACCTCGAAACCGGGCCAAGGCCCGGTTTTTTTGTCGCCTGGTTCTCCCACCAACCTGGCTATCCCCAATTTGCGTGATAGGCAGCCCCGCTGTGGTCTGGAATGATGCCGGCATCCGACGGGTGGGGAGGTTGTTGAAACGCATATGAACAAGGCTTCAGCAGGTCAGGCGCGGGGGTTGGCCGGCTTGTGCGGGCTCGCGCTGTTGTTTGCGCAGGCGGCACAGGCCCAGGTAAACGTGCAATCGGTGAATTTTGGCGAACGCTGGCTGGATGCGGACGAGACGCTGGTGATTCGGCTGGATCGTCTGCCGGAGCCCAGCGAGGGCGACCTGCGCCTGCTGGTCGGCCACGTCGATGTCACCCCCCTGCTTGCCGTCAGTGGTGGCGCCGAAGCGGGGCTGGTGTTAGAACCGCAACTGTTGCCGCTGCCGCGCGGGGAAAGCGAGGTAGTGCTCTATCTGGTGCGGTCGGGCGCCGCCTGGGAAGAACTGGCGCGCATGCCCCTGAGGGTGCGTTTGCCGGGCGGCTTCGAAACATCGGAATTCAACCCGGTGGTGAATCTGACCAACAAGGGACAACTGGAGGAAGACCATTTCGGCGATGCGCCGCCACCGGTGCGCGACACCTACCAGGACATCGCCGGCCAGCTCGGTTTTACCTCCCGCCACACGCGTGACGACCTGGAAATCCGCAGTTCCCTCAACATGATTGGTTCCTCTGTGCGCGAGGAAGCGCTCCGGTTCGGCGAAAAAGGCGCGAAGGCGCCGAAACTGGATCTGAGCGACTACCTGGTGGAAATCGACAAGGGCAGGGCGTCGGTGGCGCTCGGCCATATCACCTACGGTAATCATCCCCTGCTCATCAACGGTGTGGGCAACCGCGGCGTGCGCGCCAGTTATCGTCCGATGGAGGGGGTGGACGTGTCGGTGAGCAGCATGAACGGCACCAGCATCGTCGGCCTGTCGAATCTGGCGGGGCTGGAGTCGCGCGATCACAATATCTCCGCCGCCTCGGTCGGCGTCGAACTGCTGCGCTCCCGCCCCGGCGGCCTGCGCCTGGAAGCGACCTACATGGACGCCTCCATCGAATCATTGTTCAATTTCGACGTGGGCGAGGTACCCGACGCGGAAACCAACCGCGGGTTCGGACTGCGGCTCAGTGGCAGCAACGCCTCCGGGCGCCTGCGCGGTGATTTCAGCATTGCCCGGAGCCGTTACCGCAACCCCAACGATCCGGTGCTGGCGCAGGGCGACACGCTCGTCGAGGTCAAGGAACGGTCGGACATGGCGCGTCACCTGGAACTGGCCTACGATCTGCTGCAAAACGTCGAACTCGGCGAAAACCTGTTCGTCAACGTGAGCCTCGGGCTGGTTCACGACCGCGCCGACCCGCTGTACAAGAGTGTCGCGGCCTTCGTGCAGGCCGACAATGAAACCAACCGGCTGTCATTGAACGCCCAGCTTGGGCAGGTCTCGCTGGCGCTGCAATACGCCGAGAGCGAGGACAACCTGGACGATATCCCGACCATTCTCAAGACCCGCACCAGGGCCCGCTCGCTCGCGGTCGGAATGCCCCTGTTCCTGCTCGCGGGCCATCGGCAGGCCCCGTCCTTCTGGTGGCCGACGCTGTCCTACAACTGGAACCGGACCCACCAGTACGCGGGCAACGATCCGGACCCGGTGCTGTCGGGGTTCAATGGCGGCAGCCATCTGCCCGACCAGGTTGTCACCGGACACACGCTCGGCCTGCAGTGGTACGCGGAACGCTGGAGCCTGGAGTACCGCATCGCCCTGAACGACCAGGACAACCGCCAGGTCGGCCGCCGCGAGGCGGATTTCGAACTGGTCACGCATGATCTCAATACCGACCTGCAACTGAGCGATACCCTGCGCCTGTCGGCCAACCTGGCGCTGGGCCGCAACAAGGACCAGGAACAGGACCTGGAGCGTGAGACACGGGGCTGGGGCGTCAACGCCGAGTGGCGCTTTCTGCCGCAATGGGTCGTGTCCGGCAGCTACAGCGACACGCAGCAGGACGACGACCGCGATTTCTCGGAGAACGACGACCAGACCGCCAACGCCCAGCTTGGCTGGAACACGCAGCTTCCGTTTGCCGGTCGCAAGTTGCCTTTTCAGGTCTTTGTCCGTTATGCCATGCAGGACAGTCGCAACAGCGACAACTTTTTCGGGTTTGAATCCCGGCAGCGGACCTGGACCGTCAATTCCGGCATGAGCCTGAGCCTGTTTTAATGCGAGACAAGATGACAAAACATTTCCTGCACGTACTGATCCTGGCCGCCGGCGCCCTGCTGGCTCCCCTGGTGCCGGCGGTAACCGCCGTCAACCCCACCGGCGTGAACGTGAGCAGTACCGGTGTCACCACGGTGTTCCTGACCTTCCAGGGCACCACCGGTCAGCAAGCGGTCGACGCCTTCTGGTGCGGCGATATCACGGTGCCGGCCAATACACCATCCCCGGTCAATCCCTGCGTGCCCGGCACCCTGTTCGGGCATCTGCCGCTGCGTAACAACCTGGCCAGCCCCAGTGGCGCGGGCGCCGTCGACAACACCACCGACATCATGACGATTCCCGCCTCGGTGGCGAGGCGTGCCTACCAGGATGCGCTGGCCGGCAAGGCTTCCCAGTTCTTCTACGTGCGCAAGTTCGTGGATGGCGGAGGTAACGAGGAATACATCGCCGTGACCTGTCGCATGGCCGGTGGCGGCGCGCGCGTGCCGCTGGCCCTGACCAACGTGGAGGTGTATTTCGATACCGGTTCCGGACGCCGGCCGGTGTACCTGCTGGAGCGCGGGCAACAGGTGCCGCCCGTCGAGGCGGTCATTCATTACAACGGTAGCGGACGACTGAAGGGGCGCTGGGAGGTGGTGAAGCCGGGGGATCTGGAGCCCACCCTGGAAGACCTGTTGACCGAGGCCAGCCTGCCGGTCGAGCGGCGCGGCCTGCAACGGCGGTACCTGCAACTGGAGCGTTTCGATCTGTTGCTGCCGCCGACCGGGCGCGTGGTGTTGCCCGGCCCCGACCCGGCCACCATTCCGGCGCTGGTCGACGGTCCCTACAAGATCCTGTTGCGGATCGAGGCGACGCGCGAGAAGGAAGGCGATTCCAATGCCGTGACCGGAACGGTTTCCAGCGGCGGCGTGGCAGGCTTCCCGATGCCGGTGCTGCGTTACTACGTGGGCGACGAGGAAGCGCTGGCCGTGCTCGAGAAGCAGGCGCCGAAACGATCGCTGAGCCTGATGCTGCCGCAGGACGGCGCAGTGCTCGAGGTGGGACGGTTACCGAACTTCAGTTGGGTCGATGTCGAGGGCGCGAGTCTGTACCGGCTCGACCTGTATGCCGGCGACGCCGACGAGCTGCTGTTTTCCGCCATGGTCGGCGAGGGGATTTCCTCCTACAGCCTGCCCCCGTTCATCGAGACCCCGGCCGGCGCCGGCTTGCGCTGGCGCGTGAGCGCCCTGGACAGCGGGGGACGGGTGGTGGCGCGCAGTCCCTGGCGGACGCTGCGCGTGAGCAGCGACGGCGGCCGCTAGGGCGAGAGGACAGTCGCCGCCGAAGACTCCGTTACCGGCTGTTCCGCTTCGATCTTTACCGGAGTAATGACCGCAAGCACACCAAACTTCGGGTGATCGAAATAGTGCAGCTCTCCGCTGCGCATGCGGCGGTGCTGATGCAGCCGGAATTCGGGGAGTTCGTAGCCGGAGTAGCCAGCTTCGACGGCCAGAGATGGGTCGATCAGTTTCAGGTCGAGATACAGGTGCAGGTAGCGTTCCACGGCCACCTTCACGCTGCCCTCGACATCCACGGCATCCGCGTCAGGTTGTGCGGGAATATCGATGTCCTGCGCCTGTTTCCTGTCCTGCACCACTTGTCGCCACCCGATATGACGCAGCACGCGGTAGCCGGTCGAACGGGCCAGGGTCCGTTGTTCGGCGTTCAACGACAGCTTATCTTCATCCAGCCAGAGGATTCCGTCGCCGGCGGTTTCCGGGGCAGGCGCGATGGTTGCGCCGGCAACGGGTTCGGTTTCGGCTGTTGGCGACGGCGTGGTGTCGGGTGGTTCATCGTCCTGCAGCCAGTCCGAGTAGTCGACGGGCCAGACCTCGCCGCCGTCGTCGGCGCCCAGGTTCTGGAAGACCAGCAGTTCGATGTCGTACTGGCGCGGCGGTTCCTGATCCGCCCGGGCAAGAACCACCGGGCAAAGCACGAGGCCGAACACGAGGCACAGTGAGCGCGAGAGTTTTTTCATGGCGGTATCGTGCCTGATGCGGCCAGTCCGCTCAACTCCCGCGTGCGGGGACTGCACCCCCGGGGTTTAAAAAGCCGGGTCGACTACCTATACTCGCCGCATGTCAACCGTGCTGCTGGTGGAAGATGACGATAATACCCGCGAGCGTCTGGCGCGTATTATCGAGGCGACCGAAGGGTTGTCACTGTTCGGTGCCGTCGCCACCGTGACGGAAGCGCGCGCGCTGCTGGAAAAGGGGGCGCCCGATGTATTGCTTACCGACCTTGGCTTGCCGGATGGAAACGGTATCGAACTGATCCGGCGGGTCCGGCAGGGCGACAGGCGCAGCGAAGCCATGGTGATCTCGGTATTCGGCGATGAGCGGCATGTCATTGCGGCCCTTGAAGCCGGAGCCGCAGGGTACATCCTCAAGGATGGCACCACCGAACACATAGGCAAATCGCTATTGCAACTGGTGGCCGGTGGTTCACCCGTCAGCGCACCCATTGCCCGGCACCTGCTCAAGCGTCTGCACCCGGAGCCCGATGCGGCGTCGGCGTCGCGGGAAGAACCCATTCTCTCCGATCGTGAAGTCGACGTGCTGACCGCGGTCGCCAAGGGGTTTACCTATAATGAAATCGCCGAAATGCTCAGTATTTCATTTCACACCGTGAGTTCGCACGTCAAGCACATCTACCGCAAGCTCGAAGTGCGCTCCCGCAGCGAGGCCGTGTACGAAGCCGTCAATCTCGGCCTTATCCGCATGGACGACTGACGGGTGGACAGTCGCCCGGGGCGCCAATTCTCCTGGCCGGCCGTGACGCTGGTATTGTCGGTGACCCTGATCATGCTGCTGGCCGGCATCCAGTACTACCGCTATGCCTCGGCGCCGCCCCGCGATGTCATCGCGATCGGGGAGGCGCGCTTCCTCGACACTGAAACCCTGAAACCGCCCGAACCGGAATCCGGAGCCTGGCGAAAGGTTGCCCTGCCGCACGACTGGCGCAAGGCCGACGTGGAGGCGCGCGAGGGCTGGTACTCGATCGAGTTGAAATTCCGGGTGCCGCCCAATCGCCTGTGGGGCTTGTACGTGCCCCGTGTCACCTCGAATATTGCGGCCTATATCAACGGGGAGAACATCGGCAGCGGCGGGCGCTTCAACGATCCGGTGGCGCGCAATGAAAACCGGCCGCTGTATTTTTCCATTCCCAACGGCTACCTGGGCAACGGGATCAATACCCTGAACCTGCGTGTCAAGGCGGCGGCCGGGAAGCACGGCTACCTGGGTCCCGTCTACATAGGGCCGGACGAAGTGCTCAGGCCCGTGTTCCAGCGTTTCTACCGCCTGAAAGTCGTGGTCGTCGAGATTGCCACTGCCAGCCTGGTGCTGGTGGCGGTGTTGATGATCGGTCTCTGGAGCGTGCGCCGGGAGGATGGGCTGGCACTGTGGTTTGCGCTGGTTTGCCTGGCCTGGGCATTGCACAATTTCAATGTTCTGGTGGTGGAGATCCCGGTGTCGGTCCACGTCTGGGAGTGTGTTCGCTATCTCAGCGACGGATGGTTCGCGGTCATGCTGGTGATATTCACCCACCGACTGCTCGATATGCGCCTGCCGCGCTTCGAATTCCTGCTCTTCGCCGGCGTCTCGGCCGGCAGCCTGTGGCTTTGCGCGATCGACGACGCGCAGACGTTTTTCCATATCGCCAACAGCTACTGGGTGACAGCTTCCTATTTGCTGGGTCTCTATCCCGCCGCCCGCCTGTTTTCGGCGTGGCTGAAGACGGGCGACAGCGAATACATGATCGCCGTGTGCGCCGGTGTTCCGGTATTGCTGACCAGTGGCCACGACTGGTTGATGCTCAACGGCCAGGTACCGCCGCACCATGGCCTGCTGATGCAGTACAGCGCAGCGACCCTGTTGCTGGGCTTCACGGTCGTGTTGCTGATCCGGTATGGCCGTGCGGTGAACGCCTCCGAGGAGTTGATGCGCACGCTCGAATCCCGGGTCCGGCAAAGGGGACGCGAACTGGAGTCCAACTACCGCAAGCTTCGCAAGCTGGAGCACGAGCAGGTGTTGGCGAACGAACGGGAACGGATCATGAGAGACATGCACGACGGGGTTGGCGGGCACCTGGTGTCGGCGCTGGCGATGGCGGAGAACAACGATGTTCCGCCCGAGCGTTTTCGCGAGCTGCTGGGCAACGCCCTTCAGGACCTGCGCCTGGTCATCGATTCCATGGATCAGACCGATGGTGATCTGGCATCGGTTCTGGGCATGTTGCGGGCGCGCCTGCAGGGGAGTCTCGAACAAAGCGGTATCCGGGTGCGCTGGAAGGTCGGTGATCTGCCCCTCATTCCGGAACTCGGTCCCGACCGGGTGTTGCAGATCATGCGAATCCTCCAGGAGGCCATTACCAATGTTCTAAAGCACGCCAGGGCGCGCACCCTGACAGTACGCAGCGGCGCGGACGAACATTCGGTTTTTATCGAAATCGCTGACGACGGAAAGGGGCTGCCGGACAAGGAGCAGCGTCACGGCCACGGTCTCGGAAACATGTTTCACCGCGCCCGCCGGGCCGGCCTGACGCTGGAGATCGGCGATGCCTCGCCCGGTACCTGCCTGCGCCTCACTGTGCCGCTGAATCCCCAATAATGGGGATGTATAAATCCCTGGAACCCACGATTATTCCCTCTCCGGGGGCACGAGGTTTCGTGCCGGAAGATACTGTTTTCAGGAGAGGTCGGGATGATGCTGCGTGTAGCGGGAACAATGTGGATCAAACTCTGGAGCAGCCTGGCGCTGGCGCTTTTGCTCATGTCCGGGCAGGTGCAGGCGGCGGTCAGAATCGTTTCCGCGACGCCAAACACGGTACAGTTGCAGCCTGG
This sequence comes from Gammaproteobacteria bacterium, assembly GCA_015494295.1. Lineage (GTDB taxonomy): Bacteria > Pseudomonadota > Gammaproteobacteria > DSM-19610 > DSM-19610 > Thiogranum. The sequence continues at coordinate 7,541 of WGBO01000002.1, read as the reverse complement.
CAAGGCAGCGACCCTGGCCGTCAGGGGGTCGGGGCTCAAGACCATCCGAAGCGCAGCGCTGTATCGCGACAAGGCGGGTAAACAGCAGGCCGGGCGCCTGAACGTGCGCTATTCGGGTGGTGTCAGCAGCGGTCGCCTGACCATGACGCTGGCGGGCAGGGTGAAGGCCGGCACCTATTACATCCACCTCGCGGACAGCCGGGGTACACGGACGAGCCTGCCGGTGCGGGTTACGGTGGGGGGCGCGGCCAGTGCGAAACCTGCCGCCCGGAATGTCCCGAGGGTGGCCCCGCCCGGTCGGCCCGGTCAAACCGTGTTGTCGCGGCCGAAAACCCGCGCAGACAAGGCAACGCAAGCACGTCGCGCCGGCGAGAAACCCGCGACAAGCCGTAAGGCTGGTATAAAAACATCATCGCCTCAGGCGAGAAGCGGGAACGCGCTGAAGATAAGTTCCGTAAGCCCCCGGACGCTTCAGTTGCGCGCGGGCCGTTCCGTGACATTGTCGGTTCGAGGCGCGGCGCTCAATACCATACGGCGCGGTGCATTGTTTACAGACCGCGCCGGCAAAACCCGCGCTGGAAGCCTTGGTGTTCGCTATGTGGGTGGGCCTTCCAGCGGACGTCTGACCCTGACGGCCGCGGGCACACTCAAGCCGGGAAGTTACCATGTTCAGCTTACCGATAGTCGCGGGAAATCGCTTACGCTTCCGGTGAAGGCGATTGTACGCGCCGCAAGCGCATCACAAACAGGGAGACGGCCGCAACCCGTCAAACAATCCCGACAGCTTACCGGCGCCCGCAAGGCGCCAGCCGTTTCGCGGACCAGTGCCGAGAGCAAAGCGGGCAGGGCAAATCAGGGGAGAAAAACCAGCAGCCGACGCGATGCGGACCAGCGCAACCGTGAGCGGATTGCCCGCATGGGAGGGGCGGACAGAGGTGGGTCCAAACCGAAGCCGTCAAATCCGACCACGCCCGGATTATCCGATTCTTCTGGAACGAGCGCGGATTCGAGCGATTCCCTGGAAACAGCGGCAGGGACATTGGCCCGGATCAGGGGGGTGCGTGGTAGCGAATTGATGCCAGAGGGCCGGGCCGGTCAGAAAGGAAGCGGCGCGGCGTCAGGACAACTTCCATCAGGAAACCCGTTTGCGCAGACCGGATCCGGTTCAGCCACGGCAGGTACCAATCCCGCCCAGGATGTCATGGAGGACGCAAAGGCGCAGGCTGCTGGAAGCGCGATGGGCAGGGGTGGCCTTCTTGGCGATGCTGCGAGCCAGGCTGATTCCAATCAAGGCAATAATACCGCGGCAAACAACGCTGGAATAGCAAGAAATGATAATTCTGGCGAGGGCATTGAGCCTTCCGTATTGTTCAAACCGGATTTGGGCATGAGTCCTGAAGATAAAAAGGTGTTTGACAAGGTTGGCGGAGGGATCGTCCTGGGCCTGGGTACTGTACTAAGCGGTGGTGCCGCCGCCGTGGCTACTGCTGCGGGTGCGGCTGTGATTGCGCTGGAAACCCATGAGGCGCTATCGGAAAGGGAAGACGCCAAGGAACAGAAAGAACTGGACGAAAAAGCCAAACAAGCCACGGCTGCCAGGATAAAGGCTGATCAGGAAAGAGCCAGAAAGCGGGCTGAAGCTGAAAAAGAGGCGGAGCAGAATCAGGAGACTGGCGGGCAATGTGCGTCGGGGCCTGGTGGTGAGGGGCAATGTACGGAAAATGCCAATAATCAGAACGGACAGAACGGACAGAACGGACAGAACGGACAGAACGGACAGAACGGACAGAACGGACAGTGTGCGGAAGGCGCCGATGGCGGTGGCCAGTGTACAGAGAGCGCCAATGCCAATGATGGTAACAATGACCAGGATACGGCGAAGCCGGGTTATTCCTCCGCTGACCAGGGCGGGCCACTGCCGGACTGGGCGAAGCGTCAAATAGCGCGTGACGCGCAACGGTTGCAACCGGTCAGAACCACCCGTGCCGGGAACCAGATCAACGTCGGGCGCGATGGAGTGGAGCAGGCAGACCTTTCCCAGGCAAGAGCCGTGGATGGCAGGGAGTTATTCGGCAATCCTGGTGGGCCCGACAACAGCGCGGGGCAGGTGAATGCTGGCGGGACTGCGCCACCAGCGCAAACGGGAGGCAATGTCGACTACCAGGATGCACCCTACCAGTCGAGCGGCCCGCGCAACGACCGTCACCTGAATAATATCGGCACAGCGCCGGTAAGCGATACGCTGTCATCGTCCGGTTCATCGTCCTCGAACACGCAGCGTTCCAGTGGGGCCGCAGGCCGTAAAACCACGCAGGCAAAATCGACAGGCGTTCAGGAGGCCGCGGGTCGTATGGCTGGGGTCAGGTCGACGACGGGGGTGGGCAGCGCGACAGAATATGGCCGATTGATCGCGCCGTCCAACGCCTGCACAGCCCTCGTGCGCCGGGTGTGTGGGGACAGCAATCAGTGCAGCAGCCAGCCGGGTTGTCCACCGGCCAAACAGCTTCTGGACCGGTACAACCAGAGCGGACAATCCTCTGACGTCGGGGCTTCCTGTTCCGCGGCGCTCGAAGACGGGACGATTTTCCCGGCATGCGGGCAGTAATTTCCATGTCCGGACAAGTATCGAGATTCGCCATGTTGGGTGCCGCACGGCGGTGCGGTCGAGGGGCTGCGATGCTGTTTTTCATGCTCGGGCTGTGGGGCGCCACCACGTCCCTCGCACAGGTGCCGGAACCTGACGGGGTGTATGCGGCAGGCACGCGCATCGAGTATCCGGACGCCGGTGTCGCCTACGTCCTGCCCGCGTCCACGGTCGGCATGACATCGACCGACAACCCCGTGGGTGAAATGGTGGTGGGGCTCATGCCGGATGCGCAGCGCGGGGACAACGCACTGTATGTGCAAATCGGCAACGCCGATTTTGACGCCCTGGTGCGCGACATGGGCAACGTGGTTGTTTTCAAGGGCACCGCGCTTGAACCGCTGGGTGAACCCACGGTCACGGATGGCGCGGTATACAACGACTTTTCCTACACGGAAGACGGCAAGTCGTACCGCGCCTTCATGCTGGTGGTGATGACCGGTGGGGACGGCGCGGTGATGCTGCTCGCATCGGCGCCACCGGAATTGATACAGGGTTACCGGGAAATGGTGGCGCAGCTCGCGCGCAGTATCGAAACCGGCGCGGGCGATGGCGGCGGGCAGGCGCCGCCACAGGCGGGCAGTGACGGTGACAGGCCGTACATCAACCAGTCTGGGAACGGGTCAGCGGTAATCGGTGGCAAATGCTCCTATGTTTCCGCCGGCGGCATGACGGTGAAAGTGTGTGACTGAGCAAGGCGCCAGCATGGAACGGGCTCTCCTGCCGCGGAAGTGGCTCACGGTGCTGGCTGCGATGATGCTTGCCGGCGCGCCCCCGTTTGTGGCCAGGGCGGAACCGGGGCGCGCCGGGGAGGATAAGCTGGTGCAGTTCGAGCGGGAGCACGCGCTGAATGTCGGTGACAAGGGCGAGGATCGGTTTGACCTCAGCGTGGCGCCGCCGGCCTGTGGGCAAACCGTGCTGGCCTATGATCATGCCGACATCGAGTTCCTGCGCAAGCGCTTTGCCGATGCCCGTATCGTCCAGGTGCCATCGAAAGCTTGTCTGCGTTGTTCGCCACTGGTGGTGCGCTGGTATAACGAACCCACCGGTTACCTGAAATACCGCTTGCGTATCCATTTGAGGCCGGTGGAGGGGCGTTGCCCCGGTTGACGATGGGCGCAAGCGGGCCGGTTCAGGGCGCCAGTTGTTCCAGCAGATTTCTCACCACTTCCACGCGTGTTGCCGGTTCATCCATGTCGACATGGAAACGCAGGACATCCGAGCCGTCCAGCCGGTAGCATTGCGGCTGTTCCTGGATCAGGCGGATGATGGTTGCCGGGTCCACATTGGGTTCGGAACCAAATACCAGTCGTCCGCTTTCTTCTCCGGCGTCGATCTTGCGAACACCGAGCGGGGCGGCCAGCAGTTTGAGTCGGGTGATTTCAAACAGCATCTTGACTGCTTCCGGCAGCAGGCCGAAGCGGTCGATCATTTCCACCTGCAACTCGCGCAATTCGTCGTCGTTGGCGGCGCTGGCGATGCGCTTGTACAGGATCAGGCGGCCGTGCACGTCCGGCAGGTAGTCGTCCGGGATCAGCGCCGGCAGGTGCAGGTCCACTTCCGGGCCGTGGTTGAGCGCCTGTTCCAGTTCCGGCTGGCGGCCTTTCTTCAGCGCCGACACGGCACGTTCCAGCAACTCCGTATATAGCGTAAAGCCGATTTCGTGGATCTGGCCGCTCTGGTCGTCGCCCAGCAGTTCGCCGGCGCCGCGGATCTCCAGGTCGTGTGTGGCGAGCGTGAAGCCGGAACCGAGGTCTTCCAGTGACTCGATGGCCTCGATGCGCTTGATCGCGTCGTCGCTCATCGCTTTGCGCGGCGGCACGATCAGGTAGGCGTAGGCGCGGTGGTGCGAGCGGCCCACGCGGCCGCGCAACTGGTGGAGCTGGGCCAGGCCGAGGCGGTCGGCGCGGTTTATCAGGATGGTATTGGCGGTCGGCACATCGATGCCGCTCTCGATGATGGTGGTGCACAGCAGGATGTTGAAGCGGCGGTGGTAGAAGTCGAGCATCACCTGTTCCAGCTCGCGTTCGCGCATCTGCCCGTGACCGATTTCGACGCTGGCCTCCGGCACCAGTTCGCGCAGTTCGCGCGCGATGGTTTCGATATTTTCCACCTCGTTGTGCAGGAAATAGACCTGGCCGCCGCGCTTGATCTCGCGCAGGCAGGCCTCGCGGATGGTGGCCTTGTTCCATTCGGTGATGAAAGTCTTGATGGTCAGACGCTGCGCCGGGGGCGTGGCGATGATGGACAGGTCGCGCAGCCCGGACAGGGACATGTTGAGGGTGCGGGGTATCGGCGTGGCGGTGAGCGTGAGCAGGTCCACCTCGGTGCGCAGCGCCTTGAGTGTCTCCTTCTGGCGAACGCCGAAACGGTGCTCCTCGTCGATAATCACCAGGCCCAGGTTTTTCGGCCTGACGTCGCCTTGCAGGATCTTGTGGGTGCCGATCAGGATGTCCAGCGTGCCATCGGCAAACTGTTTCAGGATCTCGTCCTGTTGTTTCTTGCTGCGGAAGCGCGACAGCACATCGACGCGGATCGGCCAGTCGGCGAAACGGTCGGCGAAATTCTGGTAGTGCTGCTGCGCGAGCAGGGTGGTGGGTACCAGCACCGCCACCTGCCGGCCCGCCTGCGCGGCCACGAAGGCCGCGCGCATGGCGACTTCCGTCTTGCCGAAGCCGACATCGCCGCACACCACCCGGTCCATGGGCCGCGGGCCGGTCATGTCGGCGATAACCGCCTCGATGGCGCTGGCCTGGTCGGGTGTTTCCTCGAACGGGAAGGTGCTGGCAAAGGCGCGGTATTCGTCGGGGTCGAAGGGAAAGCTGTAGCCCTTGCGCGCGGCGCGCCGGGCGTAGATGTCGAGCAGTTCGGCGGCGACGTCGCGGACCCGCTGCGCGGCACGCTTGCGCGCCTTCTGCCACTGGTCGCTGCCGAGACGGTGCAGGGGTGCGCTGTCCGGGCTGGAACCAGTGTAGCGGCTGATCAGGTGCAGTGAGGCGACCGGCACGTAAAGCTTGTCATTGCCGGCGTACTCCAGCGTCAGGAACTCCGCCTCGCGACCGCCGACCGACAGTTTCTGCAGGCCCAGGTAGCGGCCCACGCCGTGGTCCTCATGCACCACCGGCGCACCGATATTGAGGTCGGTGAGGTCGCGGATGATGGCTTCGGCGTCGCGCCGTGGTTTACGCCGCTGCTGTTGCTGGCGCGCGCGTTCCCCAAACAGTCGCGGTTCGGTCAGCAGGGCGAGCGGTGGTTCGCTTTCCAGCCAGGCGCCCTGTTCCAGCGGGGCGACGGTGATGCCGAGGGCTTCTTCGCTGTCCAGGAAGGCCTTCCAGCCATCCACTGTCCGTGCACGCAGGCCGAACTCGCGCAGTTGCCCGAGCAGGGTTTCGCGCCGCCCCGCCGACTCCGCGCAGATCAGGACGCGGCCGGGGAAGCCCGCGATGAAATCCTGCAGGGCGCCGGCCGGCCGTTCGCTGCGCGCCTTGATCTGGAGATCCGGCAGCGCGCGGCTGGCATGGTTGACGGCATCGGCGTCGCTGTCCAGCGCCTCGGCGCGCTGCAACTCGATGCGCGCCGCGCCGGCCAATGCGTCGTCCAGTTCCATTTCCGAAAGATACAGGCGCTGCGGGGGCAGCAGCGGACGCTCGACATCGTGGCGCAGGGACTCGTAACGCTGTTCGACCTCCACGCGGAAGGTTTCGATGGCATCGCGGGCATCCTCGCTTTCCACCAGACAGCAATCGCCGGGCAGGTAATCGAACAGGGTGGCGGTTTCCTCGACGAACAGCGGCAGGTAGTACTCGATGCCACCGGGGATCACACCTTCGCTGACCTCACGGTAGGTCTGGGCGCGCTGCGGGTCGCCTTCGAACAGATCGCGCCAGTTCTGGCGGAAGCGGCGGATGGCGGCTTCGTCGACCGGAAACTCGCGGGCCGGCAACAAACGGATTTGTGATACCTTGTCGATGGAACGCTGGGTTTCCGGGTCGAAGGTGCGGATGGACTCGATTTCATCGTCGAACAGGTCGATGCGGTAGGGCAAGGGGCTGCCCATCGGAAACAGATCCAGCAGCGCGCCGCGCACCGCGAATTCGCCGTGCTCCATGACCTGCGCTACACAACGGTATCCCGCGGTTTCCAGGCGTTTGCGCATGGCATCCAGATCCAGCGTATCGCCGCAGTCGAGCACCAGGCTGTACTGGTCGAGAAAACTTTTCGGCGGCAGGCGCTGCAACAGTGTCGCAACCGGTACCAGCAACACGCCGCGCTTCAGCGTCGGCAGCCTGCACAGGGTTTCCAGACGCTCGGAAATGATGTCCTGGTGGGGTGAAAAGGCGTCATAGGGCAGGGTTTCCCAGTCCGGGAAACACAGGATGTCGAGCTTGTCGTCCTCGCAGAAGAACCGCAGCCTGGCCTGCAACTGCTCCGCCGCCTGGCTGTCCGGTGTGACCACCAGCAACAGCCCCTCGTGGCGGCTGGCGGCATTCGCCAGCGTCAGCGGCAGACTGTCGCCATACAGGCGCGCCCAGCGCAGTCGCTGGCGCGGAGCCGGCAGGCGCGGCTGAAACGGATCGACGACGGGGGTGCCGGGAGCGGCGTGGCTGGCAGCCTTGGACATAACGACATTCATGATTGGGCAAAGCGCGCTATTTTCGCACAACGGGAAAAAAAGGGCGAAACCGCTGCAAAAAAAGACCGGCAGAGGGTGCCGGTCGAAGGAGGGTGGTTGGACCTGCGGTTGTCAGATGAACAGGCAGACGTCGGCGTCCTTGGCGACCGGCAGGAAGTAGGTCGCGCCGACATAGTCGGTGACTTCCGGAATGAACTCGCTCTGGTCGAAACCGAACACGTCCACGGTCATCTGGCAGGCGACCATCTTCACGTCCGCTTCCAG
>WGBO01000001.1 GCA_015494295.1 Gammaproteobacteria bacterium | reverse complement strand
CTGGAAGCGGTCGAGGAACGCTTGCGCGCGCTCGGTGTGCCGGGTGTCAGCGTAACGCGGGTCAAGGGCTACGGCGAATACGCGAATTTTTACGAATCCGACTGGCTTGGCGAGCACGTGCGGGTGGAAGTCTTCATCGGGCAGTCACGCGCGGAAGAGATCGCCGAGGCTATCGTCGAAGTTGCCCATACCGGTGTCCAGGGTGACGGTATCGTGGCCGTTTTGCCGGTGGAATCGGTCTACCACATCCGCACACGCGAGAAATGTTCGCGAGAAGTCTGCAAATAGCCGGCGACCAGTAACATTTGACATCTAAAAAGGAGACGGAGGCAATTAACTCCGCCAGTCTTGACTGATCGTTCCAGACCATCTAGTCTGTTTTCATGCCCTGGGAAAAAACATTCGACGTCGACGAAGCCCTGTGCGCGGCCATGGAGGCGTTCTGGGCGCATGGTTACGAAGCTACGTCCATGCAGGACCTTGTCGAGGCCATGGGTGTCAATCGCGGCAGCATCTACGACACTTTCGGTGACAAGCGGCAACTGTTTCTGAAGGCTCTCAAGCGTTATGACAAGGTTGAGCGCAAGGCCTTCCTGTCTGCTCTGCGCCAGGGGAGAAGCCCCGCACAGACCTTGCGCGCCCTGTTCGACACCCTGGTGCGGGAAGCCGCCGGTGACACGCCTGGCGACGGTTGTTTCCTGGTCAATACCGCGCTTGACGTCGCTCCGCACGACACCGAGGTCGCCGCCATCGTGGCGCGGGGTTTCGAGGCCATCGAGGTGTATTTCCGTGACCTGGTCCGGGAAGGCCAGGCGCTGGGTGAGTTCAATGCCGATGTCAGGCCCGTGGAGGCCGCGCGCCTGTTGCTTGCCGCCCTGATCGGCATGCGCGTGATGTCCCGCAGCCGGCCACGCAAGAACGTGCTGAAGTCCGTGGCCGCGCAGGCACTTAAAATTCTCGAGTGACCCAGCGTTGTGGAGACAGGTTGCGTCGTTCGGCCTGCGTATTTTCTGGTCTGGTATGGAATGATCATTCCAGACCCTTATCCGGGGTTCGAACCCCTTCAACCGCTGTTCGCAGCAAGGAGCATGTCATGACAGGTTTCAAGGTACATAGTGTGGAAAGTGCGCCGCAGGCGGCGCGTGGCGCCCTGCAGGGCCTGCAGGAGATGTTCGGCTTCATTCCCAATATCGCGGCCGTGATGGGCGAGGCGCCCGGCGTGCTGAAGGCTTACCTGGCGATGCTGGAACAATTCGAATCCGGAACCTTGTCGCCGGCCGAGCAGCAGGTGGTCCTGTTGACCACAAGTTTCACCAACCGTTGTACCTATTGCGTGGCCGCGCACAGCACCATCGCGACGCTGAAACACGTGCCGGAGGATGTGATAGAGGCCTTGCGCCGCGGGGAGCCGCTCGGCGATCCCCGCCTGGAGGCCTTGCGGCGCATGACGGCAGCCATCGTGGAGAACCGCGGCTTCGTCGGCGAGACGCAGGTGCGGGAATTCCTCGACACGGGTTTTACCCGGGCGCAGCTGCTTGAGGTTGTGCTGGGCGTAGCCATGAAGACGCTGTCGAATTACATGAACCATATCACCGAAACACCACTGGACGAGGCCTTCAGCGCCATGGCCTGGGCGCAGCCGGTGTGAGCCGGGCGCGCTAGATACCGTAGCGAGGGTGGCCGCTGTCCATGTGGATCCAGAACACCGTATCAAACATGAACACCTGGAGCAGGATGAAGCCGATGATCGCCAGCAGCGCCATGACGATGGCGGCCAGAACCGCGTCGGAGAAGCGGTCGACCTCGAAACCGGGCACGATGGCGGCGGTGAGCTTGACCATGAAGGCATTGATCAGCAGCGCGAAGATGCCGAAGGTGAACACGGTAAGCGGAAGGGTGAGCATCCACAGCAGCGGCCGGATGAAGGCGTTGATGAGGCCCAGAACCAGCGCCGCCAGCAGCAGGTCGGTGGCGGAGCGCGCCCGCACCCCCTTGAGCAGGAGGGTGACCAGCCACAGGCCTGCCGCGGTCAGCAGCCAGATAAACAGTATCCCGATCAGCATCATGTCATCCACTCCCGGAGTCCGGTTCGGAGCATTCTGACAGCCGGCCGGCGGAGGGGCTGTAACCTGGGTGACAACGGCGCCGGCGCAGCCATGGTAGATTGGTGCCAGGGCCGGGCTTCTGCCCCGGCCAGCGTGGCGCGACCGCGCGGCGCATGGATCAGGTCCGGGCGTTGAGGCCCGGCAGGGGAGCAGGACGATGGGTGAACAGACTTCTTCACCGGATCCGCGTCAGGATACCCCCAGGCTGGTATTGGCCTGCGGTATCTTCGACGACGAACGGGCCGCGACGCGGGTGGTGGAAAAACTGATCGAGGACGAATTCCCGATGGACCGCCTGTCGCTGTTGCACCGTTCCGGCGGCGCCGGCGACGACATGCTCGGGCTGGCCTATACCGGCACCGGGGAACGTATCCGGGTCTGGGGCGAACACGGCGCGGCCTGGGGCGCCCTGTGGGGCTTGCTGGCCGGCGCCACCGGCCTGTTCGTGTTGCCTGGCATCGGTCCCCTGCTGGCCGCCGGCCCGGTCGTGGAGGCACTGGGCGGCGCCATTGCCGGCGCGGCGCTGGCTGGTGGCGCGATGGCGGGCGCGGCGGCGCTCACCCAGTTGGCCAGCGCCCTGCATCGCATGGGGGTGCCGGACACGGATATCGAGGTGATTCACGATGCCATCCAGCAGGGCCGCTACGCGGTCATCCTGCACTGTGAGCCCGAACAGGCGGAACGGTGCGCGATGCGCCTGGGCTGGGCCGGTGCCGACCCGGTGATCCTCATGCCGGTCAAGCATTGAGGCACCGCGGGTGCGGATATCCTTTCACGGCGCCGCGCAGGGTGTGACGGGTTCCTGCCACCTGGTCGAGTGTGACGGCAAACGCATTCTCATCGATTGCGGAATGTACCAGGGCGGCCACGAACTTTCCGAGGAGAACGCGCGGCCGTTCGGGTTCGAGCCGGCCGACATCGACTACCTGCTGCTGACTCACGCGCACCTCGACCACTGCGGGCGCATACCGCTGCTGGTGAAGGGCGGTTTCCGCGGCGAGATCATTACCACCGCGGCATCGGTGGAGCTGGCACGGCTGGTGATGCTGGACGCCGCCGGCCTCCAGGAGGAAGAAGCGCGCTACCAGATGCGCAAGGCGCGCCGGCACGGTGGCAACCACGCGATTTCGATCGAGCCGCTCTACACCACGCTGGATGCACTGAACAGCCTCGACTACTTTGGCCGGCGCGCGGCCTACAACAAGCCCCTGCGTCTGGCAGGCGGTATCGACGTCACCTTCATCGATGCCGGCCATATCCTCGGCTCGGCCAGCATCGTCCTCGACCTCGACGAGGACGGGAATCGCCAGCGCATCCTGTTTTCCGGCGACCTGGGCTTTCCGGGCCGGGTGATACTGAGGCCGCCGGCGCGACCGCCGCGGGTCGATACCGTGGTGATCGAAACCACCTACGGCGATCGCCGGCACAAACAGCTCGAACCCTCGGTACGGGAACTGTACGACGTGATCAACCGCACGATCCGGCGTGGCGGCAACGTTATCATCCCCACCTTCGCCCTGGAACGCGCCCAGGAGATCCTGTACTTTTTGCGCGAAGGCATGGAAAACGGTGGCATCGAATATTTTGCCAATGTGTTTCTCGATTCCCCGATGGCGATTTCCGCCACCCAGATCTTTCGCCGTCACCCCGAATGCTACAACCCGGAAACGCGGGAACTGTTCGACGCCGGCACCGATCCCTTCGACCTCCCCGGTCTGCACTTCACCCGTGAAACCGCCGAGTCCATGGCCATCAACCAGATCGACGGCGGCGCCATCATCATGGCCGGTTCGGGGATGTGTACCGGCGGGCGCATCCGTCACCACCTCAAGCACAACCTGTGGCGGCGCCAGAACAGCATCGTGTTCGTGGGTTACGCCGCCCAGGGCACGCTGGCGCGACGCATTATCGACGGCGCGGAAAGGGTGCGTATCTTCGGCGAGGAGATCCCGGTGCGCGCCGAGGTGTACACCATCGGCGGCTTTTCGGCGCACGCCGACCAGTCGGCGTTGCTGGACTGGTTGCGGGCGGCGGGGCGGCCGGCGACAACCTTCCTGGTGCACGGCGAGGAAAAGTCACTGCACGCCTTCGCCGCGAAACTGGGCGCCAACCGGGTGGAGATACCCTCTCTGCACCAGCGTTTCACCCTCTAGCGGCTGCGCAGCAGGCGGTAGGTGTAGAGTTTCACCGCGTCGTCGATCAGGAACCAGAGCAGCGCATAGGCCCAGATCGCCAGCGCGTATTCCCAGCCAATGGGCGTGACGAAAATCCCGTATACCGCCACCAGCGTGCCGATGATCTCGGTGCCGAAGGTGGCGCCGAACAGCAGCCCGGAAGGATAGGGACGTTTCCAGAACCAGTCGTCGATGCGGGTAATATAAAGCGTGCTGTGGCCGGCGACGATCAGCTTCAGGAACAGCAAGGTGCGGATCACATCCTCGGCGACGCCGTTTTTCTGCAGGATGTAGAACAGCAGGAAGGACGAGATGACGCCCGAGATGCCGATCACCGTGGAGACCGTCAGCAGTTCCGACAGGTTCCAGCGCACCGGCTTGCGGTCCACGCGGGTGTTGTCGTAGGCGATGGCGAGAATGGGTATGTCGTTCAGCAGCGCCAGCAGGATGATCATCAGCGCGGTGATGGGGTAGAAGTCGAACACGATGATCGACAGTGTCATGAACAGGATGATGCGGATGGTCTCGGCGATGCGGAAAGTGGCATAACTCTTCATGCGCTCGAAGGTGATGCGCGCCTGCTTGATCGCTTCGTTGATCACCGAGAGGCCGGGCGCCGTGAGCACGATGTCGGCCGCCGCGCGCGCCGCGTCGGTGGCATTGGATACCGCGAACCCGCAGTCCGCCTTTTTCAGCGCCGGTGCATCGTTGACCCCGTCGCCGGTCATCGCCACCAGGTGCCCGCCTTTTTGCAGGGTGTCGACAATGCGGTACTTGTCCTCGGGAACCACTTCCGCAAACAGGTCCACGTCCTCGATCATATCGATGATCGCGGACTCGTGGGTGTGGATGAACTCGCGCTCCAGCAGGCGGGTATCGTAGAGCTGTTCAAGGGTCTCCATGACTTCGCTGGCGAAACGCCACGCTTCGCTGCGCGACACTTCGCCCTTGAGGCGGGTATAGATGGCTGCCGCCAGCGCGGAGGTGAGCGCCAGCAGTTCCTGGCTGCCACTACCGGTCAGTTGCGCGGAGCGTATCGCCTCGCCCTCCAGCCCCAGCAGGCGGCCCACCTCGCGGGCAATGGCGATATGGTCGCCGGTCACCATTTTTACCCGCACGCCGTAGTCGCGCATGTCCGCAATCACCCGAGCCGATTCCGGCCGCGGCGGATCGTACAGGGGAATCAGTCCGATCAGTGTCAGCGGCGCGTCGCCTTCGCGCCGGCCGACGGCCAGCGTCCGGTATCCCTTCTCCGCCAGTTTGTCGACCAGTTCGTTGACGATTACGGCTTCCTGGTCGGGCAGTTCCGCCATGGCGGCGAGCACCTGGGCGGCGCCCTTGACGGCGGTAAAGGTGTTGCTGCCGTGCACCACCCGCGCCTCGGTGCGCTTGTGAATCGGGTCGAAGGGCGTGAATTCGGTCTGCCGGTAGGCGGACAGGTCGATATCCGGCAGTTGCTCGTCGATATAGTGGAAGATGGGCAGCTCGATGGGGTCGTTGTTCTCCAGCCTGGACGCCAGTGCTGCTACCAGAAACAGTTCCTTCACGTCATGACCCGTGAGCACCACTGGCTCCGCGACGCGCATGCGGTTTTCGGTAAGCGTGCCGGTCTTGTCGCTGCAGAACACGTCGACGCCCGCCAGTTCCTCGATGGCGGTCAGCTTCGACACCACGGCCTGGCGGCGCGCGAGGTTCATGGCGCCGACCGCCATGGTGACCGACAGTACCGCCGGCAGCGCCACCGGGATGGCCGCCACCGTCAGCACCAGGGAAAAGCGGATGATCTCGATCAGGGCGTCGCCCCGGAACAGGGAGACCATCACGATCAGCAGCACCAGGGCGACGGTGATGAGGATCAGGAAGTTGCCGATCTGGATGACCATCTTCTGGAAGTGGCTGCGCTCCTCCAGTTGCGCTTTCGCCACCAGCGACACGACACTGGAGAAGCGCGTCTGCATGCCGGTGTTGATCACCACCGCGAGCATTTCCCCCTGCTTGACGATGGTGTTGGCGTAGGCCACCTCGTTGATCTTGCGGCTCACCGGCAGCGACTCGCCGGTCAGCGCCGACTGGTCGATGAGCAGGTAGTCGCCGGACATAAGCTGTACGTCGGCGGGCACCACGTCGCCGATGCGTAGCCGCACCAGGTCGCCCGGCACCAGTTCGCGCGCCGGGATCACCCGGTACTTGCCGTCGCGCAGGACCGTCACCTGGCGCGCCATGCGCGCCTTAAGCGCCTTGAGGGCATTCAGTGCGCGGTGTTCCTGGAAGAAGTCCAGGCCGGCGTTGACCAGCAGCATGACCAGGATGATGGCGAAGTCCTCCCACTTCCCCGCCAGGGCGGACAACAGCACGGCGGTTTCTATCATCCAGGGGATCGGGCCCCAGAAGCGGCGGAACACGCGGTGCCACAGCGGTTCCTCCTTTTCCTCGATCTCGTTGGGTCCGTGGCGGGCAAGGCGGCGCGCCGCCTCGGACCCGGAAAGCCCCAGGTCTGGCTCGACGTCCAGCGCCTTCAGGGTGTCGGCGACATTTTGTCCGCTGTAACTGTCGGTATCCTGGCTCATTGGGGGTTTGGTACGCGGTTCCGGGAAATCCGTAGCGCAAGGGTAGCCCGGCGGGCGCGGCATGCCTGTAACCCAGGTGACAGCCGGGTGCCGGTGATTGCACTAGACTTTGTTCGCAAACCACGGGCACGGGCATGAGGGAAGCAGATGTTCAGTATTCTACCGGTGAACAGAAAAGGCATTCTGGCCTTCAAGGTCAGTGGCAAGCTGACCGACGAGGATTACCGGCAGTTCCTGCCGGTGCTGGAGTCGATGATCCGCGAGTTCGGTGTCATCTCGCTGTTCATCGAACTCGAGGATTTCCGGGGATGGGAGGGCAGTGCGGCCTGGGAGGATTTCCGTTTCGGTCTGCAGCACGACAAGGACTTCAAGCGCATCGCCATCGTTGGCGACAGCGCCATCGAGCACTGGGTCGTTTCCCTGGCCAACTTCTTCACGCGTACGGAAATGCGATTCTTCGACCGCTCGCAGGCGCAGGAGGCGTGGGACTGGCTGGAGGAAAAACCCGAGGAGGAAGATCGCATGCGACCGCCCGAACCCTACCGCAACATTCTTCTGGCCACCGATTTCTCGGCTTACTCGGAACGCGCTGCACAGCGCGCCAGGGAGCTCTGTGCGCAATATGGCGCCAGCCTGCAGGTTCTGCACGTGGTTGAGCCCGTGGTGTTCTACTCCGACGGTTACGACCCGGTTCTGGCGGACATCCCGCTGGCCGACGACGCACTGATGGTGAAGGCGGAGGACAGCCTGCGGCGTTTCGCCGAACGCATGCAACTGGGCAAGGAGGTTCCGCTGGAGGTCCAGTGGGGCGCGCCCAAGTGGACGATTGTGTCCTGGGCGCGCGAGAAGGGCATCGATCTCATTGTCGTCGGTTCGCACGGACGCCGCGGCATCGAGCGCATTCTCGGTTCGGTGAGCAGCGGTGTGCTCAGTCAGGCCCACTGCGATGTGCTGGTGGTGAAGCCCTGACTTTCAGTCACGCTGACAGCGTGGTGGCTGTCCGTCTTCGGACGGCCGGCAGATACAGCGGCGCTGGCTGAACAGCAGCTCGAAGGCGATAACCGTGGCGTACAGGCCCGCGATCCAGTACAGGCTTTCCCGGTAGGTGTTCCACAGGTAGCCCAGCAGCGCCAGCCACGAGCCGGTGGCCAGCAGCATGCCGCCCAGGGGCAGTGCCGCGCGCCCGCCGGTACGCGCGCGCAGGCGCAACGCCGACAGGTTGATCAGCGCGAAGATCAGCAGGAAGGTCGAGCTGGCGAAGGAGGAAATGACCGTCAGGTCGGCGAGGTTGACGAACAGCAGGGTGATCGCGGTGATGGCGATCAGGCTGAACCAGGGTATGTTGTTCTGTCTGCGCCGGAAGCCGAATGCCAGAGGCAGCGCCTTCTCCGTGGCCATGATCATGCCCAGCCGCGCGGTTCCGAACAGGGTGGCGTTGATGGCGGAAGCGGTCGAGAACAGGGCGGCCAGCCCGATGAGCTGGAAACCGGCCTCGCCCAGAAAGGGTTTCGCGGCCACTGCCAGCGCGTATTCCCCGTAGCGGCGGATTTCCTCCGGCAACAGGTTCCCCACGGCAACGACCGATACCAGCACGTAGATGGCGATGGTGACCGCGATCGACCAGACGATGGCCCGCTTCAGGTTGCGTTCCGGCGATTCCATTTCGTTGATGGCGTTGGGGATCAGCTCGAAGCCCTCGTAGGCCACGAATATCAGCGCCGCGCCCATCAGGACGCCGGCATAGCCCTGGTCGAAGACCGGCAGCAGGTGGTCCGTTTTTACATAGAACAGGCCGATCAGCGCGAACAGGCCGAGAATAATGACCTTGACGGTGACGATCAGCAGCTCGCTGGTGCCGCTTGCCTTGATGCCATACAGGTTCACGCCCAGGAAACTGAGCAGGATCAGGGTTTCCAGGAAATGATGCATGGCCTCGCTGTTGCCATTGTCGCCGAGCATGGCGGCGCCGTAGATGCCGAAGGTATAGGCGTACAGCGACAGGGTGCCGACGTAGCCGACCAGCAGCAGCCATCCGCCGATGGCGGCGATGTTCTGGTTGCTGAAGGCGTGTTCCATGTAGGTGAAACTGCCGCCGCTGGAATGGAACACCAGGCCCAGCCGCGCGTAGGAAAGGCCGGTGATCATGGCGACCACGCCGCCCAGCGCAAAGGCGATGGGCGCCGCGTGGCCGGCCTGGGCGATCGCCAGACCCAGTACCGAAAAGATGCCGCCGCCGACCATGCCGCCGATGCCCATGGCGATGACTTCCCGCAGCGAGAGTTTTTCGTTGTTCATGGAGCCTCAGGCATACCAGAGTATGTTGGTTGCTTCCAGCGGGACTCGCGCGTGCGGGTGTCGCGGCACGATACGCGGTGTGTAGTCCACGGCGGGGCGTCGCGCATCGACTTCGCCCATGTAGAGATAGGCATTGGCGGTGCCGGGCAGTGCGGTCTCGCGGCGCAATGCCTGGACTTGCGGCGCGCCGCCCTCCAGGCTTTCCGCGTAGAGTTCGACCGCAACCGCCTCGGGCGGCAGTTCGTCGAGGTAGGCCTGGACCTCGAAACGGTGTACGCCGTTACCGCTTTCCACGCGTACGGTGCCGAAGTGCAGGTGCGCCCAGTGCCGGTCCAGGGCAGATTGCCAGTGCTCCAGTCCCGCCACCAGCGCGGGATCGTCGGCGCGCCGGCGCCACGCCTCCGCCAGTGGCAGGTAGTAGCGTAGGGTGTATTCGCGCAGCATGCGGTTGGTCGAGAACCGCGCCGTCAGGCGCGCCATGCTCTCGCGCATGCGCCGAACCCAGTCGCGCGGCAGGCCCTGTGCGTCGCGCTGGTAGAAGGCGGGAACCACCTTTTCCTCCAGCAGCCGGTACAGTTGTTCCGCGTCGGCGCTGTCGCCGTCCGGGCCGTGCTCCCTGCCGTCGCCCACCGCCCAGCCCAGTTCCGGCGCGAAAGCCTCGGCCCACCAGCCATCCAGCTCCGACAGGTTGAGGCCACCGTTGACCAGCACCTTCATGCCGCTGGTTCCGCTGGCTTCCCAGGGACGGCGCGGTGTGTTGATCCATACGTCGACACCCTGCACCATCTGGGCGGCAACGTCGAGGTCGTAGTCCTCGATGAACACGACCCGGTCGCGCAGCCCGTGGCGGTCGATAAAGGCGTGCCAGTTGCGCAACAGCGCCTTTCCCATATGATCCTGCGGGTGCGCCTTGCCGGCAACGATCAGTTGCACCGGCCGGTCGCGGTCGGTGAGCAGGCGCAGCAGGCGCCGCGGGTCGTGCAGCAGCAGGTTGGGGCGTTTGTACTCGGCGAAGCGGCGCGCAAAACCCAGCGTCAGCGCGTCCGGTTCCAGCACGTCCGCGCAGTCCGCCACCCTGGCGTGGCTGCCGGCGCGACTGCACTGTTGGCGCGTCAGGCGCTCGCGCACAAAGGCGATCAGGCGCCGCCGGCCGGCGGCGCGAAATGCCCACAGGGCCTCGTCCGACACCCCGCGCAGGTCTTCCTCGACGGTTTCCAGCGTGCCCAGCCAGCGCGACTTGCCACAACTCTCGGTCCACAGGCTGTCGGCAACCGGTGAATCCCAGCTTGGCACGTGGACACCATTGGTGACGTGCTCAACCGGAACCTCGGCCTGGGGCCAGCGCGGGAACAGGGGCTGGAAGATGCGGCGGCTGACCTCGCCGTGCAGCCGGCTCACGCCGTTGACGGCGCCGGCGCCGCGCAGTGCCAGCCAGGCCATGTTGAAGGGTTCGTCAGCCGGCGCGTCGGGACCGCGGCCCAGCGCCAGCAACTCGTGGTCCTCGATGCCGAGCTGCCGGGCCAGCGTTTCCAGGTAGAGTGAGAACAGTTCCGGTTCGAAACGGTCGAAACCCGCTTCCACGGGGGTATGGGTGGTGAACAGGTTGCCGGCGCGGGTGGCGCGCAGCGCCTCGCGGAAGCCGCAGCCGTGCTGAGCGATGAATTGCCGGCAACGTTCCAGGATGGCCAGCGCGGGGTGCCCCTCGTTGAGGTGGCACACCGGGCATTCCAGTTCCAGGGCGTCCAGCAGCCGCCAGCCGCCGATGCCGAGCACCATCTCCTGTTGCAGGCGCATTTCCGGTCCGCCGCCGTACAATTCGCTGGTGATGCCGCGATCGCCCGGCTCGTTGAGCGGATCGTTGCTGTCCAGCAAAAGCAGTGTCCGGCGTCCCACCTGCGCGCGCCAGGCGCGCAGGTGCAGCATCCGCCCGGGCAATTCGATGCTGACCCTTACCCATTCGCCGTCGTCGTCGCGCAGCGGTACCACCGGCAGCATGGTCGGATCGTTGTAGGGATAGAACTCGATCTGTTCGCCGTGGGCGTTCACCGACTGGCGGAAATAGCCGCGCTGGTACAGCAGGCCGATGCCGATGACCGGTACGTCGAGGTCGCAGGCAGTCTTCAGGTAATCGCCCGCCAGCACGCCGAGGCCGCCCGAGTAGATGGGCAGGGACTCGCAGATACCGAACTCCATGCTGAAATAGGCGATGTGCCCCTGGAAGCCGCCATCGACGCGTTGCGGGAACCAGGCTTCCTGCGCAAAGTGGGCCTCGCGCGCGTCGAGCTGTTTCCGCAGCAGATCGAGAAACGCGGGATCGGCGGCGAGTGCGTCCAGGCGCCGGTCGGACACGCTCTCCAGGATCAGCCAGGGGTTGGCAGTGGCTTCCCACAGCGCCGGGTCCACCTGGCGCCACAGCTCGTCGCTTCCGTGATGCCAGCTCCAGCGCAGGTCCAGCGCCAGCGTCACCAGCCCGTGGAGGGCATCGGGCATGGCGCGCGGCAAATAGTGGCTGGTCTGCATGGAGGCGTCAGCCGTCCTGCCGCGCCATCAGTGCCTCGACGTCGAGCACCTTTCGGGTGGTGGCGAGCACCACGTCGGGATTGAGGCTGATGGAGTCGATGCCGATGCGGACCAGGAACCCGGCGATCTCCGGATAGTCGGACGGCGCCTGACCGCACAGGCCGGAGTGGCGTCCGTTGCGGCGCGCCCCCTCGACCGCGAGGCGGATCATTTCCTTTACCCCCGGGTCGCGTTCGTCGAAGTCGAAGGACACCATTTCGGAGTCGCGGTCCACGCCCAGCGTGAGCTGGGTGAGATCGTTGGAGCCGATGGAGAAGCCGTCGAACAGCTTCGCGAACGCGTCGATCTGGATCACGTTGTTGGGTATTTCGCACATCACGTAGACCTGCAGGCCGTTTTCGCCACGTTTCAGGCCATTGTCCGCGAGCGCCTTCAAAACCCGTTCGCCTTCCTCCACGCGCCGGCAGAAGGGGATCATGAGGATCACGTTGTCGAGGCCCATCTCATCGCGCACCCGTTTCATGGCCGCGCATTCCAGCGCGAAACCTTCCGCGTAGTCCGGGTGGGTGTAACGCGCCGCGCCGCGAAAACCGATCATGGGATTGGCTTCCTCGGGTTCGAAATAGCGGCCGCCGATCAGCGAGGCGTACTCGTTGGACTTGAAGTCCGACAGGCGCACCACCACGGGTTTCGGCCAGAACGCGGCGGCGATGGTGCCGACGCCCTCCGATAGCTGCTTGACGAAGAAGTCGGCGGGACTCTCGTAGCCGCGGCACAAGCCCTCGATCTGCCGGCGCTGCGCCGCGTCGCGCACCCGCTCGGGGTGCAGCAGCGCCATCGGGTGCGCCTTGATGGACTCGTTGATGATGAATTCCATGCGCGCCAGGCCGACACCGTCGCTGGGCAGGAAGGCGGTCTTGAAGGCGAGGTCCGGGTTGCCGAGGTTGACCATGATGCGGGTGCGCGGACGGGGCAGTTCGTCGAGTTCGAGAACTTCGCGCTCGAACGCCAGTTCGCCCTTGTAGACGTGCCCGCGGTCGCCCCGGGAACAGTCCACCGTCACCGCTTCACCGTCGGGAATCACCTCGGTGGCGTTGTCGCAGCCGACCACGGCGGGAATGCCCAGCTCGCGCGCCACGATGGCGGCGTGGCAGGTGCGTCCGCCGCGGTTGGTGACGATGGCGGCGGCGATTTTCATCACCGGCTCCCAGTCCGGGGTGGTGATGTCGGCCACCAGCACCTCGCCGGGCCGGAATCGTCCGAGTTCGGAGGCGTCCTGGATCAGTCGCGCGCGGCCGGCGGCGATACGCGTGCCGACCGCGTAGCCTTCGGTCAGCCGTTCGCCCGCTTCGCGCAGGTGGAAGATTTCCAGGCTGGTGCCCGACACCTGGGAACGTACCGTCTCCGGGCGGGCCTGTACCAGGTACAGCTCGCCGTCGATGCCGTCCTTCGCCCACTCCATGTCCATCGGCCGCGCCTGTCCGGCCTGTGCGCTGTAATGTTTTTCCACCTTGATGGCATAGTCCGCCAGCGTCAGCACGTCCTGGTCGGAGAGACAGAATCGCTCGCGGTCCCGGCGCGGCGTCGGCACGTTGCGGGTGGCCTCGCGGGTATGCCCGGAGGCGTAGATCATGCGGATCTTCTTGCTGCCCAGGCGCCTGCGCAATACCGCGCGGTGCCCGCGCTCGAAAGTCGGCTTGTGCACGTAGAACTCGTCGGGGTCGACGGCGCCCTGCACCACGTTCTCGCCCAGCCCCCAGGCGCCGGTGATGAACACCACGTCGCGGAAGCCGGTTTCGGTGTCCAGGGAAAACATCACGCCGCTGCTGGCGAGGTCGGAGCGCACCATTTTCATCACCCCGATCGACAGGGCCACGCGGAAGTGGTCAAAACCCTGGTCCACACGGTAGTGAATGGCGCGGTCGGTGAACAGGCTGGCGAAGCAGCGCCGGCACGCCTCGATGAGCTGTTCGTCGGTCTCGATGTTCAGATAGGTGTCCTGCTGGCCGGCGAAGCTGGCGCCGGGCAGATCTTCGGCGGTGGCGGAACTGCGCACCGCCACGCTGATGGGGCCCGGGTATTGCGCCTTCAGGCGCTGGAAGGCGTCGAGGATGCCGGCACGCATGTCGTCCGGCAACTCCGCCCCGTACACGATTTCGCGCGCCCGCGCGGCGCGCCGGGCCAGGTCCTCGACATCGTCGGGGTCGAGCGGGTCCAGCACTTCATGCAGCTCGTCCCAGGCGCCGGCGCGGTCGAGCAGATGGCGGTAGGCCTCGGCGGTGATGGCAAAGCCGTTGGGAATTTTCACGCCCTGCGGTGTCAGCGCCCGATACATTTCGCCCAGCGACGCGTTCTTGCCGCCGACCAGCGCGATGTCGCCGATATCCAGTTCCTCGAACCAGCGGATGTAGCGCGCGCCGGGCGCGTTCATCGTCCCGCGCCCCGCAGGCGGGCCCGCAAGGTCTCGATCTCGTCGAGCAGGTCCAGGGCCAGCGCCACGCCGGCCAGGTTGATGCCCAGGTCACGTTGCAGGCGCGCGGCGGTCAGCGCGCGCTTCAGGGCCGAGGCGGGGAATCGCCACTGGTCCGGAGACGGGCCGCTGGGTTCCAGCACGCCTTCCTCGACCAGCTCGATGACCCATTCGGCGTGCCGCGAGCAGGCCCGGCACAGTTCGCCCAGCGATATCAGGCTCTGCTCGTCGATCAGGACTCCTGTCAGAATTTTCGTCGGCATGGCTGTCTACACTCCCAGTTTGGCGCGCGGGTTGAACGCCAGTTCGCGCTTCATCTTCTCGTACAGCGCCCTGGCGTTGTCGGTGTTGGCCGGCGGCAGCACGATCTGCGGGATGACGTAGATGTCGCCCGGCGGCTTGCCGGGGATGCCGCGACCCTTGAGGCGCAGTTTCTGTCCGCTGCGGGTGCCCGCCGGGATCTTCAGATCCACGGGACCGCCCGGTGTCGGTGTTTTCACCGTGGCGCCCAGCGCCGCCTCCCAGGGCGCCACGGGCAGGTCGAGGTACAGGTCGCGTCCCTCTACCCGGTACAGCGGGTGGGGGTTGAAACCGATCTCCAGGTACAGGTCGCCGGCCGGTCCGTCGCCGATGCCGGGCGCGCCCTGGCCGGCCAGGCGGATGCGCTGGCCTTCCTTGACGCCTTTCGGAATTTTCACGTTCAGCGTGCGCTCGCGGGTCACCACGTGCCCGCTGCTGTCCAGTTCCGGGTGACGCAGGGTGATGCTGCGGGTGGCGCCGTTGAACGCATCCTCCAGGTCGATCAGCACCCTGGCGTGGTGATCCTCGCCGCGCGCGTGGAAACCGCGCCGCCGCCCGCCGCCGGTGTGCACGCCACCGAAACCGCGCCCGAACAGGGATTCGAAGAAGTCGCTGTAGTCGCCCGCCTCGCCGGCGGTGAAGCCGCCACCGCCGAACTCGAAGCCCGCGTCCCAGTCGGGCGGCGGGTTGAAGTCGGCGCCGGCTTTCCAGTTGGCGCCGAGCTGGTCGTAGGCGGCGCGTTTTTCCGGGTCCTTGAGCACCTCGTAGGCTTCGCCGACTTCCTTGAAGCGCGCCTCGGCATCCGGCTCCTTGCTGACGTCCGGGTGATACTTGCGCGCCAGCTTGCGGTAGGCGCGCTTGATTTCGTCCTGGGTGGCGTTGCGCTCGACACCCATGATCTTGTAGTAGTCCTTGAATTCCATGTATGGCTCCGGTGAGCTTCTGGTCTTTGTATTCCAACAGGTTGTGGCGTGATCCGCCGGTTTCAAGGATGTCCGGCGGGGTATCCGGGTGCTTGCTGGAAGACTACACCGCGCGCGTCCCGCCACATGTCACCTGTGTGACAGGAAGGTGCTTTTGTCGTGCCCGGGCCACTGTGCCACAATGCCCGTCACGCCGGCCCGCGCGGCCCGCGCATCGTCGATCGACGTTCCACCCGCCGGAGCACGCCATGATGAAGATGGACAGGGATTATCGCGCGCACTGCAAGGCGCGGCTTGGCGCCTCGCCGCTGTTCGCCGGTCTGTCGGAGGCCCTGCTGGATGACATGCTGGGCATGTTCCGCCGCGACAACTGGCGGCGCGGAGTGCAACTGGACCCGTCGATCTTCCAGCAGCGTCTGTACCTGTTGATCGACGGGCGGGTCGAAGTCACGCGCATCAATCCCCAGACCGGCCGCAGCATCACCCTGTTCCTGCTCGGGCCCGGTGACGGTATCGACATGATCACCCTGCTGAACGAGCGGCCGCACGATATTACCCCGGTGGCGATCGAGGATGTCAGCCTGATCTCGGTGCCGCTGGCCGACGCGCGCGCCTGGCTGGAGAAGCACCCGGAGTTCAACCGGAATTTCCTGCCCTACCTGGGCGAACAGATGCGCAAGCTCGAGGACCTGGCCACCGACCTCGCGCTGCACGATACCATGACACGGCTGGCGCGGCTGATTCTCCGCCATATCCGGCCCGGTCCCGCGGTCGACGGCGAGGGCGGGCGCCGCCTGCGGCTGATCAACGACCTGCACGACGAGTCCCTGGCGCGCATGGTCGGTTCGGTGCGCCAGGTCGTGAACCGCCATCTCCAGTACTGGCGCAGGCATGGAATTCTGCACAAGCACCACTTCCAGACCGTGGTCAGCGACCTTGACGCCCTCAGGAACTTCGCCGACGAAATCCTGCCCGGTGAGGAAAACGTGGGGGAAAAGCCGTCGGCGAAGGTGCGCTAGCCGCTTTGCCGCGCGCTTGTCATCTGGGTGACAGCCGCGTGTTCCCCCATGGGGGATACTGCGGCCCGGTGCGGCTTGCGGGGTGCTCCCGCCGGGGCGATGGCAGATGTCCGGTCAGAACAGTTGCGTGGCGGTCTACGATTTCGGGCGGCAGCTCGGCGAGGCGCTGGACGCCTTGCAGGGCTGCAACTGTGACATGCGCATGGTGTCCGCGATCGGTCGCGGCGGCGACAGCGCGCGTCGTCCCTTTGCGTTTTACGATACCGCGACTGGCGTGCGTTTCTGCGGCGAACGGGCGGATTTCTGGAACGGCCTCGTCGCCTTGCTGGGCGCGGCCGCCTGCCTGTGGTCTGCCCGGGAGGGTCCGCTGGTGGCCACCGGAGGCATCGTGCCGGTGATGGCGGCCAGCGATGGGCGTCTGGCGATCGCAGGGAACCTGGGCCTGCTCGGCCGCGCGCTGTACACGCAGGGCGTGTCCGCGGACAGCGCCCTGCGCTATGAAACGATGGTGGGCGCCGGGCGGCTGTTGCTGGTGGTGCAGGGCGACCGCCAGGACGTAGAGCGGGCCAGCGAGGCGCTGGCGGCCACGGACGGCGTCGACATGGCGATGTATGCCGCCTAGTGCAGGCCTTCGAGAATGGCTTTCTGGTACTGGCGGGTCAGGTCGTGCTGTTCGCCGAGCAGCGCAAAAATGACCAGCATCGCCTTGCGCGGGAGCGCATCCGCGCAGGCGGGGTCCACGCGGTAGGCGCGAAGCAGCAGTTCCAGCGCCGTCGGGTAGTGGTCGCTGACCATGGCGACGGCCGCGCGGTCCAGCAGCGCCTCGGTATCTTCCGGGTTGGCGGCAAGTCGCGCATCCAGCGCTTCCACGTCCACGGCTTTTTCGGCCCGCGCCAGCATGGTGGCGTGAACGTGCAGGGTGTCGATGTTCTCGCGTGAGCGCACGCCTTCCGGCAATACCTTCACGTAGGCGTCGATGTCGTCGTAACGTTTCTCGCGCAACAGCAGTTTGACCGCCATCGCGTGGACGCGCGGGTTGTCGGGCGACTGGATGCCGGCCTCGACCAGTTTCAGCAGGGCGTCGTCGACGCGGCCCTGCTGGTAGAGCTGGATGGCCGCTGCGATGTCGCTGTCGGGCGCCGGTGGCACGTACTTGTCGAACACTTCGCGCAGCGAGGCCTCGGACTGGGCGCTGTACACTGAATCGATGATTTCGCCGTCGCGGTACAGCTTGAGGGTCGGCACGCTGTTGATGGCGTGATCGCGCGCCAGCGCCTTTTGCGACTCGGTATTGACGTTGACCAGCAGGAAGCGGCCGGCGTAGTCACGGCTCAGCTTTTCGAGCGTCTGCCACAGGCGCAGGCAGGGGCCGGCGCCCGGTTTCCAGTAGTTGACGACGACCAGGCCCTTGCGGGAGTTGTCGAGTACCAGTTGTGCAAAGTTCTCGCGGGTTCCGTCGAATACGTGCTTCAGTTCGGTCATGGTTGAAATCGGGTGTTTCCCCTGGGACTTTCAGGCGATTCCATCATATAGGAAGACGGAACGGCGCTTCACACACAGAAGTTGGTGGTATTTTGCGGCGCCGCGTCATGAGGAACAGCTTACCGAGATGCCCCGCGCCCAGTCCGGCGGTTCGCCGGCGTAGGCCTCGAAACCGGGGTGCTCGTCATAGGGGGCTTGCATCAGAATCATCAGCCGGTCTATTTCGCTGTAGTCGCGGGCGTCGCGCGCCTTGCGTATCGCGGTTTCGGCAAGGTGGTTGCGCAGCACGAACTTCGGGTTGACGCGTTTCATGCGTTCGCTGCGCAGTGCCGCTTCCACGGGTTCCTGCGCCAGGCGCGCCCGGTAACGTTGCAGCCAGGCATCGCAGGACGCCGGGTCGCTGAACAACTCGCCCAACCGCCCGGCGCCATCGGTTTCCGACAGGCGACGGAACACGCGCGTGTAGTCGGCGCGGTTGGCCGCCATGGCGTCGAGCAGGGCGTCGCAGAGGGCGTCGTCCCCGGCCCGGCTTTCGAACAGGCCGAGCTTCTCCCGCATGCGCGCCCGGTAGGCCGTGTCGAAGCTGGCCTGGTAACGACCGAGTGCGTCGCGCGCCAGTTCCGCGGCGGCTTCCGGTTGTGGATCGATCAATGGCAGCAGCGCCTGCGCCAGGCAACTGAGATTGAACAGCCCGATACCCGGCTGCCGGTCGAAGGCGTAGCGGCCGCCGTGATCGGAGTGGTTACAGATAAAGCCAGGGTCGTAGGCGTCGAGGAAGCCGAACGGGCCATAGTCCAGGGTAATCCCGTGAATCGACATGTTGTCGCTGTTCATGACGCCGTGCGAGAAGCCGACCGCCTGCCAGGCGGCGATCAGTTGCGCGGTGTCGTGGATGACCCGTTCCAGCAGGGCCAGTGGAGGGTTGGCCTGTTCGCGCAGCTCGGGGAAGTAACGGTCGATGGTGTAGTCGGCCAGGGTGCGCAGGTCATCGTAACGTTGCGCGTAGTAGAAATACTCGAAGCTGCCGAAGCGGATGTGTCCGGGCGCCATGCGCAGCAGCATGGCGCCGGTCTCGATCTGTTCGCGGTACACTTCCTCGTCGCCGGCGACCAGGCACAGTGCGCGCGTGGTGGGGATGCCGAGGCCGTGCATGGCTTCGCTGCACAGGTATTCCCGGATGGTGGAACGCAGCACCGCGCGCCCGTCGCTGCCACGTGAGTAGCGGGTCGGACCACTGCCCTTGAGTTGCAGGTCCTGGCTGCTGCCGTCGTCATTGGCGACCTGTCCCAGCAGGATGGCGCGGCCGTCGCCCAGGCGCGGTACGAGCTGGCCGAACTGGTGGCCGGCGTAACACATCGCGATCGGTTCGCAGTCCGGCGGCAGCTTGCGGCCGCAGGCGAAATCCTCGAAGGCCGGGCTGTGGGCCTCGGCCGGGTCCAGGTCGATGAGCCGGGCCGCCGCGACGTTGAAATGCACCAGCCTGGCGCCTTCGAGCGGCGCTGGCAGGTGCCGCGAAAAAAAATGGTCCGGCAGGCGGGCATAGTGGTTGTCGAAGCGCAGTTGCCGGAAGGTTTTCATGGCACGGTGGTCCGCATGGTCAAAGCGCCCGATAGTATCGGAAACCGGCGGCGGACTTTACACACAGTTGCTGGTGGTATTGAACTTGCCGCTTCCCGGCCCCGTGGTTTGGTGTATATTCACCTGGTACGGTCCTTTTCGGACCCGGACCAGGACAGGTGATTCGTGACAGCTCCCTCCCGCTACCAACTGGTAGAGACCCGCTTGCAGGAAAAACTCCCCAACGGCACCACGCGCTGCAATCTTTGCCTGTGGCGTTGCAAGATAGGCCACGGTCAGCGTGGTTTTTGCCAGGCGCACGTCAACCGTGGCGGGACGCTGTACAACCTGTCGTATGGCATCCTGTCGTCGATCGACATCGACCGCATCGAGGACAAGCCGGTTCGTCATTACCGGCCCGGGACCAGGGTCATGTCGGTGGGCAGTTACGGTTGCAGTTTCCGCTGCGGCGGCTGCCACAACCTTGACATCTCCTGGGGCGTGAAAGCGCTGGACGAACTGGCGCGTGGCGAGTCGCGCGAGGCCTGGGTGCCTCCCCGGTCACTGGTCGACACCGCGCTGCGCGCCGGTGTGCAGGGAATCGCCTTTACCTACTCGGAGCCGGCGGTGTGGCTGGAGTACATCATCGACACCGCGGAACTGGCGCACCGCGCCGGCCTGTATACCGTTTATGTCTCCAACAGTTTCGTTACTGACGAGGCGCTGGAGCTGGCGGCGCCCCATATCGACGTGCTGTGTTCCGACATCAAGAGCCTCAGTGACGAGTTCTACCGCGAGATCTGCAAGCCGGCGCGTGTCGGGCAGGTGCTGGATTCCATCCGCAAGGCGCACGAACTGGGCATTCACGTCGAGACCCGCACCAACATCATTCCGGGCAGGAACGACGACCCGGAGGAACACTACCGTATCGCATGCTGGGTGCGCGACAACCTCGGCAGGGACAGTCCCTGGCATATTACGCGTTTTTTCCCCGCCTACCGGCTGGCCGACGTGCCGCCGACCCCGGAAGCCAGCCTGTTCGCGGCCCGCGATGCCGCGCGGCGCGCCGGGCTCACCCATGTTTATGTGTATAATGACAAGGGTTGCGACTGCGCGGCCGAGAACCGGCCGGTGTCCTTCTACCTCGGCGCCAGTGAGGAAGAAATCCACCAGGTCAGGAAGTGCGCGGCGGATTGCTGCGGTGACGACGGCGTGTTGCTGAAGAAGTACGAGCAGAATTCAACCGATTGACAACCCGTTCAGGAAAGAGAAATGACGAGAATGGTGCAGTGTGTGGTACTCAAGACAGAGGCGGAAGGGCTGGACAAGCCGCCGCATCCCGGCGAACTGGGGGTCCGGATCTATGAGAACGTGTCGAAGGAAGGCTGGAAGAAGTGGCTGGAGCGCCTGACCACCATCATCAACGAGAACGGGCTGACCACCGCTGACGAGCGTGCCATCGACCTGATCGAGAAGCACATGCTGGGGTTCTTCTTCAACGAAGGCGACTACGGTCAGTTGCCGGCCGGTTTCCAGCAGGGCGGCGGCAAGAAATAAGCTGCGCGGCCACCGTGGTTCGGCCATGGTGGTTTCAGTGTCCCTGTGGCATCCCCTCGATTTTCAACATTGGCGCCATCACGAACCTGAGTTTGTCGCAGGCGGCGCGCAGCGCCTCCGTGACCTGGTCGACCGTTTCGGCGCTGGCGAACAGGTACCCCGGGTACTGGTTGCCTTCCGGCAGCGGCACCAGTTGCTGGCCGTCGCGCACGATGATGTCCACGCGTTCGATGTGCGGCACCTTGCGCGCGGCCTCGATGCCTTCCACCCGACGCAGCACGCCGCCCTCGCGGATGGGCAGCATCATCACCCCGCGCGGCTTTTGCGAGGGGCGTTTCGCCAGCGGTTCGCCAATGGCGAGCGAAATCACCAGTTCCTCCAGGTTGAAATCGCTGCCCTGGTCCAGCACCCGCGAACAGTCGCCGCCAATGGTGCGTGACGCCACTTCCAGTATCCATGCATCCCGCTCGTCGACGCGCAGTTCGGCGTGCACCGGCCCGGTGCTCAGTCCGTAGGCCGCGCAGGCGCGCGCGACGTTTTCCTCGATACGCGCCTGTACCTCCCTGTCCAGTTGCGACGGGGTGACGTAGATGGTTTCCTCGAAAAACGGGCCGGTCATGGGGTCGGGCTTGTCGAAGATCGTCAGGGTGGTGAGGCGGCCGCGGTGGAGGAAGCCCTCGTAGGCCACCTCGATGCCGTCGATATAACGTTCCACCAGGATGTTCGAGCGCAGGAACGGGTCGTCCTGTTCGGCGAGGATGGGGCGCAGTCGTTCGCAGGCGGCGAGAAACTGCCGATTGTCGTCGACGCGTATCACGCCGCGGCTGGCCGACAGGTTGAGCGGCTTGAGCACGCAGGGCCAGGGCAGGGCGCGCGCCTGCCGTTGTAGCGGTTTGTCCAGGTCGACGAGACAGTGTTGCGGCACCGGACAGTCGGCCAGCGCCAGGCGCGCGCGGGCGAGGTCCTTGCGCCGTGACAGGCGCGCGGCTTCCGGCGGGTTGTGCGGCAGCCCCAGTTCCCGCGCGGCCAGCGCGGCCAGCTCCACGGTGCTGTCGTCGCTGCCGAGTATGCCGGCAAAGGGTGTTTTGCGCGCATGGGCGACAATGTCGCGCAGGGCCTTGTCGTGGTCGTCCGGGTCGGTGTGCAGTCCGTGCTGCACTTCGCTGATCAGGGAGTGTTCGCCGCGCGAGGCGATCAGCGTATCGACCCCCATTCGCCGGGCGGCGAACAGGTAGGGCGCGATGCGATAGCTGCCGGGATGGGCGACCAGCAGCAGGCGGGGTGGGTAGGCCAGCGTCGTGCGATCAGCCGCAGCCGCCGCCCGCCGCGCCGCAGGCGCCGCAGGTGCCGGTGCCACCGGTGTTGGCGAACACGTTCTTGAACACGAAACTCTTGTTCGGCCCCTGGGTCTTGAAGTCGATTTCCACGCCTTCGAGGAAGCTCAGGGCCACGGCGTCTACGTAGATGTTCATGCCGTCGTTTTCCAGCACGCAGTCGTAGGGGCCGGGCTGTTCGACGAAGGTCATGCCGTAGGACATGCCGCCGCAGCCGCCGCCGGACACAAAGATGCGCACGCCGGTGACCGCGTCTTCCTTCTCGGTCAGCGCGATGAGCTGTTCGATGGCTTCCTGCGAAACCTTGATCTCGTCGGTCAATTTGGTGTTGAACTGTACGTCGGACATGGTGCTACCTGTGGTTCGTGAGCGTCCACACAGTCTATCACGGCCCCGTGTTTTGCGGCCAGTGAGGCCAATCCCCCGCCTTGTCAGCGGTTTTCCGCGTCTGCCTTGTGCAGCAGCGCGCACAGCGCGCGCGCCGCGTTGGACAGGGTGCGTTCCCGGTGTGTGACTACGCCCAGGGTGCGCGCCAGCCGCAGTTCGCGCACTTCCAGGTGGCGCAACTGGCCGTCGAGCATGGTCAGTGGCAGCAGGCTCCAGCCTATACCGACCACCACCAGCATGCGTATGGTTTCCAGGTAGTTGGTCGACAGCGCCACGTCCAGCGGCGCGCCGGCCTGGCGGAAGGCCTGCTCGACGATCTGGCGCGTGTAGGTGCCGGTGGCGGGCAGGATGGCCGGGTGCCGGAGCAGGGCGGTCAGGCTGGTGCGGCGCCGGCCGGCAAGCGGGTGGTCTTCCGACACCACGATTCCCAGGGGGTCTTCCCACACCGGGTCGAGGGCCAGGCTGGGCGAGGGTTGTGGTGGCAGGGTGACGATAGCCAGTTCCAGCTCACCGTGTTCCACCGCCAGGCAGGCTGCTTCCGAATCCATGAAGCGGATATCCAGCCGTACTTCGGGGTGGCGCCGGGTGAAAGCCTTCAGCGCCGGCGGCAGGCGGTGCAGGCCGATGTGATGGCTGGTGGCGAAGCGCAACGTGCCCCGTACCTCGCCGCTGAGGTTGGTGATGGCGCGCACGCTGTCCTCGATGTCCACCAGGATGGCGCGCGCGCGCGGCAGCAGCGCGCGGCCGGCTTCGGTGAGCGACACGGTGCGGCCGATGCGGTCGAACAGGCGCGCCTCCAGTTCCGTCTCCAGCGCCGCCACGCGCTTGCTGACGGCCGGCTGGGTGAGAAACAGGCGTTCGGCCGCGGCGGAGAAGGAACCGGCGTCGGCGACCGCCAGGAAAGCGCGGATCGAGGCAATGTCCATATTCCATATATTAATTCAAAATATGAAAAATATGAATTGGAGTTATTTATTGCCGCGCCGTAGCATTGCGCCACAGTCAGGAGGAAACCATGGGCGGCAAGACACTCTACGACAAGTTATGGGACGCGCACCTGGTGCGCGAAGATGACAACGGCACGGCGCTGATCTATATCGACCGGCACTTGGTTCATGAAGTGACCTCGCCGCAGGCGTTCGAGGGCCTGCGGCTGGCGGGACGCAAGCCGTGGCGCACGGACGCGGTGCTGGCGGTGCCCGACCACAACGTACCCACGATCGACCGTGGCGACGGCGTGGCCGGCATCAGCGATCCGGTGGCGCGCATCCAGGTGGAGACGCTGGACAGCAATTGCCGGGACTTCGGTATTACCGAGTTTCACATGGACGATCCACGCCAGGGCATCGTGCACGTCATCGGCCCCGAGCAGGGCGCGACCCTGCCGGGCATGACAGTGGTGTGCGGCGATTCGCACACCTCCACCCACGGTGCGTTCGGCGCCATGGCCTTCGGCATCGGCACCTCGGAAGTCGAGCACGTGCTCGCCACCCAGTGCCTGATCCAGAAGAAGTCGAAGAACATGCAGGTGCGCGTGGAAGGCGAACCTGGTCCGGGTGTGACCGCCAAGGACGTGGTGCTCGCCATCATCGGCGAGATCGGCACCGCGGGCGGCACCGGTTATGCCATCGAGTTCGCCGGCAGCGCCATCGAGTCGCTGTCGATCGAGGGACGCATGACCCTGTGCAACATGGCCATCGAGGCGGGCGCGCGTTGCGGCATGGTGGCGGTGGACGACAAGACCATCGACTATGTGCGTGGCCGGCCGTTTGCGCCGCGGGGCGAGATGCTGGAGCGCGCCATCGAAAGCTGGCGCCAGTTGCACAGCGACCCGGATGCGCAGTTCGACCGGGTGGTGCCCCTGCGCGCGGAAGACATCCGGCCGCAGGTGACCTGGGGCACCTCGCCGGAAATGGTGGTGCCGGTGGACGGTGTGGTGCCGGATCCGGCCACCGAGAGTGACGAGGTGAAGCGCAGCGGCATGCGCAAGGCGCTGGACTACATGGGCCTGGAAGCGGGCACGCCAATTACCGACATCCGTATCGACCGGGTGTTCATCGGTTCCTGCACCAACTCGCGGATCGAGGACCTGCGCGCCGCCGCCGCTGTGGCGAAAGGCCGCAAGGTGGCGGACAACGTGCGCCAGGCAATGGTGGTGCCGGGCTCCGGCCTGGTCAAACAGCAGGCCGAGGCCGAAGGCCTGGACCGGGTGTTCATCGAGGCCGGCTTCGAGTGGCGCGAGCCGGGCTGTTCCATGTGCCTGGCCATGAACGCCGACCGGCTGGAACCGGGCGAGCGTTGTGCCTCGACCTCCAACCGCAATTTCGAGGGACGCCAGGGCGCCGGTGGACGCACCCACCTGGTGAGCCCGGCGATGGCGGCGGCCGCGGCGGTCAGCGGGCATTTTGTCGATGCCCGGGAACTGCTCTGAATCACACGACAGGCGAATAGCGACATGGAAAAATTCACGACTCTCGACGGACTGGTGATGCCGCTCGATCGACCCAACGTCGATACCGACGCCATCATCCCCAAGCAGTACCTGAAATCGGTCAAGCGCAGCGGCTTCGGTCCCAACCTGTTCGACGACTGGCGCTACCTGGATCCCGGCGAGCCGGGCCAGGATCACAGCCAGCGGCGTCCGAATCCGGACTTCGTCATGAACCAGCCGCGTTACCAGGGCGCCAGCATCCTGCTCGGGCGCGAGAACTTCGGTTGCGGCTCCTCGCGCGAGCACGCGGTATGGGCGCTGGAAGACGCGGGTTTCCGGGTGGTGATCGCGCCCAGCTTCGCGGATATCTTTTTCAACAACTGTTTCAAGAACGGCGTGCTGCCCATCGTGCTGGACGCCGACGTGCTGGACCGGTTGTTTGCAGCGGTGGAAGCTCGCGAGGGCTACCGCTTGACCGTGGACCTGGAAGCGCAGACCATCACCACCCCGGACGGCGAGACGATCGGTTTCGAGGTGGACGAATTCCGTAAGTACTGCCTGCTCAACGGCCTCGACGACATCGGCCTGACCCTGCAGCACGCCGATGATATCCGCGCCTACGAACAGCGCCGCCGGCAGGAAGCGCCGTGGCTGTTTTCGGAGGATGTTTGATCGTGAACCGCCGGGACGCAGAGGACGCCAGTCGCGGCCTTTGCGTCCCGGCGGTTGTTTTTTGACTCAGGATTGAAACGATATGAAAAAAATACTCATTCTTCCCGGTGACGGCATCGGCCCGGAGATCGTCGCCGAGGCGGTCAAGGTACTCGACCGGCTGCGCGCCGACGGTCTTGAAGTGGAACTGGAGCAGGGCCTGGTGGGCGGCGCCGCCTACGACGCCAAGGGCCACCCGCTGCCGGAAGACACCCTGGCGCAGGCGCGTGCCGCAGACGCCATCCTGTTGGGCGCGGTCGGCGGCCCGCAGTACGAGGCGCTGGAGCGGCCGCTGCGGCCCGAGCAGGGCCTGCTGGGCTTGCGCGCCGAGCTGAAGCTGTTTTCCAACCTGCGGCCGGCCATTCTCTACCCGCAGCTCGCCGAGGCTTCCACGCTCAAACCCGAGGTGGTGTCCGGCCTGGATCTCATGATCGTGCGCGAACTGACAGGCGGCATCTATTTTGGCCAGCCGCGCGGGGTGCGTACCCTCGACAACGGCGAGAAGGAAGGTTTCAACACGCTGGTCTACCGCGAATCCGAGATCGAGCGCATCGGCCGTTCCGCCTTCGAAATCGCGCGCAAGCGTGGCAAGCGCCTGTGCTCGGTGGACAAGGCCAACGTGCTGGAAGTGACCGAGCTGTGGCGTCAGGTGATGGAGCGGGTGGCGAAGGACTACCCGGACGTGGAACTGAGCCACATGTACGTGGACAACGCCGCCATGCAGCTGGTGCGCGCGCCCAAGCAATTCGACGTCATGGTGACCACCAACATGTTTGGCGACATTCTCTCGGACGCCGCCGCCATGCTTACCGGTTCCATCGGCATGCTGCCGTCGGCCTCGCTGGACGCGGACGGCAAGGGCATGTACGAGCCCATTCACGGTTCGGCGCCGGATATCGCCGGACAGGGCGTGGCCAACCCGCTGGCCACCATCCTGTCGGTGGCGATGATGCTGCGCTACAGCTTCGGGCAGGGCGAGGTCGCCGACCGCATCGAGTCGGCGGTGGGCAAGGTGCTGGACCAGGGGCTGCGCACGCCGGACATTGCCGCAGAGGGTCAGGCCAGCGTGGGTACCGCACAAATGGGCGACGCCGTGGTGGCGGCGCTCGACTAGTACAGTTGTCAGGAATCAGGAGTCAGTTATGAGTCGTACATTCGATGTGGCCGTGGTCGGCGCGACCGGCGCGGTCGGGGAAGTGATGCTGGATATTCTCGCCGAGCGCAAGTTCCCGGTTGGCGAGGTGTATGCGCTCGCCAGCGAGCGTTCCGCCGGCAAGAAGGTCAAATTCGGCGACAGCATGCTCACCGTGCAGAACCTGGCGGAATTCGATTTTTCCAGGGCGCAGATCGGCCTGTTT
This sequence comes from Gammaproteobacteria bacterium, assembly GCA_015494295.1. GTDB lineage: Bacteria > Pseudomonadota > Gammaproteobacteria > DSM-19610 > DSM-19610 > Thiogranum. The sequence continues at coordinate 25,383 of WGBO01000001.1, read as the reverse complement.
TCCGCCGGTGCATCCATATCGAAGGTGTACGCGCCGAAGGCGGCTGCGGCCGGCTGTGTGGTGATCGACAACACCTCGCAGTTCCGCTATGACGACGAGATCCCGCTGGTGGTGCCGGAAGTGAACCCGGACAAGATCGCCGACTACAAGGCGCACGGCATCATCGCGAACCCCAACTGTTCCACCATTCAGATGCTGGTGGCGCTCAAGCCCATCCACGACGCCGTGGGCATCGAGCGCATCAACGTCTGCACCTACCAGGCGGTGTCCGGGACCGGCAAGGAGGCCATCGAGGAGCTGGCCAGCCAGACGGCCAACCTGTTGAATGCAAAGGAAGTCAAGGCGAGTGTCTACCCCAGGCAGATCGCCTTCAACGTGCTGCCGCACATTGACGTGTTCCAGGACAACGGCTATACCAAGGAAGAAATGAAAATGGTCTGGGAGACCCGCAAGATCATGGGCGACGACAGCATCCAGGTGAATCCCACCGCGGTGCGCGTGCCGGTGTTCTACGGGCATTCCGAGGCCGTGCATATCGAGACCCGCGAGAAAATGACCGCCGAGCAGTGCCGCGAGCTGCTGGCGCGTTCGCCGGGAATCGAAATCATGGACGAGCACGCCGACGGGGGCTATCCCACCGCCGTCACCGAGGGCGCCAACCACGATCCGGTGTATGTGGGCCGCATTCGTGAAGATATCTCGCACCCAAGAGGTTTAGATTTATGGGTGGTCGCCGATAATGTGCGCAAAGGGGCAGCCCTTAACAGTGTTCAGATTGCTGAATTGCTGGTAAAAAACCACCTCTGAGCAGGCCTGTTCGGAGGGGGTTCGGCTGCCGGTGGATGCACTTGGTCCGGTCGGGAGAACGGCCGGGTTCGCGCGTGGATGCGAACGAGGGATAAAAGGGGACCTTTATGTTCAGGAAATCGGCCTTGGCAATGGCAATGCTGGGCGCATTGACCACGGGAAAGGTGGTTGCACTCGGACTCGGCGATATCGAGCTGAAATCGGCGTTGAATCAACCGCTTAGTGCAGAGGTGGAGCTGCTTTCCGCCAGTGACGCGGAGCTTCAGGAACTCAAGGTCAACGTGGCGCCGCCGGAGGTCTTCGAAAAGGCCGGAATCGACCGCCCGCTGTTCCTCTCCCGGCTGAAATTCAACGTCACCCGCAACGACAGCGGCAAGCCGGTGGTGCTGATTACCAGCCGCGAAGTGATCCGCGAACCTTTCCTCGATTTCCTGCTCGAGATTTCCTGGAGCAAGGGCCGCCTGTTGCGTGAATATACGGTGCTGGTCGACCCGCCGCTCACCATGCCCGCGGCTGCCCCGGCCGTGCAGGCACCGGCCGCGCGCGTGGCGCCGGTCCAGTCGCCGCCCGTGCAGTCCGCGCCGGTGGCGGCCCAGCCGCGGGTGCGCCATACCGGGCGCATGTCGCATACCGTCGCCCGGCCCGCACCGGGTGAGTACGGTCCGACGCGCCGCAACGACACCCTGTGGCAAATTGCCCAGCGGGTCCGGCCCGATACCGGCGTGAGCGTGGAGCAGACCATGCTCGGCCTGTTGCGCGCCAACCCCGAGGCCTTTGTCGGGAACAACATCAACAACCTCAAGGCGGGCTACGTGCTGCGCGTGCCCACGCGCGAGGAACTGACCGCGGTGAGCCGCGCCGAGGCGCGCCGCATCACCCGCGCCCAGTATGCCGAATGGCGCGCGGCGCGCAGTGGCGGCGCCGCGGCCGACAATGCCGTGAGCAAACCCGTCTCCGCGCCCGCCGGCACTCCGGCGGTGACCGCGGCGGCCGAACCCAGCCTGCAACTGGTCGCCCCCGAGGGTGGCGGTGCGGCGAGCGCCACCGGCAGCGCCGAGAGTGACGGCGCCGAACTCGAAGCCCTGCAACGCGACCTGATCATGGCCAATGAGGCGCTGGAAGCGCAGCGTCGCCAGAGCGAGGAGATGGCGGGTCGCCTGGCGGTGCTCGAGGAACAGATTCGCAACATGCAACGGCTGATCCAGCTCAAGGACGACGCGCTGGCGCAGTTGCAGGCCCAGGCTGGCCTGGAAGCGGCGCCGGCGGATAGTGTCGACAACGCATCTGTCGAAGCGGCCGCCGAGGCCGTTGCCGATGCTGGCGCGGAAACCGCTGCCGACGTGGTGGACACGGGAACCGCGCCCGTGGACGAATCCGTCGTGGACGGCGTTGCGCCCGAAACGGCGATCGCGCCCGAAGCGGATGCGCCTGCGGTCGTCGATGAGACGCCGGACGGACAGGCGTCCGTGGATACCGCGCCCGCCGTGGACAGCACGCCCGTGGAAACACCGGATGAAACCCCGGTCGTCACGGCGCCACTGGTGCCGGAGACGGCTACCACTCCGGGTTTCGTGGAACGCCTGCTCAACAATCCGCTGTGGCTGGGTGCGGGCGGCGCGGTACTGGCGCTGCTGGCCTTCTTCGGTCTGCGCCGCAAGCGCAGTGTCGAAACCGAATTCCAGGAGAGCATCCTGCAGTCGGGCGACGAGGCGGCCGCCGGTTCCGACAGCGAGATCGTCACCGCAGCGTCGGGCAAGGAGAGCACGGCGCCCGAGTCTTCGTTGCTGTCCGAGTTTGCAGTGAGCGACATGGGTTCCACGCGCACCGACGGTGAAGCCGATCCGCTCGCCGAGGCCGATGTCTACCTGGCCTACGGCCGTTTCCAGCAGGCCGAGGATCTGATTGCCGACGCCCTGGAGAAGGATCCGCAAAACGAGGACCTGAACCTCAAGATGCTGGAAGTATTCCTGGCATCCAGGAACCAGGCCGCTTTCGACGGACACGCCGAACTGATCCTGGCGCGTCTCGAGAACAGCGAGGATCCGTTGTGGCAGAAGGTGGCCGAAATGGGCCGCGAACTCAGCCCCGACAACCCCATGTACCAGCCTGGCGGCGCGGCAAGCCCCGCGGACGAGGCCGCGCCCGAGGCGATGGACTCGCTGAACAAGGAGGTCGATTTCGACATCGATGGGACGGACGCCGCCGATGCCGCGGCGCCGGAATCCGCGGAAGACAGCCAGCCGGCCGCTGCCGACGAGGATGAAGGACTCGACTTCGATATCGACCTGTCCTTCGACATGGACAAGGACAGCGCCGGAGAGGATGCCGACAGCGTCCACGCCGACGCCGCTCCCGAGGCGGGTGAGAGCGCCGAGGCGACGGCGCCGGAACTGGATATCGACATGGACAGCGTCGAACCCGACGCCATCGAGCAGGAAAACACCCTTGATTTCGATCTCGACAGCCTCGACCTTGGCGAGGAGGAAGCCGAAGCCGGGAGCGGCGACGGCGAGCTGGCCGATCTCGACGAGGTATCCACCAAGCTCGACCTGGCCCGCGCCTACATCGACATGGGCGACCCCGACGGCGCGCGCAGCATCCTCGACGAAGTCATCGAGGAAGGCAACGACGAGCAGAAGGACGAGGCTCGCGGCATCATGGAGCAGATCGCCTGACCGGCGGGCTTTGCAAAGTAACATGACCCGGAAAGGGGGCGGTCGCAACCGCCCCCTTTTTCATTGGCGTGGGTTTCATTCGAGCCTGCTCCCCCCATTGAAATCGAGGATGGTGATACCGGGGGCGGGGAAATGAAGCGTCTGGCGGCGCGGTGGCTCCGGGCGGTATGATGTCGCGCAGCCGGTGTCTTCGCGTCTGCCGGTTTCCCCAACTGGACAGCTAGCGGACAAGACATGCGCATCGCCTGTGGAGTGGAATACGACGGCGCCGGGTTTTCCGGCTGGCAGAGTCAGCCGCACGCGCCATCGGTGCAGGCCGAGGTGGAGGCGGCGTTGTCGAAGGTTGCCGACCACCCGGTGCAGCTGTTCTGCGCCGGGCGCACCGACGCCGGTGTCCACGCCACTCACCAGGTGGTGCATTTCGAAACCACCGCGCAACGCCGCGAACGTTCCTGGCTGCTGGGCGCCAACGCCAATCTGCCGGACGGCGTCACGCTGACGTGGGTGCGGCCGGTGGACGAGGATTTCCACGCGCGCTTTTCCGCCGAGGCGCGCAGCTACCGTTACGTGATCCTGAACCGCGAGGTGCCCAGCGCGCTGTTGCGGCGTCGGGTGACCTGGTCGCACGCGGCGCTGGACGTGGCTTCCATGCGGGCCGGTGCGCGTCACCTGGTAGGCGAACACGATTTCTCCTCGTACCGCGCCACGGCCTGCCAGGCGAAAAGTCCGGTGCGCACCGTGCACCGGCTGGAACTCAATCGCCACGGCGAGTTCATCTACCTGGATATCGAGGCCAACGCTTTCCTGCACCACATGGTGCGCAACATCGCCGGCGTGCTGATGGCCATCGGCCGGGGCGATCAGGCGCCGGCCTGGTCCAGGGAAATCCTCGAACACCGCGACCGGGCGCGTGGCGGGGTGACCGCCCCCGCGGATGGCCTGTACCTGGTGGGGGTGCGCTATCCGGCGCGGTTCGGGCTGCCCGCGCGGGGTTTCATGCCGGTGTTTGGCTGACGCCGCCGCGCGGCTCAGCCCTCGTTTGGCCGTGGCGCGTTTCCGTCACCCGCTTCCCCGAGCGCTTCGCGTATCACCCGTTCGACTTCCTCGCCGTCGATGACTTCCTTCTCACGCAGCCGCGCCGCCAGTGCGTCGAGCGCGGAGCGGCGTGAGCCGATGATGTCGCGTGCGCGGCGCTGCCCTTCGTCCACCAGCGCGCGGACTTCCTCGTCGATCTGGCGCGCGGTGTCGTCGCTGTAGTTGCGTTCTTCCTGCTGTACACCGAGGTAAGCCAGTTGCTGGCGCTTGCCGAAGGTGAGCGGCCCAAGGGTTTCACTCATGCCGAGCTGGGTGACCATGGAGCGGGCGATCTCGGTGGCGCGCTCAAGGTCGTTGGAAGCGCCGCTGGAGACGTCGCCGTAGACGATTTCCTCGGCCACGCGGCCACCCAGCAGGATGGCGATCTGATCCTTGAGTTCGCTGACGGTGGACAGGAATTTTTCCTCCACCGGCAGTTGCAGGGTGTAACCCAGGGCCGCCACGCCGCGCGGAATGATGGAAACCTTGTGCACCGGCTCCCCGGTCGGCACGGTCACCGCCACCAGCGCGTGACCGGATTCGTGGAAGGCGACGCGTTCCTTTTCCTCCGCGCTCAGGGCGCGGTGTTTCTTTTCCGGGCCGGCGATGATGCGGTCGATGGCGGCCTCGAAGTCGGCCATGGTTACCGCGTCGTGGTCCAGCCGCACCGCGTGGATGGCGGCCTCGTTGGCGATGTTGGCGAGATCGGCGCCGACGAAGCCCGGTGTGCGTTGCGCCACCACCCGCAGGTCCACGTCGGGGGCCAGCTTCATGTCGCGGGTGTGGATTTTCAGGATTGCCACGCGGGCTTCCAGGTCGGGCTTGTCGACCACGATCTGGCGGTCGAAGCGGCCGGCCCGCATCAGCGCCTTGTCGAGGATTTCCGGCCGGTTGGTGGCCGCCATGACCACGACGCCGGCGGACGAGTCGAAGCCGTCCATTTCGGTGAGCAACTGGTTGAGGGTCTGTTCGCGTTCGTCGTGGCCGCCCATGGCCGGTCCCATGCCGCGCGCGCCGCCGATGGCGTCCAGTTCGTCGATGAAAATAATGCAGGGCGCCTTCTGACGTGCCTGCTCGAACAGGTCGCGCACGCGCGCGGCGCCTACACCGACGAACATCTCGATGAATTCCGATCCGCTGATGCTGAAGAAGGGCACGCCTGCCTCGCCCGCCACGGCGCGCGCCAGCAGGGTCTTGCCGGTGCCCGGCGGCCCCATCAGCAGCACGCCCTTGGGCATGTGGCCGCCGAGGCGCTGGATGCGCGCCGGGTCCTTGAGGAAGGCGATGGTTTCGGCCAGTTCCTGCTTGGCCTCGTCGGCGCCGGCCACGTCGTCGAAGGTTACCTTGACGTCGTCCTCGGAATGGATGCGCACCTTGTTGCCGATATTGAGAAAGCTGCGCCCCATGCCGCCCATGCGCTGGGCCATCCATCCCCACAGCAGGAACAGCAGGCCGAACGGCAACACCCAGTTGAAGAAGAAATTGGTGAGCCAGTTGTCGCCCTGGCGCACGGTGTACTTCACGCCTTTTTGTTCCAGCTCCTTTGCCAGCTCGTTGTTCCACAGCGGCACGGTGATGAAACGCTTCGGTTCGCCCCTGGCGTCGGTAAGGGTCAGGGTGCCGCTGATGAACTTGTCGGTAACGATGGCTTCCGCGACCTCGCCGTTTTCGACGTGCTTGAGGAACTCGCTGTAGGGGATTTCCGTCTGGCGCACCTCGTGGTAACCCTGCCAGGTATAGAAGGACACCAGCAGGAACACGACGTACAGCCACAGGGTGAAGTCCGGACGCTGCCAGAATTTGCGCGGTCCCGGTTTGTTGATCTCGATTTCCGGTTTACGGTTTCCGCCGACCTTGAAGTTGCTCTGGTTCATGGGATCCTCGTCGCTGTGTCGGGTGAAGCGGGTTCGCCGCGACAGCCGGCGAGCGCGTACCACGCATATGGAGCTCGCCGCGGGGGTATTCAAGGCGCGGGTGCTGCGCGGCCGGCCGGCGGGCGGCAGTTTCCCGGCGCCCGGGTGGTCAAATCGCCGCAACTGCGCCGTTTCTGGTAGGATACGCGCCTTGTTGCGCCGTGCCGGATGAAGCCCATGCGAACCCGTGTCAAAATTTGTGGGATTACCCGCGAGCAGGACGGGCTGGCGGCGGCGCGCGCGGGCGCCGACGCCATCGGCCTGGTGTTCTATGCGCGCAGCCCGCGCCACGTCACGGTGGAGCGGGGGGCGCGGATCTGCGCGCAACTGCCGCCTTTCGTCAGCGTCGTGGCCCTGTTCGTGAACCCGACGCGCGAGCAGGTCGGCGAAGTGCTGGCGGAGGTGCCGGTCGACCTGTTGCAGTTCCACGGCAGCGAGTCCGCGGCGCAGTGCGAGGGCCACGGGCGGCCCTACATCAAGGCCATCGGCATGAAGAACGACCTGGACCCGGAAGCCGCCATCGCCGCCCACCCGCACGCCAGCGGCTTCCTGTTCGACGCCTGGCAGCCGGAAATCCATGGCGGTGGCGGCGTGGCCTTCGACTGGGCGCGCATGCCTGCCATCGGCGAGCGGCCGGCGATCCTGGCGGGCGGCCTGACGCCGGACAATGTCGAGCAGGCGATCCGCCTGACCCGCCCGTGGGCGGTCGACGTCAGCAGCGGCGTGGAAGTCGACAAGGGCATCAAGTCGGCGGAAAAGATTGAAGCATTCATACGAGGTGTAGCACGTGGCGACACAATGCAGTGACTTGACCGGGTTACCGGATGCCGACGGGCATTTCGGCCCGTACGGCGGACGGTTCGTCGCCGAGACCCTGATGGGCCCGCTGGAGGAACTCCGCCAGGCCTACGAGACCTTCTGCGCCGATCCCGGTTTCCAGCGCGAGCTGGATCAGGACCTGGCGCATTTCGTGGGACGGCCTTCCCCGCTGTACCACGCGGAACGCTGGAGCAGGCAGCTCGGCGGCGCGCAGATCTACCTCAAGCGTGAAGACCTCAACCATACCGGCGCGCACAAGGTCAACAACACCGTTGGGCAGGCGCTGCTGGCCCGCCGCATGGGCAAGAAGCGCGTCATCGCCGAAACCGGCGCCGGCCAGCACGGGGTGGCGACCGCCACCGTGGCGGCGCGCTTTGGCATGCAGTGCGTGGTGTACATGGGCGCCGAGGACATCCAGCGCCAGGCCATCAACGTCTACCGCATGCGCCTGTTGGGCGCCGAGGTGGTGGCCGTGGAATCCGGTTCGAGGACTCTCAAGGACGCGCTCAACGAGGCCATGCGCGACTGGGTCACCAATGTGGACGACACCTTCTACATTATCGGCACCGTGGCCGGGCCGCATCCCTACCCGGCGATGGTGCGTGACTTCCAGGCCATTATAGGCCGCGAGGCGCGGGCGCAGATGCTGGAACAGGTCGGCCGGCTGCCGGACGCGCTGATCGCGTGCGTCGGCGGCGGTTCCAACGCCATCGGCCTGTTTTACCCCTTCATCGACGACAAGGATGTGGCCATGTACGGTGTCGAGGGTGGCGGCGAGGGCATCGACAGCGGCCGCCACGCCGCGCCCCTGTGCGCGGGCCGGCCCGGCGTGCTGCACGGCAACCGTACCTACCTGATGGAAGACGCCGACGGCCAGATCATCGAGACCCATTCGGTGTCGGCCGGCCTCGACTACCCGGGCGTCGGTCCCGAGCACGCCTGGCTCAAGGACTGCGGGCGCGCGCAGTATGTTGCCGTCACCGACGAGCAGGCGCTGGACGCCTTCCACGAACTGACCCGCTGCGAAGGCATCATGCCGGCGCTGGAATCCAGCCACGCGCTCGCCTACGCCAGGCAACTGGCGCCGACGCTCGACAAGGACCGGATTCTGCTGGTGAACCTGTCCGGCCGCGGCGACAAGGACATACACACCGTGGCCGCGCTGGAGGGCATCGAGGTATGAGCCGCATCGCCAGCCGCTTCGACAGCCTGCGCGCCAGCGGGCGCACCGCGCTGATCCCCTACATCACCGCCGGCGACCCGCAGCCGGATGTCACCGTGCCGCTGATGCACGCGCTGGTGGAGGCGGGCGCCGACCTGCTGGAACTGGGCGTGCCGTTCTCCGACCCGATGGCCGACGGCCCGGTGATCCAGGCCGCCTGCGAGCGCGCCCTGAAACACCACGTGAGCCTGCGCCAGGTGCTTGAAATGGTAAAGGCATTCCGCGCCACCGACGGCGACACCCCGGTGATCCTGATGGGTTACCTGAACCCCGTGGAGGTGATGGGCTACGAGGCTTTCGCCGCCGCCGCCCGCGAGGCCGGCGTGGACGGCCTGCTGACCGTCGACCTGCCGCCGGAGGAGGGTTGCGAACTGGTCGCCGCCCTCAAGTCGCAGCATATCGATCCCATCTTCCTGGCCGCGCCCACCAGCAGCGACGAGCGTATCCGCCTGATGGCGAACAACGGCGGCGGTTTCCTTTATTATGTCTCCTTCAAGGGCGTCACCGGCGCCAACCGCCTGGACGTGCAGGCGGTGAAGGAGAAGCTCGACCAGATCCGCGCCAATACCGACCTGCCGGTGGGCGTCGGCTTCGGTATCCGTGACGCACAGTCGGCCGCGCAGGTGGCCGGCGTGGCCGATGCAGTGGTGGTCGGCAGCGCGCTGGTCAATCGCATTGCCGAGCTGGCGGACGAGCCGGAACGCATTCCCGCCGAGGCGCCGCGCGTGATCGCGGAAATGCGCGCGGCGATGGACGCCGGTTGAAGCGTCCGGGCGGGTAAACTGAAGCTGTACACAGGTATCGAGACATGAGCTGGTTTGAAAAGCTGATGCCGTCGCGCATCAGAACCGAAAACAAGGAAAAACGCACCGTGCCGGAAGGGCTGTGGTCGAAGTGCCCGGATTGCGACGCGGTGTTGTACCGCGCCGAGCTGGAACGCAACCAGGAGGTGTGTCCCAAGTGCGGCCACCACATGCGCATCGGCGCGCGGCGGCGTCTCGACCTGTTCCTGGACCCGGAACCGCGCGAGGAAATCGGCGCCGGGGTCCAGCCTTCCGACCCGCTCCGGTTCCGCGACAGCAAGAAATACATCGACCGCCTCAAGGCGGCGCAGAAAGCCACCGGCGAGACCGACGCGCTGGTGGCCATGCGCGGCCAGGTGAAAGGCATTCCGCTGGTGGCGGCGGCCTTCGAATTCGGTTTCATGGGTGGTTCCATGGGGTCGGTGGTCGGCGAGCGTTTCGTGCGCGCGGCCAACAGCGCCTACGACCACAATATCCCGCTGGTGTGCTTTTCCGCCAGCGGCGGCGCGCGCATGCAGGAGGCGCTGTTCTCGCTGATGCAGATGGCCAAGACCAGCGCTGCCCTTAACCGCCTGTCGCGTGCCGGCATACCTTTCGTGTCGGTCCTGACCGACCCCACCATGGGCGGCGTGTCGGCCAGCCTCGCCATGCTTGGCGACATCAATATCGGCGAGCCCAAGGCGCTGATCGGTTTCGCCGGCCCGCGTGTCATCGAGCAGACCGTGCGCGAGACCCTGCCGGAAGGCTTCCAGCGCAGCGAGTTTTTGCTCGAACACGGCACCCTGGACCTGATCGTGGACCGTCGCGAGATGCGCGAACGGGTGGCGTCGATGCTCGCCATCCTCACCCATCATGCGCCGATCAGCGGCTAGTTCCGCCGCGCGCTGAGTCGCCGCGCTGCCGCGGTCGGTCGTCGTGACGCGTTTTCGGACCCTTTCCGAGTGGCTGGCCTGGCAGGAGACCCTGCACCCGGTCGCCATCGACCTCGGCCTGGAGCGGGTGGCGGCGGTGGCGCGCCGGCTCGGCTGCCTGCGTCCGGCGCCGACGGTCATCACCGTGGCCGGCACCAACGGCAAGGGTTCCACGCTGGCCATGCTGGAATCGATCCTGCGCCGCGCCGGCTACCGGACCGGCTGCTATACCTCGCCGCACCTGTTCCGCTACAACGAGCGCCTGCGCATCGACGGGGAAAGCGTCGCCGACGCGCGCTGGTGCGAGGCGTTCGCCCGCATCGACGCGGCGCGCGGTGAGGACTCCCTGACCTATTTCGAGTTCGGCACGCTCGCTGCCCTGGACATCATGGGCGCGGAGCCGCTGGACGTGGCGTTGCTGGAAGTCGGCCTGGGTGGCCGCCTGGATGCGGTGAACATCGTCGACGCGGACGTGGCGGTGGTGACCAGCATCGGCCTGGACCACACCGAATGGCTGGGCGATACCCGCGAGGCGATCGGCGCCGAGAAGGCGGGCATATTCCGCGCCGGTCGCCCGGCGGTCTGCGGCGACGCCGCTCCGCCCGACAGTCTGCGCGAGGCCGCCGCTGCCGTCGGCGCGCCGCTGCGCGTGCTGGGAGAGGATTTCTTCGTGCGTCACAGCGGCAAGCGCTGGCACTGGCAGGGCGTCGCCGGCTGTTACCAGGAACTGGCCTGGCCGGGGTTGCCGGGCGTTCACCAGCTTGCCAACGCAGCCACCGCGCTGGCGGCGCTGGAATGTCTGCACGAACGTTTGCCGGTTGGGGAGTCGGCGGTGGTTGCCGGGCTGAAATGGGTGGAGCTGCCGGGGCGGGTGCAGATCGTGCCCGGCGCGGTGGAACAGGTGCTGGATGTGTCCCATAATGCCCAGGCCGCGCTGGCGCTGGTGGACGCCCTGCGGCACCGTCCGCTGCGCGGCGACACCCACGCGGTGATCGGCATGATGGCGGACAAGGACGTGGCCGCCTTCATCGGCGCGCTGCAGTCACAGGTGGACCACTGGTACCCGGTGGGGCTGCCGGTCGCGCGGGCGCTGGACGTGGAAACGCTGGCGGCCGCGCTGCGCGGCAGCGGCGCGCCGGTCGAGTCCTGCGCCTCGGTGCGCGAGGCCGGCGCGCGGCTCGCGCGGCGGACCCGGCGCGGCGACCGTATCCTGGTCTGCGGTTCTTTTTACACGGTGGCGGAATGGGCCACGCTCGGCCCGGCCTTCGACTGAGGGGACAACTGGAATGGACAATCACCTGAAACAGCGGCTGGTCGGCGCGGTGGTGCTGGTGGCGCTGGCGGTCATCTTCATCCCCATGTTGCTGGAAGGTCCGGATCGTACCCTGGTGCCCGACATGGGCGAAATGCCCGAGCCCGAGGTGCTGGCCCCGGAGCTGCCGCTGGAACCTTTCCCGCCCGGGGATGAGCCCGGACCGGCGCTGCGCGCCATCGTCAGTGACGCGGTTGCGCCGCCCGTCGACGACAAGGCGGAGCCGGACGCCGCGCCCGCCGCGTCGCCGGAAGCCGCGACGGCGGCCGCCGCCGAGTCTGCCCCGCCCGCCGTGGAACAACCTGCCCCGGCGGCCACGCCGGCCCCCGCCACAGCTTCATCCGTGCCCCCGGCCGTGGTCGATGCCTGGGTGGTTCAGGTGGTGAGCCTGTCCAGCAAGGCCAACGCGCTGGCGTTGCGCGACAAGCTGCGCAAGGGTGGCTTCGCCACCCAGGTGGAGGAGGCGCGCATCGAGGGCAAGACCCGCTACCGGGTGCGCGTCGGTCCTTTCCTGGAACGCGGCGAGGCCGAGCAGGCGCGCAAGCAGCTCGCCGAGCGTTTCGGTCACAAGGGACGCGTGTTGTCGGCGCGCTGATTTAGTGTTCGCCTTCGCCGCCGTCCTTCGAGTAAAATAACCGCTTGTACCGCATCGGCCTGACGGGGCCCGGGAAACATATGCAGGTTTTCGCTTGATCTGGGTCGACTATTTCATCCTCGCGATCATCACCGTATCCGCGTTGCTGAGCCTGTGGCGCGGCTTCATCAAGGAGGCGCTGTCGCTGGCGAGCTGGGTCGCCGCCTTGTGGATCGCGATGCTGTTCTTCAACGACCTGGGCGCGTACCTCGACCGCTGGATCGACACCCCTTCGGTGCGCGGCGCGGTGGCCTTTATCATCCTGTTCGTGGGCACCGTGATCGCCGGCGGCATCGTCGGCTTCCTGGTCGGCCTGCTGGTCGAGAAAACCGGTCTGAGCGCGACCGACCGGGCGCTGGGCGTGGTGTTCGGGGTGGCGCGTGGAGTGGTGATCGTGTCGGTGCTGGTGATGCTCGCGGGCCTCACCGCGGTGCCGCGCGACCCCTGGTGGAGCGAGTCGCTGTTGCTGCCGCACTTCCAGGACATGGCGATGTGGCTGCGCAGTTTCCTGCCCGCCGGCATCGCCGAAAAGATTCAATTTCAGTAATCAGGGGTCAGTCTCGTGTGTGGCATAGTCGGTATCGTTTCCAATGGCGCGGTCAACCAGTCGATCTACGACGCCTTGACCATCCTGCAGCATCGCGGACAGGATGCCGCCGGCATCATGACCTGCGAGGGCAGCCAGCTCTACCTGCGCAAGAACAACGGGCTGGTGCGCGACGTGTTTCATACCCGCCACATGCTGCGCCTGCGCGGCAAGATGGGCATCGGCCACGTGCGCTACCCGACTGCCGGTTGCGAGAGTTCCGCCGAGGCCCAGCCCTTCTACGTCAACTCGCCCTACGGCATTACGCTGGCGCATAACGGCAACCTGGTCAACGCCGAGGCGCTCAAGCAGAACCTGTTCCGCGAGGACCTGCGCCACATCAACACCGATTCCGATTCGGAAGTGCTGCTCAATGTGTTCGCGCACGAACTGCAGCGGCGCGGCAAGCTGCGCATCAACGCCGACGATGTGTTTGCCGCGGTGTCGGGCGTTCACCAACGTTGCCAGGGCGCCTACGCGGCGGTGGCGATGATTACCGGTTTCGGCATCGTCGCCTTCCGCGATCCCTACGGCGTGCGGCCGCTGGTGTACGGCCGCCGCGAGAACGGCGAGGGTTTCGACTACATGGTGGCCTCAGAGAGCGTGGCGCTCGATTCGCTCGGGTTCGAGCTCATCGACGACGTGCGTCCCGGCGAGGCGGTGTTTCTCGGCTACGACGGCAGTATCGCCACGCGCCAGTGCGCCGAGACGCCGCGTTACGCGCCCTGCATCTTCGAGCACGTCTACCTGGCGCGCCCGGATTCCATCATCGACAACGTGTCGGTGTACAAGGCGCGTCTGCGCATGGGCGAGGCGCTGGCGGCGAAGATCCAGCGTGAGCGCCCGGAGCACGACATCGACGTGGTGATCCCCATTCCGGACACCAGCCGTACCGCCGCCCTGCAGCTCGCCAACAGCCTGGGCATCAAGTACCGCGAGGGCTTCATCAAGAACCGCTACATCGGCCGCACCTTCATCATGCCCGGCCAGCAGCAGCGCAAGAAGTCCGTGCGCCAGAAGCTCAACGCCATCGACCTGGAGTTTCGCGACAAGAACGTGATGCTGGTGGACGATTCCATCGTGCGCGGCACCACCTCGCAGCAGATCATCCAGATGGCGCGCGATGCCGGCGCGCGCAAGGTGTATTTCGCCTCCGCGGCGCCGCCGGTGCGCTATCCCAACGTGTACGGCATCGACATGCCGACCAAGGATGAGCTGATCGCACACGGCCGCAGTGTCGAGGAAGTGGCCGGCGAGATCGGCGCCGACTGGCTGGTCTACCAGGAACTCGACGACCTGATCGAGGCGGTGCGCAAGGGCAACCCGGACATCCACGAGTTCGACTGTTCGGTGTTTACCGGCGAGTATGTCACCGGCGGCGTGGACAGCGCCTATCTCGAACATATCGAGAGGCTGCGTTGCGATTCCGCCAAGCAGGACCGCCGCCTCGCCGACCACGAAGTCATCGAGCTGCACAACAACGCTTGACACCCAGGGAGCAGGCCATGCCTGACCACGACGACAGGAGACCGGGACTGGAAACGCTGGCGGTACGCGCCGGTCAGCACCGGACTCCGGAAGGCGAACACGCCGAACCCATCTTTCCGACCTCGAGCTATGTGTTCGAGTCGGCCGCCGCCGCGGCGGCGCGCTTCTCCGGCGAGGATCCCGGCAACATCTACTCGCGCTTCACCAACCCCACCGTGCGCACCTTCGAGGAGCGGCTGGCGGCGCTGGAAGGCGGCGAATGCTGCGTGGCCACTGCTTCCGGCATGTCGGCCATCTACGCCACCTGCGCGGGCCTGCTGGAAAGCGGCGACCACGTGGTGTCGTCGCGCAGCATCTTCGGCAGCACCACGCTGCTGTTCACCAACTTCCTGCGGAAGTTCGGTATCGAGACCACCTTCGTGGCCCAGGACGACGTCGACGCCTGGGCGGCGGCGATACGGCCGGAAACCCGGCTGCTGTTCCTGGAGACGCCGTCCAACCCGCTCACAGAGGTCGCCGACATCCGCGCGCTGGCCGACCTGGCGCACGCCCGCGACTGCCTGCTGGTGGTGGACAACTGTTTCTGTACCCCCGCCCTGCAGCAGCCGCTGGCGCTCGGCGCCGACATTGTCATCCATTCCGCGACCAAGTACCTCGACGGCCAGGGGCGCTGCGTCGGCGGCGCGGTGGTCGGTGCCCGGGATCTGGTCGGGGAGGGCGTGTACGGTTTCCTGCGCACCTGCGGGCCGAGCATGAGCCCTTTCAACGCCTGGGTGTTCCTGAAAGGCCTGGAGACCCTGTCGCTGCGCATGAAGGCGCATTGCGCCTCGGCGCAGGCGCTGGCCGAATGGTTGCAGGACCAGGTGAACGTCGAACGCGTCCATTACCCGGGCCTGGCCTCACACCCGCAGCACGAGTTGGCCAGCCGTCAGCAGAGCGGCTACGGCGGTATCGTCTCCTTCGAGGTGAAGGGCGGGCAGGCGGCAGCCTGGAAGCTGATCGACAGCACCCGGATCTGTTCCATCACCGCCAACCTCGGCGACGCCAAGACCACCATCACCCACCCGGCAACCACCACGCACGGGCGCCTGACGCCGGAACAGCGTGCCGAGGCGGGAATTTCCGACGGACTGGTGCGCGTCGCGGTGGGTCTGGAAACGCTGGACGATCTGATCGACGACCTGCGGCGCGGACTCTAGAGGAGCGGAAACATGGACAAGCGCATGGTGGTGGTTTTCTTTCCCCTGTTGCTGGCGAGCCTGTGGAACGCGGTGTCTCACGCCGGCGAGCCGCCCGCGGGCGACCGGGTGAGTTTCCGCGTGGAAGCGGGGCGCGAGGTGGAGAACGACCGCATGACGGTGGTGGTGCAGGCGCAGGCCGAAGCGCGTGACGTGGCGCGGCTGGCGGACGCGCTCAACCGCGATATGGAATGGGCGCTGGAGCAGGCGCGGGCGGTGCCCGCCGTGACAGCCTCCACCCAGGCTTACCGGACCTACCCGGTTTACGAGAACAAGCGCATCACGCGCTGGCGCGCCAGCCAGTCACTGCGGCTGGAGTCGACCGACGTCGAGGCGCTGAGTGCGCTGGCCGGGCACCTGCAGGAACGTTTGCAGATACAGTCGATGCAGTTTTCGGTGTCACCGCAACGGCGCGCCGAGGTGGAAGACGAGCTGATCGCCGAGGCCCTGCGCGCGTTCAGCCGCAGGGCCGCGATGATCGCCTCGAACCTGAATGCCGCGGGCTATCGCCTGCTCGACGTGAATATCGGTGGCGCGGGCCGCCCCCCGGTGGTCCCCGTGCGGCTGGAGAGCAGCGCGCGGGTAACGGCCGCCGCGGTGGCCCCGCCCGCCGTGGAGCAGGGCAGCAGTCGTATCAGTGTCCAGGTCAGCGGTTCGATCCGGCTGACGCGCGGCCGCGCCGGCGCGCTCAGTGATCCAGGTTCACGCTGATCTTGCCGACCCCCCAGCGCAGGAAGTCGTCGAAGGTCAGTTCCGGCTTGTCCGACAGATCCACGCCGTCCGGCACGCGCGCGATATTGACGGTACAGGTGCTGGACACCGCGCGGTCGATCTTGTCGCCGTTGTAGCGTGGCATCACCACGAACTGGGTAACCGTCTGGTGCTCGTACTCGAACGGGCTGGCGATCCGCAGCAGGTAGTAGCGCTCGCGCGAGGGGCCGGGGATGACCGCGATGCCTTCTGCCGTGAGCGGGTTCTGGCCTGTGTACTCATACGGCTCATAGATTTCGAGGACATGTTGTTGTGTCATCGGCTTGTCCTTCGATGGTTTGATCCGAGCATGCCCAATGCGGCCCGGGGTGTCAAAAAGGCCCCGCTCGCAATCCTCCGGTACAATCTGAAAACACCTCATAACATGCTGTTATAAATGAAAAATAAAAGAAAGATTATGCTCGCTCTCGCCGCCCGCGCCATCGACGCGGTACGCGGCGACCGGCTGGTGAAGCTGCACGCCGGCAGCCTGCCCGCGGACCTGGCTTTCGACGTGCTGGCGATCGGCAAGGCGGCGTCCGCCATGCTGGAAGGCGCACGCGAGGCGCTGGGCGAGCGCTTGTGCCGGGCGCTGCTGATCGCGCCGGCAGGAGCGTGGTCGGCGGTCGGCGCGCCGCCCGACGCGCGCATCGAGGCATTGAGCGGCGACCATCCCCTGCCCGGCGCCGCCAGCCTGGCGGCCGGCCGACGCCTGTTGCAGTGGCTGGAGTCCGGCCGCGGGCCGTTGCTGGTGTTGTTGTCCGGCGGTGCCTCCAGCCTGGTCGAGGTGCCGGTGCCAGGCATCGACGCCGCCACCTTGCGCGACATCAACCGCTGGCTGCTCGGCAGCGGTCTCGATATCCACGCCGTCAACGCCGTGCGCCAGCGCCTGTCGCGCATCAAGGCCGGCGGTCTGCTGGCCCGAACCGGCGAACGGCCGGTGCGGGTATGGACGATCTCCGACGTGCGCGGCGACGACCCCGCGGTGATCGGTTCCGGGCCGTTCTGGCCGCGTCCGCCCGAACAGCGCGGTCTGCCGGACCTGGCGGCCATGCCGGCGCCGCTGCGCGAGGCGCTGGCGCAAGCCCCCGAGCCGGCCGCGCCGACGCGGCCGGCCCCGGAACATCGCCTGCTGGCGAACCTGCGCAGCGCCTGCGAGGCATTGGTGGAGGCGGCGCGGCAACAGGGCCTGTCGGTGTGCTTCCACGAACCCGAACTGGAAGGCGACGCCGCGGCCACGGGGCGCCGGCTGGTGGCGGAACTTGACGCCGCCGCGCCCGGCCTGCACCTGTGGGGCGGTGAAACCACGGTGCGCCTGCCGGAGCGGGCGGGCCGGGGCGGGCGCAACCAGCAACTGGCGCTGGCCGCCGCCATCGAGCTGGCGGGCCGCGAGGACTGGTACCTGCTGGCGCTGGGCACCGACGGCCGCGACGGGCCGACCGATGACGCCGGGGCGCTGGTGGACGGCGGCACGGTGGCGCGTGGCGGGCGGGAGGGCCTGGAGGCGGGCGCGGCGCTGGCGGCCGCGGACGCCGGCACTTTCCTGGCGGCAGGCGGCGACCTGGTGTCGACCGGCCCCACCGGCACCAACGTGCGTGATATCGTGCTGGCATGGAAACCGGCATGAACGGGCGCGCGCCCGACAACCTGTTCGCGTGGGCGAAACGCTGCCTGGACTGCGCCGACCCCGGGCAGAAGGCGGGGCTGACCCGGCAGGCGTTCAGCGCGGTGCTGGCAGGCACGCTGGACTTCAGCTCGCGGGACGAGCCGGAACCCTTCGCCGACGCCGGGCGTCCGCCGCGGCCGGTCCTGGTGGCGCCGCGCGAGTTGCCGCGCCGCAGCCCCGCCAGCCGCGAGGGGCGCATCGCGCTGCTGCACGCCATCGCCCATATCGAGTTCAACGCCATCAACCTGGCCTGGGACGCGGTATACCGTTTTCGCGGCCTGCCGCCGCGCTACTACCAGGACTGGGCGCGGGTCGCCGCCGAGGAGGCCTATCATTTCGGCCTGCTGCAGGCACGGCTGGCCGCTTTCGGCGCCGCCTACGGCGACCTCGATGCCCACGACGGCCTGTGGGCGACCGCCGGGCGCACCGCGCACGATCCGCTGGTGCGCATGGCGCTGGTGCCGAGGGTGCTGGAGGCGCGCGGTCTGGACGTGACACCGGGAATGATTGAGCGCCTGCGCAAGGTCGGCGATAATGAAACGGTAGCGTTGTTGAACATCATCCTGCGCGATGAAATCGGCCACGTGGAGATCGGCACCCGCTGGTTCCATTATCTGTGCGCGCAGCGTCGGCTCGACCCCGAGCGGACATTTACCGACCTGCTGGACGAGTACATGCGTGGCGTGGTGCGACCGCCGTTCCACCGCGAGGCGCGGCGCCGTGCCGGGTTCAGCGACAGTGAACTGCGGTATCTCGAATCGATGTCAGGACAGAAGGGCAGGTGAAAGCATGAAAGTATCCGGGGATGGAAGGCGGCTGGCGGGCTGGCCGCTATGGATCGGCCTGTGCCTGTCGCTGGCCGCGGGCGGCGTGACGCAGGCGGAGACGCGCGCGACGGTGCTCTGGTACATGGAGCAGGAGGCGGGCAACGATCCCTGGGAGGTCCGCTATATCGTCACCGATCGCTACCTGCGCTCCGACCAGGGTGACGACAGCGTGGACTTCGTGCTGCTGGACCGGCGCGCGAAACAGATCTACAACGTGGTGGAGGACACCCGCACCATTCTCAATATCGACGGTCGCGGCACGCCCGAGCAGACGCCCGGGGCGCTGGAGATCGAGGTGCGGCGCAGCCACGACCGCGAGGCGCCGCGTCTCGAAGGCAAGGCGTCCACCACCCTGGAGTTGCGCGCCGGCGGTAAAACCTGTTACTCCAGCGTGGTGGTGGAGGGGTTGCTGGACGATGCGCGCCAGGCATTCGAGGAGTTCGCCGATGTGCTCGCCATCCAGCAGCAGCGTTCGAAGGGCAACACGCCGGCGGAATATGTCACGCCCTGTTTCCAGGCGCGTTACCTGTATGCGGGTGATTTCGATGTGCGCGTCGGCGTGCCGGTGGTGACCTGGTCGCCGGACGGCGCGCACCGGCAACTGTTGCGCTACGCGCGCGATGTGCCGGTCGACGACGCCTTGTTCGACCTGCCCGCCGACTACGAGACCTACCAGCCGCTGGCGCCCGCGCCGGCGGACGGCGCGCCCTAGAGACTCACCGTTTCCAGTGTCAGCCCGCCCTGCGGCGTCACCCGCAGCAGGCTGCCGCTGTCGCCCCAGTCGCCCAGCACCACGCGCGTGAAGCGGCGTTCCGGCGGCGCTGGTGGGTGGATGGCGGGTCGGTGGGTATGCCCGTGAATCAGCAGGTCCACGCCATGCCGGGCGACCGTTTCGGCCACCGTGTCCGCGTTCACGTCCATGATGTCCCGGCTTTTGCCCAGCATCGACAGGCGGCTCTGGCGGCGCGCCTGCCGCGCCAGTTCGCGTCGCTCGGCCAGCGGGCGGGAGAGAATGTCGCGTTGCCAGTGTGGGTCGCGCACCTGACGGCGGATGCGCTGGTAGTCGTGGTCGTCGCTGCACAGCAGGTCACCGTGCATGAGCAGGGCGGGACGGCCGTACAGGTCGACGACGGTCGGATCCGGCAGCAGGCGGCAAGCGCTGTCGGCCAGGAAGGCCTCGCCGATGAGAAAGTCGCGGTTGCCATGCATCAGGCTTACCGCCGTGCCGGCGCGGTTGCAGCGCGCCAGCGCCGCGCGCACCGCCGGGCCGGGGGGCGCATCGTCGTCGTCGCCGATCCAGGCCTCGAACAGGTCGCCGAGGATGTAGATGTGGTGCTTCCTGCCCGCCTGGCGGTCGAGCCAGTCGATGAAGCCGTCGACGCGCGCCGCTTGCGAGGCGTCGAGGTGCAGGTCGGAAATGAACAGGGTGCTCAAGGGCGGGAAGCCTCCCCGTTGCGGGGAGGCGCCTTGCGGGTCAGTCTTCGACGGTCACTTTCTCGATGATCACGTCCTCGACCGGGACATCCTGGTGGGGGCCGCTGTTGCCGGTGGCGACCTTCTCGATCTCCTGCACCACGTCCAGGCCTTCGACCACCTTGCCGAACACACAGTAGCCCCAGCCCTGCGGGTTGGGCGCGGTGAAATCGAGGAAACCGTTGTCCTTGGCATTGATGAAGAACTGAGCGGTGGCGGAGTGCGGGTCCGGGGTGCGCGCCATGGCGATGGTGCCCAGCTCGTTCTTCAGTCCGTTGTCGGCCTCGTTCTTGATCGGCTCGCGGGTGCTCTTCTGCGACATGCCCGGTTCGAAGCCGCCGCCCTGGATCATGAATCCCGGGATCACGCGGTGGAAGATGGTGCCGTCGTAGAAGCCGGATCTGGCGTACTCGACGAAGTTGGCGACGGTGACGGGGGCCTTTTCCTCGTCGAGTTCGAGCACGATGGTGCCCTTGTTGGTCTGCATGCGCACGTTCATTGAAAGTTTCTCCTGGATAAAGCGGGTGTGTACGACAGGGCGGGCGGGTTTACTCGACCGTCACCTTCTCGATGATGATGTCTTCCACCGGCACGTCCCCGTACATGCCGCGCCGGCCGCGTTTTGCCTTTTCGATGGCGCGTACCACGTCCATGCCCTCGACGACCTTGCCGAACACGCAATAACCGCCCTGCGAGGGGTAGTCGAGCGCGGGGTTGTCATTGGTATTGATGAAGAACTGGGCGGTGGCGGAATCCGGGTTTCGGGTGCGCGCCATGGCGATGGTGCCCACGGTATTGCGCAGGCCGTTGCGCGATTCGTTGCGGATCGGGGCGCGGGTGGCTTTCTTGACCATGCCCGGCTCGAAACCGCCGCCCTGGATCATGAAGCCGGGGATCACGCGGTGGAAGATGGTGCCGTCGTAGAAGCCGGCCTTGGCGTACTCGACGAAGTTGGCGACCGTGACCGGGGCCCGTTTCGGGTCCAGTTCAAGGACGATCTCGCCCTTGCTGGTCTGCATGTGCACGACCACCTTGTCGGTCCGGGCGGCGGCCCCGGTGTTGCCGGCGTGGGCGCCGGCGACCAGCGTCAGCAGGGTGGCGAACAGGATTCTGGTGATGTATTTCATGGCGGGACTCCCTTTCGAAGCGCGTATCATAGCGGTTTCCGCGCGACTGACCAATTTTTGTTACCATGCCGCCGGTTGCGCCCGGCGGTCGGGCGTTCGACAAGCGGTCACGTCCGCAGCACCCTGGAGCCCTGGCTAAATGCTGAAACTGTTCAATACCCTGACACGCCGCAAGGAAAAGTTCGTCCCCATCGAACCGGGCAAGGTGCGCATGTACGTGTGCGGCATGACCGTGTACGACCTGTGCCACCTCGGGCACGCGCGGGTGCTGGTGGTCTTCGACGTGATCGTGCGCCACCTGCGCGCCCTCGGTTACGAGGTCACCTATGTGCGCAACATCACCGACATCGACGACAAGATCATCCTCCGGGCCCGGAAAAATGGCGAAACCATCGAGTCGCTGACCGAGCGCTACATTGCCGCCATGCACGAGGACGCGGATGCGCTTGGCGTGCTGCGTCCGGACTTCGAACCGCGCGCCACCGAGTCGATGGACGACATCCTGAAAATGATCGGCGAATTGCTGGACAAGGGCTATGCCTACCAGGGCGAGAACGGCGACATCTACTACTCGGTGAGTCGCTTCGAGCACTACGGACAGTTATCGGGCAAGAAACTGGAGGACCTGCGCGCCGGCGCGCGCGTGGACGTCGACGAGGACAAGCGCGATTCACTCGATTTCGTGCTGTGGAAGGCCGCCAAGCCGGGCGAGCCGGCCTGGCCCTCGCCCTGGGGCGAGGGCAGGCCCGGCTGGCACATCGAGTGCTCGGCAATGTCCACCGAGTGCCTGGGCGCGCATTTCGACATCCACGGCGGCGGCATGGACCTGCAGTTTCCGCACCACGAGAACGAGATCGCGCAGTCCGAGGCCGCCACCGGCGAGCACTTTGTCAATTACTGGATACACAACGGCTTCGTGCAGGTGGACAAGGAAAAGATGTCCAAGTCGCTGGGCAACTTTTTTACCGTGCGCGAGGTGCTGGCGCGTTACCAGCCCGAGGAAGTGCGCTACTTCATTCTCGCCAGCCACTACCGCAGCCCGCTGAACTACAGTGACGACAACCTGGACAAGGCGCGTGGCGCCCTGCAACGCCTCTACACCGCGTTGCGCGGCAGTTCACCGGACGCCGGCGCCGGGCCGGTTGCGGAATACGTGGAGCGCTTCGACGCGGCCATGAACGACGATTTCAACACCCCCGAGGCGCTGGCGGTGCTGTTCGATCTCGCGCGCGCCATCAACCGCGCCCGCGACGCCGGCGACCCGCAACTGGATGCGCTGGTGGCGACCCTGCGCCAGCTCGGCGGCCGCCTGGGTCTGTTGCAGTCCGACCCGGACGTCTACCTGCGCGGCGAGACAAGTGACGGGGATGACAGCGATGACGCGATCATAGATGATCTCGTCGCCCAGCGGCAGGCGGCACGCGAGCGCCGCGACTGGGCCGAGGCGGACCGGATTCGCGATCTGCTGGCCGGGCAGGGCATCGAACTCGAGGATACCGCCGAAGGGACGCGCTGGCGGAGAATCTGATCGGCGCCGGGCCACGGCTGGCCGGCAGCGCGGTGCGCATAAAGTTCGGGCCATGCCGGCCGCTTTATATGAAAGGAATCAGCCGACCGTTGCGCGGCTGCCGCGGATCCGTTATGACAGAAGGGAATGCCAGAAATTTTCGTACCTTGCCGGTTCGTGTAACCGGCATTGTCTTTTGGGGCATGGTGGTTATCGGCCTGATGGTGGTGATGGTCATGCTCAACGGGCGCGAGGATCAGATCATCCAGCGCCAGCAGGCCGTCGTCGACCGTTTCATGGCCGGCCTCTACCAGGAATTCCTCGAACAGCCGGTTGCCGACCTGGACGGGCTCGGTGAACTGGCCGAACGCCTGCGCGCCGCGTCCGGCATCGTGCGCGGTCTGCGCGTCGGCGTGAACGGGCGCGAGCTGAACTACGGCAGTATCCCCGACGAGGCCATGCAGTACACGCGGCCGGTGTGGCTGGGCCGTGACGGCCGCGGGGCGGCCGGTCCGGCCAGCGTCACGCTCTACCTTCCCTCGATCGACTTGCAGGTGGCCGAGAGCCGCAAGCAGTTGCTGCTGGGCATGGGCGGTCTGTTCCTGTTGTTCGGGCTGGTGCTGCAACGGGTGCTCGATCTCGTGTTGAGCAAGCCTTTCCGCGACATGATCGGCACGGCGCAGGCATTTTCCTCGGGCAGCGAGCAGGTGCGTTTCGACGAGACCCGCAACGACGAGTTCGGTTACCTCGGCCGTTTCATCAACGAGGCGCTCGACTACGCGCGCGAGCAGAAGGAGGAACTGCACGAGGCGCTGGCGCGGGCGGTGGAATCGGAGCAGGCGCTGCAACGCCAGAAAGAACAGGCGGAGGTCACCCTGCATTCGATCGGCGACGCCGTGATTACCACGGATCCCAGGGGCCGCATCGAGTACATGAACCCGATCGCCGAGGAACTGCTCGGTTGCCCGTTGGAGGAGATCCGTGGCACACCGCTCGGCAAGATCATGCGGCTGGTCGACGAGGACAGCGGCAAATTGCTCGCCAACCCGGTGGACCAGTGCCTGGCCAGCGGCGAGCGCATCGCCGAGGGCAGCCACAAGCTGCTGCAACGCCACGATGGCGAGCAGATCGCCATTGCCGATTCAGCGGCGCCGATCTGCGCGCCCGATGGCACGCTGGGTGGCGTGGTGATGGTGTTCCACGACGTCGGCCAGGCCCGCAAGCTGGCCCGCCAACTGTCCTTCCAGGCACGCCACGATCCGCTCACCGGCCTGTTCAACCGGCGTGAGTTCGAGGCGCAACTGGAACGCCTGGTGGACAGCGCCCAGTCATCGGGTCTGCACCATGCCATGTGCTACGTTGATCTCGACCAGTTCAAGGTGGTCAACGACGTGTGTGGTCACAGCGCCGGCGACGAACTGTTGCGCCAGTTGTCTTCCCTGTTGCAGCGCCAGGTGCGCGAGGCCGACGTGCTGGCGCGTCTCGGTGGCGACGAGTTCGGCGTGCTGCTGACGCACTGCAGCGCCGAGCAGGCGGTGCGCATTGCCGAGAACATTCGCTCCGCGGTGCGCGGTTTCCGTTTCCTGTACGGCGAACGCAGTTTCGAGATTGGGGCCAGCATCGGCGTGGTGGCCATCACGCCGCAAAGTCATTCGGTGTCGGAGCTCTTGAGCGCGGCCGACATTGCCTGCTATGCCGCCAAGGACGCTGGCCGCAACCGCGTGCACCTGTTCGAGCCCAGCGACGAGGAAGTCGCCGAGCGGCGTGGCGAGATGGACTGGGTGACGGAGATCCGCCGCGCGCTGGACGAGGAACGTTTCTATCTCCTCTATCAGCCGATCGTCGCGCTGGCGGGGGAACGGGGCGGGCAGCCGGCGCACTGCGAGTTCCTGTTGCGCATGCGCGGCCGCGACGGCAGCGAGATCCTGCCAATGGCGTTCCTGCCCGCCGCCGAGCGCTACCACCTGATGACGCGCATCGACGGCTGGGTGGTCGAGGCGGTGATGCGGCTGCTGGATCAAAGCGCGCTGCTTGCCGAGGACACCAGCATTCTCATCAACCTGTGCGGCACCTCGCTGATCGACGCAGGTTTCGTGGATTTCCTGGAGCGGCAGATCGAGGCGGCCGCGATCCCGCCGCAGCGCATCTGTTTCGAGATTTCGGAGTCCTCCGCCATTTCCAATCTGCGCAGCATCGGCGCGGCCATCAAGCGCCTCCGGGCGCTGGGCTGCCGTTTTGCGCTGGACGATTTTGGCAGCGGCCTGAGTGCTTTCGGTTACCTGAAAGGGCTGGAGATCGACTACATCAAGATAGACGGCAGCATCGTCCGCAATATGACGGTGAGCGCCGTGGACGCCGCCATGGTGCGCGCCATCAACGATATCGGCCACGCCGTCGGGGTGCGTACCATTGCCGAATTCATCGAGAGCGCCGAAATCAGGAACCGGCTGACGGCGCTGGGCGTGGACTATGGCCAGGGGCACTGTATCGCGCGTCCGCGCCCGGTGGAGGAAATGCTGGAGTCGCCGCAATCGCGGCTCGATTTCGCCCG